>JBFDTN010000001.1:697500-1046250 GCA_040719455.1 Streptococcus pneumoniae | reverse complement strand
ATTAAAAAAAGCAAGACCTGATAGGACTCAGCTCTTACTTTTTACTAAATAATTTTTCAAATGTTTTCTTTGGTTGTTTTTGAACGGATAATTGGTTCAAATCAAGTACATGTGGAAAGCCATTGAGACTTCCTTGTGAAGTGTACTGGTGCAAATCATAGTCTAACTCCGTATCTGGAGCAGCATTGTAGTAGCCATTGTCATATCCATAGGTCGGAATCCAAATTGCTGAAAATTTGTCAGTCGTAAGACTATGCTCTTCGATGAAGTAAGTTCCGACATAAATCCCGATTTTTTTAGCACCGAGAGCTTCTAATTTTCCTCGAAAAGCTTCGATCCCTTGATTCATATCAGCCATGGTTTTTTCTTCAACATCTAGCCAGTAGTAGGTTGGTTTATAGCTAGAAGCAGCTTTGTAAAAGCTCTCAGCTTCTTCTTCCATCTCTTTGACACTACTTGCCGCTACATAGGCATAAACGGCAACAGGAATGTCTCTTTTTTGGAATTCCTCGATATGTTTTTTATAAGATTTATCAAGACCGTTGGCATAAGTCGCAGCATTTTCCTTTGTTGTTTGAGCGCCGCTATGAACGCGGACAATCGCTCCAGAGATATTTTGTGAAAGGAGGTCATAATCAATCTCACTTGGAAGCTGCCAGCCTGACACGTCAATGATAGGTTTGTAGGTGACTTCTTCGTCTTCAGTTTCCTCTGGTTTGTCTTTTTCTTCCGAAGAGGAGACAGTCGTTTTGCTACTCGATGCGACCGATGATTGGCTCGTATTTGTTTTTAGCTGTTGTTTTTCTGCGCCTTCTGAGAGTTGCTTACTGATAAGAATGATACCAATAAAACACACAAAAAAGGCCAGCATCAGCTTGGGCTGTATTCTCTTTCTCATATAATGTTATTCTAGCGTAAAATCAAGGAAAAAGCAAAAAAAATATCTATCATTAAAGGAAAGTATGTGAAATGTTAACAAATTGCAATAAATGTCATATTTGACAATAAAAAGCAGGGTATAAGAGTGCAATAGATAAGAGGAAATTTTAGGATTGATGTTCGTTTATGACTTTTTTTTAAGGCATAAAAGTGGTATAATGTTCGGTGAATATCAAAATAAAAAGGTGAATTATGAAGATTGATAAACGGCACCTCTTAAACTATTCTATATTGGTTCCATACTTGATTTTATCGGTATTGGGGCTGATTGTAGTTTATTCGACAACAAGTCCAAATTTAATAGAAATCGGAGCTAATTCCTTAGCATCGGTCATGAACCAGGCTGCCTTTTTTGGCGTTAGTTTAATCGCGATTTCTCTCATCTATAAATTTAAACTAGACTTTCTAAAAAGAGAGCGTTTGATGATTGTGGTGATTTTGGTTGAAATCATCTTGCTACTGTTAGCGCGATTCTTAGGAGAGACGGTCAATGGAGCAAAAGGCTGGCTAAAAATTGCTGGAGGGTTTACCCTTCAGCCAGCAGAATATTTGAAACTGATTTTGATTTGGTATTTGGCGCTCAAATTTTCCAAGCATCAAGAAGAGATTGGTATTTATGACTATCAGTATCTGACCAAAAATCAATGGATTCCTCGCAGTATCAATGACTGGCGGGCAGTGACGCTTTTTTTGATTGGCTTAGTAGCCATTATGCCTGACCTTGGAAATGCGACAATTTTGGTGTTAACCACCATGATTATGGTGTCTGTTAGTGGAATTGGCTATCGCTGGTTCTCGACGATTCTGGGGTCCTTATTTGGAATTTCCTTTGTGACTTTGGGGACGATTTGGCTGATTGGGGTTGAGCGTATGGCACAAATCCCAGTATTTGGTTATGTAGCTAAACGTTTCAGTGCCTTTTTCAATCCGTTCAAGGATTTGACAGGAGCTGGTCACCAGCTGGCTAATTCTTACTATGCTATGAGCAATGGTGGTTGGTTTGGCTTGGGATTAGGAAATTCCATCGAAAAACGTGGCTATTTGCCAGAAGCCCATACGGATTTCGTATTTGCCATTGTCATTGAGGAATTTGGCTTTATCGGTGCTAGCTTGATTTTAGCCTTGCTCTTTTTCCTCATTTTACGGATCATTCTAGTCGGAATTCGAGCGAAAAATCCTTTTAATGCCATGATGGCGATCGGAGTTGGGGGCATGCTTCTCACTCAAACATTCATCAATATTGGAGGGATTTCTGGCTTGATTCCATCCACTGGGGTCACTTTTCCCTTCCTCTCTCAAGGAGGAAATAGTCTTTTGATTTTATCTGTCGCCATTGCTTTTGTGCTAAATATTGACGCTAGTGAGAAGCGAGCAAGTCTGGAGCAGGAATTATCTGAGTCTCAAGAAGACAGTAGAGCCGGTAGTTATCGAACCATAGGGAGGTAATCATGACATTACAACGTTTAGAAAGTTATAGCAATAAAGAGGTCATTCAGGAAGAAGTGACTATTTTGACCACGATTTTGGATGAAATCACCCAAAATATGTTAGCAAAAGAAACCTTTGAAAAAATCAAAACCTTGAAAGAGTTGTCTCAATCTGCGAATTACCAAGGTTTAAATGAGCTGGTACAAGACTTAACCAACGAAGAGATGGTCTTGATTTCTCGCTATTTTGCCATTTTACCGCTGCTCATCAACATCTCTGAGGATGTGGACTTGGCTTATGAAATCAATCACCAAAACAATATCAATCAAGATTACCTTGGGAAGTTATCAACGACGATTGATTTGGTCGCAGATACGGAGAATGCCAAAGAAATTTTGGAACATTTGAATGTTGTCCCAGTTCTAACTGCCCACCCAACACAAGTTCAACGAAAGAGTATGCTGGATTTAACCAATCATATCCATGGACTTCTTCGTAAGTACCGTGATGTGAAGCTCGGTCTCATCAACAAGGACAAATGGTACAATGATCTTCGTCGCTATATCGAAATCATTATGCAGACAGATATGATTCGTGAGAAGAAACTCAAGGTCACCAATGAAATCACCAATGTCATGGAATACTATGACAGTTCGTTCTTGCAGGCAGTTCCTCATTTGACCAAGGAATACAAGCGCCTCGCGAGCGAAAAAGGGATTGAGCTAGACAATCCGCATCCGATTACTATGGGGATGTGGATCGGAGGCGACCGTGACGGCAATCCGTTTGTAACGGCAGAAACCTTGAAGAAATCAGCCATGACCCAATGTCAGGTGATTATGGAGCATTACGAGCGCAAGATTTTCAGTCTGTACCGAGAGTTTTCTCTATCGACCAGTATTGTCAATACAAGTGAAGCAGTGGCAGAAATGGCTCGCTTATCAGAGGATAGTTCTGTCTTTCGTGAAAAAGAACCTTATCGTCGTGCCTTTTTCTATATTCAGACCAAGCTAAAAAATACCAAGGATTTCTTGTTAGATGACGGTAAGAGAGAACCTCGCTACACCAATGTAGCAGAGTTTAAAGAGGATCTTTTAGCCATTCAAGACTCCCTTTTAGAAAACAAAGGGGAGTCACTCTTGTCAGGTGATTTTACCGATTTATTGCAAGCGGTGGATGTTTTTGGATTCTATCTTGCGTCCATTGATATGCGGCAGGATTCAAGTGTCCATGAGGCTTGTGTAGCAGAATTACTCAAGGGAGCAGGCATTGTGGACAATTACAGCGACTTGTCAGAAGATGAAAAATGCCAAGTCTTGCTAGACGAGTTGACCCATGACCCTCGGATTTTATCTGCGACCCATGTTGAGAAATCAGAACTCCTGCAAAAAGAATTAGCTATTTTTCAAACAGCTCGTGAATTAAAAGATAAATTGGGAGATAGTGTGATTCGTCAGACCATCATTTCCCATGCGACTAGCGTGTCTGATTTATTAGAACTTGCCATTATGCATAAGGAAGTGGGATTGGTCGATAAGGATACGGCTCGTGTGCAGATTGTGCCGCTTTTTGAAACGATTGAGGATTTGGATAATTCTTACGACACGATGAAGAAATACCTGTCTCTTCCTCTTGCTCAAAAATGGATTGCGGCGAATCGAAACTACCAAGAAATTATGCTTGGTTATTCAGATAGCAATAAAGATGGCGGCTACCTATCTTCTTGCTGGACACTTTACAAAGCGCAGCAGCAGTTGACGGCTATCGGCGATGAATTTGGAGTGAAAATCACCTTCTTTCATGGACGTGGTGGAACAGTCGGGCGTGGCGGTGGTCCAACCTATGAAGCAATCACCTCTCAGCCGCTTCGGAGTATCAATGACCGCATCCGCTTGACAGAGCAAGGTGAAGTGATTGGCAATAAATACGGAAATAAAGATGCAGCTTACTACAACTTAGAAATGTTGGTGTCTGCTGCCATTAACCGTATGATTACAGAGAAGAAAAGCGATACAAGCACATCCAATCGCTATGAAAGTATCATGGATGAAGTGGTCGCAAATAGCTATTGTATCTACCGAGATCTTGTCTTTGGCAATGAGCACTTCTATGATTATTTCTTTGAATCTAGTCCTATCAAGGCGATTTCCAGCTTTAACATTGGCTCTCGTCCTGCGGCTAGAAAGACCATCACTGAAATTGGCGGTTTAAGGGCTATTCCTTGGGTCTTTTCATGGTCGCAAAGTCGGGTCATGTTCCCAGGTTGGTATGGTGTGGGCTCAAGTTTTAAAGCCTTTATGGATAAGGATCCAGAAAATATCAATTTCTTGCGGAAGATGTATAAAAACTGGCCATTTTTCCAATCGCTTCTATCAAATGTTGATATGGTCTTGTCCAAGTCCAATATGAATATCGCCTTTGAATATGCAAAGTTATGTGAAGACGAAGCCGTGCAAGCTATCTATCACACGATTTTAGATGAGTGGCAGTTGACAAAAGAAGTGATTTTAGCCATTGAAGGCTATGATGATCTCCTTGCAGAAAATCCATATTTGAAGGCTAGTCTTGACTACCGTATGCCTTACTTTAATATCCTAAACTATATTCAGTTAGAATTGATTAAACGTCAGCGTCGAGGTGAGCTGTCTGAGGACCAAGAACGTCTCATTCATATCACGATTAACGGTATTGCGACAGGACTTCGAAACTCTGGTTAAAAGAAACAAAAAAAGGCACTTTGTCAACTGTAGTGGGTGAAGTATTATCCCATACGAGAGAGAATCAGATTGGTTCTCTCTTTTTGTATATTTAAAGCGATGAGAATTTTTGTTTTAAAGTTTTTGAAGTTTCGGAAACCGAAAGCTTGTCGTTTGATGTCTTTGATAAGTTTGTTAGTAGCTTCTAGCTTAGCGTTTGAATAAGGTAATTCAAGTGCATTGGTAATGTATTGTCTGTATTTGAGAAAGGTTGTAAAGACTGTTCTGAAAGTAGAATTCACAGTAGGTAAATAGTCTTCTATCAGTCCGAAGAAAGCCTCACTGTTCTTCTCTTGAAAATGGAACATCAAGAGTTGATAAAGGTCATAATAGTGCCTTAGTTCCTCTGACAAGTCTAAGGTTTTTTGAACTACTTCTCTAGGGGTTAAGGTTTGCCTAAAGGTTCGAGAATAAAAGAGTTTGTTAGAGAGTTTTCGGCTGTCCTTTTGGAGGATTCTCCAATGATGTTTCATAGCTCGATAAGGAAGGGAGCCCCTGTCATGGTTCTTCATAATGGCAATCCGAGTAGCCATCATAGCTCGGCTCAGGTGCTGAATAATATGAAAACGATCCAGAACAATCTTTGCTTTCGGGAATAAGAATTTAATGATAGGAATGTAGTTACCAGACATATCTACAGTTACGATTTTGACGTTTTCTCTCATCTCTCTCGTGTATTTGAGGAAGTAGTTTTTAATGGTTGTTTGCCGATTGTTCTCAAGAATAGTGATAATCTTTTTGGTTTGAAAATCCTGAGCGATAAATGCCAGCTTCCCCTTATTGCGTGAGAATTCATCCCAAGAGAGGATTTTAGGTAATTGTGAGAACTGTTCCTTGAAGGAGAATTGATTCAGTTTTCTCTGTACAACAGAGACAGAGATATGAAGTTTTCTAGCAATATCAGAGTTCGTTAGTTTTTCCGTATGTAGTTGAGTGATTTTATCCCAGACAGGTTGAGAAATTTGATGATGTTTCTTGACGAGAGGCGTTTGAGAAACAGATACACGTAGACAACACTTGCATTTAAAGCGGCGTTTTCTCAGTTTTAGAAGAGTAGGAAATCCTTGAAGATCGAGAATAGGAATAGAGGATTCTCGTTGGAAGTCATACTTTATCATCTTTCCTTGGCAGTGAGGACAAGGAGGAGCAGGATAATCTAAGGTTGCTTGAAGGAGGATATGGGATTTAACCTTGTAAGCAGAAGTGATGGTGATATTTTTATCTTTAATTCCGATAAGATTTGTGGTATTATTAAGTCGTTCCATATGATTCTTTCTAATGTGAGTTTCGTCGCTTTTCATTATAGATTATATGGGACTTTTTTTCTACACTGAAAAAGCCCTATAATCTCTTCAGTGGAAGTTACCCACTACAGAAATTATAGAGCCCAAAAAAATCGGTGTTTGCCGATTTTTTTGTGCTATAGTTGTTTAGTTTTGATTTAGTACGAGGCAACGAGTCGCAGGCATAACTGGAGTTAGGCAAGACGAGTTAACGACGGAATAAATGAAAAATAAATGACTATGTACTGTAACCAAAAGCGGTTTCATTCGTTATACCAGTGAAAGGAGGGGAGGACAATTCGGTTTGATGATTATGAGAAGGAAGTGATGGAGATTGCAAAAGAAATATCCTACTATTTGCAAAAGTCAGGAGCTAGCAGGGCAGATAGTGATGATATTGCTCAGGATATTTTGGTGAAAATTCTCGAAGCGGACATTGTCCTGCCCTTTGAGAAATTGCGGGCTTGGCTCTATCGGACAGCGGTTCGAGCTTATATTGACAAGTACAGGCGCGATAAGCATTACCACGAGATTCTGAGACAAGAATTTTTCCATCGAGATGAATTACTAAAATACGATACCAAGGATTATGCTTTACTGTATCAAGCAGTGGCAGAATTGCCGCAAAATTACCAGTTGGTGATTGATTGTTATTATTTTCAGGAAATGACAGTCAAGGAAGTAGGACAGGTCTTGGGGAAAAGCCAAAGCTGGGTCAAGATTAGCCTCTACCGTGGCCGCAAGAAGTTAGCTGCCCTATTAAAAGAGAAAGGATACGATGATGAAAACATTTGAAATCGCAACAAAAAAGAGTAAGAGAAGGAATCTTCTAAAAAATGTCGTTTTTTCAACACTGGGAACAATCACTCTTCTGATCGGAGTATATTCGTTATTAAATAAAATGACATCAGACAATGCTTGGAAGATTGAACGCTATCATAGCACGATAGTCGATATTGCTTATCCCAATATTGACTTATTCAGTTTTGAATTTTTAGCTAGCTCCCAATTCAATGGAAGGTATGAGGCTACTCAGAAGAAAGATATTGCAGGTATTCCTGTTCCTTTTGAATCCTATTCAAAAAATTACAGTGCAAATCCTAGAATAGCAAGTGGGAGTGCGACTAGCTCTTTTTACCCATCTTGGGATGGGACTGCACATTATACCTATGCTAATAACTATAAAGTCCCTGTCTTTTTTAACAGAGTTTATGATTATAGCCAGCATACAAAGGAGAATCAATCTAAGCTAACGCAAGATATCGAGCTTTTGCCACAGATGACTGGTAAAGCGGTCGAAGTTGCTGTCACTTTTGACAAATCCTATACTTTTGAAGAAATCGAATCTATGATACCTGAAACTCTGAAAATTAACTGGTATTGGATTGGAACAAGTAGTCAGTACGATACAACATACTTAGGCTTGGAAAGTCTCATTGGTTTTACTCCTTATCTAAAACAAGAGATGACATTTGAGGAGAGCGAGGAGCAGATCAAACAACTTCATAAAGAAGGTAGTGAGGAGGAACGGGAAAAACGCTATCAAGCATATCTAAAGAATTCTCCGTTAGAACAACGATTTAAAAATAGTTATGAGCATTTTAAAGAACGTGTAGAACAAGCTTTACATAACAAATTTTTAAATTACGCTGTTGGCAATGATAGTGAGAGGCTTTTTACTCTCCAAGAAGATGTAGAAGCCTACCTAAAAAACAATCCAGATGGTAAAACAGCTAAGTTTTCTGGTGTCATCTTGACGGGTAAGGCTGAGAATTTTGCACAGCTTGAAAAGGCTGAGTGGATTTTTGGGTCAAATATTGGACAAAGCATTGACATAGAACCTTACCATCATTTAGATACACGCCATGACCCTGCTATCCCTCAAAAGTAGCACTTAATATAATAAAATAAAACTAGGTCTGTAACTTTTTACGGCCTAGTTTCGTTTTATGAGTAAGGAAGGGAGGGGAGAGTGATTAAACTAGATGCTTATGAAAAAGTCTTGATTGACTTTGCAAGAGATGTTATCTATTATTTGATGAAATCAGGCGTGAATAAAGAGCAGGCAGAGGATGTGGTGTAAGATATTTTTATCAAGATGCTTGAGATGCCCGCTGCCATACCGGGTGAGAAGATCAGCGCCTTTATGTATCGCTCTGCCATTCGCCGCTATATCGGTAAGTATCGCAGAGATAAGCGCTATATGGAAATCTTGCGGCAGGAATTTTTCCAAAACGAAGAGCTTTCTCTTTTTGAAAATGATCACTATGATTTTTTGATGGAAGAAGTGGAAAAGCTTGGGCAGGAAGAGGTCCTACTCTTAGATTTATTTTACTTTCAAGGTTTTTCGATTTGTGAAATAGCTGAGCTCCTCTCTTACTCCGTCAGTAAAGTCAAAGTGAAGCTTCATCGCAGCCGTCAAAAATTAAAGACAGCCCTTAAACAGAAAGGATATGACCATGGAAACATTTGAACTATTGGCAAAAAAACTAAAAAACGCACAGGACGACGGATTCTATTCACTTCTATTGCTGTTGTGTTCACTTGTTTTGTGATCTATGCAGGGGTGATGTTTGCATCAGAAAAATTGCTCAATCGAAATTTTCGACGTTTGATGACTTATTATACTCAACGTGCCGCTATTGCTTATCCAAATATTTATGTAAAAAGCAATTCAAAGCCCAATGGACGCTTTTCAGCCACCTATCATTTAGAAAGGATAAAAGATATTGATGGGGTCTCAGTACCGTATGCCCCTTTAAATGCGACGGCAAATCTATTTGATACGCATATTGATGTTACAGGAGATACAGTGGATTACCAATCCTTTAGAGATTTAGCTACAAATACTTTTTATAGCAATCAAAGCAAGGATCGAAATCCCGCATTTTTCAATGTCAAAGCGGATTGGAAGAAAGAGTTTTCAGGAAAACCGAGCCAAGAACTAGCCCTCACTAAAGAAATGGACGGTCAATTAGTGGAAGTTGCTCTTACCTTTGATAAACCATACTCTTATCAAGATTTGCAGGAAATGCTACCTGAGAATCTCAAACAAAATTGGTTTTGGATGGGAACCATCAATCCAGAGCAAAATTTTGCCTATGATTTAGCAGATGTTTATGGACTCAGTTTTCGTCAGAAAGAGCTTGAGATGAATTATACCTACTTTATCCAACAAGTGGCAGAAGCTATGAAAGATCCACGTCATAAAATAACAACTTTTTATGGAGGGAGCGATACCACTTTTTCAAATTATGATGATTTAGAATATATTAAGAAGAATTATCCGACATTAGAAACAGCAAAGTTTTCTGGTGTCATCCTCACAGGCAAGGCAGAGAACTTTGCTCAACTCGAAGGAAAAGACTGGATTTTTGCGTCAAGTATCGGGACTTCCATCCCAAATCAGCCCTATTATCACTTAGAAAAAGAATAATTAAGAAAAAAGATGTAAAACACTTGCAATTTTACTAGAATTTGATAAAATAGTAAGGAAAGTTAGACTGTATTGCCTACTGTCTATCTATAAAATATATTTTATTGGAGGCTTTTACTCAAATGGCAAAAGAAAAATACGATCGTAGTAAACCACACGTTAACATTGGTACAATTGGACACGTTGACCACGGTAAAACTACTTTGACTGCAGCTATCACAACTGTATTGGCACGTCGCTTGCCTTCATCAGTTAACCAACCAAAAGACTATGCGTCTATCGATGCTGCTCCAGAAGAACGCGAACGCGGAATCACTATCAACACTGCACACGTTGAGTACGAAACTGAAAAACGTCACTATGCGCACATCGACGCTCCAGGACACGCGGACTACGTTAAAAACATGATCACTGGTGCCGCTCAAATGGACGGAGCTATCCTTGTAGTAGCTTCAACTGACGGACCAATGCCACAAACTCGTGAGCACATCCTTCTTTCACGTCAGGTTGGTGTTAAACACTTGATCGTCTTCATGAACAAAGTTGACTTGGTTGACGATGAAGAATTGCTTGAGTTGGTTGAAATGGAAATCCGTGACCTTCTTTCAGAATACGATTTCCCAGGTGATGACCTTCCAGTTATCCAAGGTTCAGCTCTTAAAGCTCTTGAAGGTGACTCAGCATTTGAAGATATCATCATGGAATTGATGAACACTGTTGATGAGTACATTCCAGAACCAGAACGCGATACTGACAAACCATTGCTTCTTCCAGTCGAGGACGTATTCTCAATCACTGGACGTGGTACTGTTGCATCAGGACGTATCGACCGTGGTACTGTTCGTGTCAACGACGAAATCGAAATCGTTGGTATCAAAGAAGAAACTTCTAAAGCAGTTGTTACTGGTGTAGAAATGTTCCGTAAACAACTTGACGAAGGTCTTGCTGGAGATAACGTTGGGGTTCTTCTTCGTGGTGTACAACGTGACGAAATCGAACGTGGACAAGTTATTGCTAAACCAGGTTCAATCAACCCACACACTAAATTCAAAGGTGAAGTTTACATCCTTACTAAAGAAGAAGGTGGACGTCACACTCCATTCTTCAACAACTACCGTCCACAATTCTACTTCCGTACAACTGACGTAACAGGTTCAATCGAACTTCCTGCAGGTACTGAAATGGTAATGCCTGGTGATAACGTGACAATCGACGTTGAGTTGATCCACCCAATCGCCGTAGAACAAGGAACTACATTCTCTATCCGTGAAGGTGGACGTACTGTAGGTTCAGGTATGGTTACAGAAATCGAAGCTTAATTCAATTAAGTTCCCAGATTAACAATTAAAGTCAGACATTGAAAGAGCTCCACTTAGGTGGAGTTCTTTTTTCGGATAACGTTTTCATCTTGTGATTTATTCAACAAAAACTTTTCTTATTCTCTAAAATATGATAGAATAGAGATGTAAAAATTTTTAGAAGAGGTATGTGAAATGTCACGGAAACCAATTATCGCAGGAAACTGGAAAATGAACAAAACAGCAGCAGAAGCTCGTGAGTTTGTGGAAGCTGTTAAATTGAACATTCCTTCAAATGAACTTGTGGATACTGTTATCGGTTCACCAGCTTTGTTTATTGAAGGTATGAAAAAAGGTGTGCGCAATTCTGAATTGAAAGTTGCAGCACAAAACTGTTACTTTGAAGATTTTGGAGCATTTACAGGAGAAAATAGTCCTGCAACTCTTGCAGCGCTTGAAGTGGATTATGTTATCATCGGTCACTCAGAGCGTCGTGACTACTTCCATGAAACAGACGAAGACATTAACAAAAAAGCACATGCGATTTTCAAAAATGGTATGACACCAATCATCTGCTGTGGTGAGTCTCTTGAAACTTACGAAGCTGGTAAAGCAGAAGAATTTGTAGGTGCGCAAGTATCTGCCGCACTTAAAGGCTTGTCTGCTGAACAAGTTTCTTCATTGGTACTTGCTTACGAGCCAATCTGGGCAATCGGTACTGGTAAATCAGCGACTCAAGATGATGCACAAAAAATGTGTAAAGCAGTCCGTGATGTGGTTGCAGCAGACTTTGGTCAAGAAGTAGCGGATAAAGTTCGCGTTCAATACGGTGGTTCTGTAAAACCAGAAAATATCGCAGAATACATGGCTTGTCCAGATGTGGATGGAGCTCTTGTCGGTGGTGCATCACTTGAAGCAGATAGCTTCCTTGCACTTCTTGACTTTGTAAAATAATAAAGAAAAACGAGGCTGAGACAAAAATGTCCAGCCTCGTTTCTTTTATAGATTTAGCAACTTGCCGCAGTGGTTGTTGCTGTGCTCAGCTCAGGTGGGCTATTTAAGAGAATAGAAAGGTGTGAGTAATTTATCCAAAATGCTGATAAATCACCATTCTATCAGAAGACACTAGTGAATGATTCTTCGCTAGCTTTATTTCCAACATTTTACAATTTTTAATTATGAAAGCGTCAACTTGCGGGATACTAACAGTCCACTGGACTGTTAGTACCTGAGCTTGGAAACTCAAAAGCGAGGCTAGTCCAGTGGACTGTTAATACCTGAGCTTGAAAATGAGAAGGCGAGGACAGTCCAGTGGACTATTCATACCTGAAGCTCGGAAACGAGAAGGCGAGGACAGTCAGGGGAGTGACTGTTCATACCTAAGCTTAAAAATTGAAAAACGGGAGTGAGATAAAATTTATTTTGTCTCACTCCCGTTTTTTCGTGTAAAGAATGTAAAAATTTATTTTATAAGGAAAATTAGGAACGCTTTTTCATCTTTTTACGAAGGGTATAGGCAAGGTTAAAGAGCGCATATAGTGGAGAGGTCGGAAGATTAAATTCTCCAGCGTATTCTTCGATGATGGGTTGGAATTTGGATTTGAAGTGATAGAGTCCGCCGTCCATGTTATTTTCAATCCCCCCCATATTTTGCCAAGTGGCGCCACGCTCAAAGGCATGTTGCGCTGTTTCGTACCAAGTGAGGAGGGCAGGCTGATAGCGGCGGTATTCTTCGTCCATACCAGCGTAGATATTTTCCGAAGTTCCTCCAAACTCTAAGCTTAAAGTACCAGCAAGAGGAATGATATGAAGTCCTTGTTGCTGTTTTTCTGTTAGAAACTCTATTTCTTCTTGGAGTCGTTCTTGATTTTGTTTGTTAGTTTCAATTTTTCCCGGTTTGGTTTTATCGGTAAAACGGCTTGCTTCAGTTTGAGCTTTCTCAAGTTCTTTTTGAAGTTTGCTTAGTCGTTCGTTAATATCGAGACGAGCAAGTGTGATATACGAAGAATCCTTATAAGTTTCTAATAATTTTTGGTAATAATCTTTGCCACGCAAGTGAATACTTTTGCGATTTTCTGTTTTTTTCATCAGATTGGCAAAATCATCCAGTAAATCAAGTGCCCCAAAAAGAATCTGAATATCTTTGTTTCGTGCAGTGCGGATAGTTTGTCGGGTATTTTTAGAAAAATGACTTTCATCAAAGAGTTCGCGGTAGAGATTGGCGTGAAAGCGGGGTTGAATGGTATCATCGAGCTGATCGGTACGTCCTACCCATTTAGCGCTTTGTTGCGTCAATGTATCAATAATAGAGAGCGTCTCTGTTTGGTCTGTCCGTTCTTGGTCCACGCCAGCTTTAGTAAGAAATAGGCTAGGATCAAATTTGATAAAGAGTGCTTTTTTTTCTTTTCCGATTTTTTTGAGGGATTTAAGAACGAAGGCTGCGAGCTCTTGGTCTGTGTAATCCATAATCGGTCCACGGGGGATATAAAACATGGAAAAGCCAAGTGGGAGCGGACGGATGAGAATGGATGCCACAGCGACTAATTGCTCGTCTTTGTAAAATCCTACTCGTTCATTTCCCCAGTTGTCTTTGATTTTTGCCCAGGCGCTACTTTGCAGCAAGTTGGTTTGAGGGCTTGCAATGACAAAATTATCGTGTTCTTGGGCATTAATGCCTAGTTTGTAGTGATACATTTATGCGAGCACCCACTTTCTAATAGCATAGGCAACACCTGATTCATCATTTGACTTGGTGATGTACTTGGCGATTTTCTTGATTTCTGGATTGCCATTTTCCATGACGACAGGATTTCCTACGGCTTCTAGCATCGAACGGTCATTTTCCTCGTCGCCGATAGCCATGACTTGCTCTTTTGTAAATCCTAGCTTTTCAGCTAAGTGCATGATAGCAGCTCCTTTACTGGTTGCTTTTGGCAAGATTTCTAAGTAAAACGGAGCAGATTTGACGAGATTGTAGCGTTCATAGAGTTCGGCTGGTAATTGAGCGATGGCAGCATCGAGGATTTCTGGCTCATCAATATACATCATTTTGACAATTTCTTTGTCCTTCATTTCTTCAGGAGTGCGGTAGAAAATGGGCATATTGACAAGGCTTGACTCGTACACGGTGTATTTTCCGATATTGCGATTAGCTGTAAAAATCCCATCCTTGGTGATGGCGTGCATGTGGACACCTAGTTTACGGCTGAGAACCTCAATATCTAAATAGTCATCATAGCTCATGGTTTCTTTGACAAATTCCTGACCTGTCACGGTATCTTGGACAAGACCACCATTAAAGGTTACGACAAAGTTTCCTTCCTCATTTAAGTGGAGATCAGAGAGGAGTTGCTTGACTCCTGCGATGGGACGACCCGTGGCAATGACGACCTTGACACCTGCTGCTTTAGCATCTTGTATGGCATCAAAGACTTCGGGTGTGATTTCTTTTTGACTGGTTAAAAGGGTGCCGTCAATGTCAACGGCGACTAATTGAATGTTCATGATATTCTCCATAGATAAAAGTTTCGTTGTGAATGTAGGACATGAATTGTTCATGGGTTTCGCTAAAGAGTCCTGTTTGGCTCAGCATTTCCTTAGGGAAATAAAAACGATTGTCTCCGTGTCTGGTACCTGCTAAGGCCTTGACTAAAGGAGAGAGACTTGAGAGTTCGGCTAGTTCTCCATCTTTTTGTAAAATCTCAATTTGCGTGCGTGGTTTGTCACTATTTGGATGATAAACATCATACGGTAGGTCAAAATTTCGATGAATAGCGGTATAATAATCCGCTTCAAAGCCTACTTGACTGACTAAATCACGTAGAATTTGCAGGTGTTCTTCCTTGTCTTTTGAGAAAACAATGGATTTTAAGACCTTGCGATTGATAAAGCGCTGGGCGAGGTCAGAGAGGATTTTATCACTGCTTGCCATCCAGTTTTGGAAATAGGTATTCATCACCCCATCATCTAAGGCGAGATAATCTGCAAGCGTCATCTCTTTTTCAAAAAAAGGAATGAGATGAGGTGAAGACTGCAAGAAGAAGTCTTTTTGCTGCGGATAGAGTACTTTGGCTCGTTTGAGGAGATTTTGAAGTAGAACTTCCATAGCGTGGCTTGCGGGGTGAAAATAGACCTGCATATACATCTGATAGCGGCTGAGGACATAGTCTTCGACCGCATGCATGCCATTTCTTTGAAAGGCAATTCCATTTTTGATCGGTCGAATGACTCTTAGAATCCGAGTCAGGTCAAACTGACCATAATTAGCTCCTGTAAAGTAGGAGTCACGAAGAAGATAGTCCATCCGATCGACATCAATTTGACTAGAAATCAGCTGAACAACTTGCTTATTGGGATAGGTATGATGGATGACACTTGCGACCTTATCAGGAAAATCCGGTGCGACTTGGGCTAGAATCTGGTGGATTTCTGTGCCTTCTTGTGTCATGATTTGCCGTGTGATCTCTTCGTGATCTGTATCAAACAATCGCTCAAAGGTGTGAGAATAAGCCCCGTGTCCCACATCATGAAGAAGGGCTGCTGTCATGGTTAACAGACTTTCATGCTTATCCCATTCGTTAGGATATTTTTCTTCAAAAATAGTGACAATTCGCCGCGCAATCTCGTAAGCCCCTAAGCAATGGGAGAATCGGCTATGTTCTCCCCCGTGAAAGGTGTAGCCAGAAGTTCCTAGCTGTTTGATTCGCCGCAAGCGTTGAAATTCCTTGGAATTGATGAGTTCGTAAATAATAGGATGATCCACATGGACATAATTGTGGATTGGATCGCGAAATACTTTTTCATTCATTTTTCCATTATATCAAAAAAATGTGAAAGATGCTTGGTCGATAGTAGGAGAATAATGAGCAAAATCTATTTACGAAAGACCGTTTTCATATTATAATAAGACTATGACAGAACAAATGATTTTACACCTTATTCAAGCCCTATTGGTAGGGCTGATTTTGTGGATAGCTTGGACTATCTTTTCTTATGCGAAAAAGCACCAGATTCACCTGCGTGACCGTTTTTGGACCGGTTTTGGGATTGGCTTTGTTACTGATTTGCTCGATACCTTGGGCATCGGGACCTTTGCGACCACTACGACCTTGTTTAAAGCGACTAAGCTAGTGGAAGATGACAGGAAGATTCCTGCAACTATGACAACGGCCCATATCATTCCCGTCTTGGTAGAAGCGCTGCTCTTTATCACCATTGTCCAAGTGGACTTGGTGACCTTGGTAGCTATGGCGACGGCTGCTTTTTCTGGAGCTTTTGTTGGAGCCAGAGTCACCCAGCACTGGAACACCCAAAAGGTTCAGCGGATTCTAGGGATTTTGCTGGTCATTGCTGCGCTCTTTATGGTCTATCGCATGGTGACTAATCCTGGAGCGGACTTGACCAATGATGTGCGAGGCTTGTCAGGTTGGAAACTGCTTCTTGGGATTGTATTTGACTTTATCGTGGGGATGCTGATGAGTATGGGATTAGGCAATTATGCACCGGAGCTGATTTTCTTCTCGCTGATGGGGATTAGTCCCGCCATTGCACTTCCTGTAATGATGTTAAATGCGGCTATGATTATGACAGCAGGTGCCAAGCAATTTATCCAGTCGGGGCGTGTCAACTGGCCGGGTGTCCTTGGGATTATTGTCGGTGGTGTCTTTGGAGTGTTGACAGCTGCCAAGTTTTTGAGCAGTTTAGATATCAATAACTTGAAAATTCTTGTCGTCTTCATCGCTTCCTACACAGGCTTGACCTTGCTGCGTGCATCATTTGTATCACAAATAAAGGAGAAAAAATGAAAATCATCATTCAAAATGAAATCGACCTTGATGGTGAAATGGAGGTCGTAGAGGAAGTCCGTGATGTGGAAGTCGTTGAAAAAGGGGACTTTCTCTATCTGATCTATCAAAATGATGAAAAAGAATGTGTGGTCTTAAAAATCCGTGATACCGATTGTACCATGACCCGCTTTTCAAATCCTAAATCCGTTATGCAGTTTGTGGATAAGGAGGCGACTGTGACTCAAATTGCAACTCCAGTTGGTATTCAAATTCTTCATGTGGTGACGGATACTTATCAAAAAGAGGGGAACCAAGTAACCATTCGCTATGCGCTTCAAATTCCTCAAACAGGGCAAGACTTAGCCCGTTACCATTTGAAGATTAAATGGGGGAGTGAGAAAAAAATCGGTATTTCGTAGAAATCGATTTTGTCGTCTCACCCCCGCAAGGTTGACTAGGTTTGTAGAATGTGGATTTATCAACGTTCTACAAACCAGAAAACTACTGCGTCAAACTGTTAGAACTATAAAATGTAGCGAGGTTGGATGCATTAGTTTCTTCCTCGCTCTTTTGTTTCTAGGCTTGGGCTAAAATAATCCACTGGATTATTTTAGTCCAAAAGAAGTTGCTGATGTCCGAAAGTACATACGGCTTGTGGCATTAAAAAGACTTTTTCTTCAAACTGCAAGGAATATGCAAGATTCTCATCCAATTATAGGAGGTTGCTTGCGTCAGCACTATCTAAGAAAATAGCAACATACAATTAGTATATTCAGCAGTAAAGAAGATCATTATTTGAAAGAACTTCCTTGCAAAAGCCAGAAAATTTTGCTATAATGGTCAACATATCAAGGGAGTAGCTGACGGAAGTATCCGTTACAAGGTCGTCAATACGAAAGAAATTTCCGGCCTTGTATGAAATAGCGAGACTTGTTTGAATAAAACAAGTCTCTTTTTGTGTTTTCAAAAAGGGACGAAAAGGAGAAAAACATGTCAACAGAACAAAAGCGACAAGCTTTTTACACCCAAGATGCTGATCTTGTCTTGCGTGAGTTAGATGCGAGCGAAAAAGGTTTATCGAGCAGCGAAGCCAAGAAACGGCTTGAAACGTACGGTCGTAACGAGTTAGAAGAGGGCGAAAAACGCTCGCTTCTCGCTAAATTCCTAGACCAGTTTAAGGATATGATGATTGTCATCTTATTGATTGCAGCGATTTTATCCGTTGTGACATCAGGTGGTGAGGATATTGCAGATGCCATTATCATCTTGGCCGTGGTCATCATTAATGCAATCTTTGGAGTTTATCAAGAAGGTAAAGCTGAAGAAGCCATCGAAGCTTTGAAATCTATGTCTAGTCCAGCTGCGCGTGTCTTGCGTGATGGCCATATGACGGAAATTGATTCCAAAGAATTAGTGCCAGGTGATATCGTTAGCCTTGAGGCAGGGGATGTGGTACCAGCAGATATGCGCTTGCTTGAAGCCAACTCTTTGAAGATTGAAGAAGCAGCGCTGACAGGTGAGTCTGTACCAGTTGAAAAAGATGTCCGTGTGACACTGGCCGAAGATGCAGGGATCGGTGACCGTGTCAATATGGCCTTCCAAAATTCTAATGTGACCTACGGTCGTGGACTTGGTGTGGTCGTAAACACGGGTATGTTTACTGAAGTTGGACATATCGCAGGGATGCTCCAAGATGCGGATGAAACCGATACACCGCTCAAGCAGAACCTTAACAATTTATCAAAAGTCTTGACCTACGTGATTTTGGTCATTGCAGCGATCACCTTTGCCGTTGCGGTCTTTATCCGTGGTGAGCATCCATTGACAGGTCTTTTGACCTCAGTTGCCCTTGCAGTTGCTGCCATTCCAGAAGGACTACCAGCCATCGTAACCATTGTCTTGTCCCTTGGAACTCAGGTGCTTGCGAAACGTAATTCGATTGTCCGTAAGTTGCCAGCGGTGGAAACACTTGGTTCTACTGAGATTATCGCATCTGACAAGACGGGTACCTTGACCATGAACAAGATGACCGTGGAAAAAGTTTATTACAACGGTCACTTGGCAGACGCCAAGGAAGTGATTGAAGCAGGACTTGACTTGCCACTTCTCGGTGCAGTTGTTCTTGCCAATGATACCAAGATTGATGCGGATGGAAAACTGATCGGGGACCCGACAGAGACTGCCTTCATCCAATACGCACTTGATAAAGCATACGATGTGAAAGGCTTCCTAGCCCAATATCCCCGTGTGGCAGAGTTGCCATTTGATTCAGACCGTAAGCTCATGTCAACCGTTCACCCATTGCCAGACGGCAAATTCTTTGTGGCAGTGAAGGGAGCACCGGACCAACTTTTACACCGTTCAACCATGGTCGATATGGTTGGTGTTGTGACTCCAATGACAGATGAGATTGCTGCAGATATCAAAGCAAACAACTCTGAAATGGCCCACCAAGCCCTCCGTGTCCTTGCTGGTGCTTATAAGATTGTGGATAGCATTCCAGCAGAACTCACGACGGAAACGCTTGAAAGCGACTTGATCTTTACAGGCTTGATTGGGATGATTGACCCTGAACGTGCAGAGGCCGCTGAAGCTGTTCGTGTCGCAAAAGAAGCAGGAATCCGTCCAATCATGATTACGGGTGACCACCAAGATACAGCAGAAGCGATTGCCAAGCGCCTTGGAATCATCGAAGCAAATGATACAGAAGACCACGTTTTGACAGGTGCGGAGTTGAACAACTTATCCGATGAAGAATTTGAAAAAGTCGTTGGTCAATACTCTGTTTATGCCCGTGTGTCACCTGAGCATAAGGTGCGTATCGTCAAAGCATGGCAAAACCAAGGTAAGGTCGTTGCCATGACAGGAGACGGGGTAAATGACGCTCCAGCTCTGAAAACAGCCGACATCGGTATCGGTATGGGAATTACAGGTACAGAAGTATCAAAAGGTGCCTCTGATATGGTCCTTGCCGATGACAACTTTGCAACCATTATCGTAGCCGTAGAAGAAGGACGGAAGGTCTTCTCTAATATCCAAAAAACCATTCAATACCTCCTTTCAGCAAATACTGCTGAGGTCTTGACCATCTTCCTTGCGACCCTCTTTGGTTGGGATGTACTACAGCCTGTCCACCTCTTGTGGATTAACTTGGTAACCGATACCTTCCCAGCGATTGCGCTCGGTGTTGAGCCAGCTGAACCTGGTGTCATGAGCCACAAACCTCGTGGACGCAAGTCAAGCTTCTTCTCAGGCGGTGTCATGAGCTCTATCATTTATCAAGGTCTGCTACAAGGTGCCTTGGTACTTGGAGTCTACGGTTATGCTATTGCAAATCCAGTCCATGTGGGTGATATGAAAGCCATTCATGCAGACGCACTTACCATGGCATTTGCAACCCTTGGCTTGATTCAGCTCTTCCATGCTTACAACGTCAAGTCTGTTTACCAGTCAATCTTGACAGTTGGTCCATTCAAGTCTAAGACCTTCAACTGGTCTATCCTTGTATCCTTCATTCTTCTGGCTGCAACGATTGTGATTGAGCCACTAGAAGCAATTTTCCACGTGACCCATCTTGACCTCAGCCAATGGGGTGTCGTCCTCATCGGAAGTTTCTCTATGATTATCATTGTAGAAATTGTCAAGTTCGTCCAACGGAAATTAGGCATGGATAAGAACGCGATTTAAACAATTTTTTGAAAAGCCGCCTGAAAGGGTGGCTTTTCCTTAAGGTGAGATTCGAGATGGCTTGGTTTACAATAGTCTAGGGCGGGGCTTGTTTGAAGGTTTGTTTACGAGGGAGCAATTTCAATTGTTATTGGAGGAGAGTTTGCGGAGGGACTCTCTGCTCTACAAGATAGACGAGATTGGGCTTCCGACTTTGACGCGGTCCTTTACAGCCTTACTCTTGGGACATCTTGTAGAAGTCAGCAACTTACCGGACAGTCCTTATGTTCAGCTCTTGTCAAAGGAAGCCTATCAGACGATTTGCCAGAAAACCTACGATTATCTAGCAAAGGAGCAGGATTTTACAGGCTATTTACAAGACCATGGCTGGGTTCATGCTGTTGCTCACGGGGCGGATTTGTTGGTAGCTCTGGTCTGCCATCCCTACTTTGAACAAGAAGATTGGGAGCAGATTTTTCCCTTTCTGACCGCAATTTTTAAGCGTTTGCCTCAGCGCAGCGTTTTGTGGACGATGAGGAATGGCGCTTGGCGCGCGTCATCTATGAGGGAATCAAATGTGGACATTTAGATGACAAAAGTGTATCCAATTGGATCGAATCGCTCTATTTTCCACTCGAAACCAATCTTGATTGTTACCGTTTTTCAGCCATGCGGTCTTGCTTACTAGAAATCTACCTATGCTTAGATAAGGAACAATTACTTTCAGAGGTATTAAAAACAACCATTCAACATATTGGCATGTAAGAGAGCAGGGTTCAGATGCTTTCAAGGTGAATTTCGTCTGGCTATGGTGAGATTTTTCTCAGAATTTTTTATATTTGTTTTAAAAATTCTTGACAAAGTACAAAAAATTAGTTATACTAATATTGTAACCAAATGATGAATATGAACAAGTAGCAAAGAGATTTGTGTAGCCGGGTCTATAAGTGTTTAGACAGCAGAGTATGGTTTAGGATTTACTGAGCATATCTGTGAGACAGTACGAACTGTCCACAGGTGTGCTCTTTTTTGTTAATATAGTTGTTTAGTTTTGATTTAGTACGAGGCAACGAGTCGCAGGCATAATTGGAGTTAGGCAAGACGAGGTAACGGCGTAATAAATTAAAACTAAATGACTATAAACATCAGAAAGGAGAAAGAAAATGAAGATGTTCAAGACAAAACAAGGAATCTTATTTGTAGGAGGTAGTCTCTTATTGGGACTGGGCTTGGTGTTGGATTACTTTGAGAATGTGTGGAGTGTTTCTGTTCTCTTTGTATCCATTTTCTTATTAGGCTATCCTATTGCCAAAGATGTTGTCTTTGAAATGCTAGAGACAAGGGATTTGCAGGTGGATTTTTTGATGATTATATCTGCACTTGGGGCGATGCTGATAGGGGCTTTTCATGAAGCAGCAATCCTCTTGTTCATTTTTGCAGGTTCAGAAATCTTAGAAGACTATGTCTATCAAAAATCTCTAAAAACTATGGAAAGTTTGATGAGTCAAATACCTCAGCAGGCAACGGTGGTGAGAGAAGATGGTGCAACTGTCGTTTGTGCTCTGGATGAGATTCAAAAAGGAGAGACGATTCTCGTGAAAAAGGGGGAGAAAATTAGTCTTGACGGATGCGCCAAGGAAGCCATGTTAGTCGATGAAAGTCTGTTGACAGGTGAAAGTATCCCTGTTTCTAAGGAAATTGGAGATGAGGTTTTTGCGGGGACTTTAAATCTAGGTGAGGCAAGTATCTATGAGGTGACAAAGACCAGTGATGAGAGTGTTTTTTCTCGTATCTTAGACTTAGTACAGGAAGCCACTGAAACAAGAAGCAAGCGCGACCAAGTGATTCACCATATGCAAAAGGCTTATGTGATTGCTGTTCTGATAACGGTTGTGGTGTTTGTGAGTTGTCTCATGCTATTTCAGCAGTTGAGCTTTTCCCAAGCCTTTTACAGAGGAATGATTTTGCTCACGGTAGCAAGTCCCTGTGCCTTGATTGCTTCGATTACGCCAGCGATGCTGAGTTCTATGAGCTTTGGGGCAAAGAATGGTATTCTCATCAAAAATGGAGACAGCTTAGATAAGATGCGTCAGCTGACGGTACTATGCTCAGATAAGACTGGAACGCTGACCAAGGGAGAGTTTCAGGTTTATGCATGTCATTTAGATGAGCCTGAATTGCTGCCGATGATTTGCTATATGGAACGTCAATCCTCGCATCCATTGGCAAAAGCCTTATTGGCTCATTTTAAGGAAGGTGATCAAGCTTATCAAGGCTTCTTTGAGACTGTGGAGGAAATCGCAGGACAAGGCTTGCGCATGGAGGAGATATATGTGGGCAATCAAGCCTTGGTTAAGGAATTTACGGATCAATATGGCTATTTGAAAAGAGAGAGTCAAGGAACACTTTTATTTATTGCCCATCATCAAGCCATTGTCGGCTATATAGAGCTGGTGGACACTGTTCGCCCAGATGCTAAAGGAATGGTGCAGGATTTTGCACAAGCAGGCGTCAAGGTGGTGATGTTGACAGGAGATCGAGAAAATGCAGCTGTTTTTGCAGCTCAACAGCTAGGGATTCAGCACTATCAGGCAGGCTGTATGCCAGAAGATAAGCTGACTTATTTGAATCAGGAGAAAGGAGAGCAAGCAGTGGTTGCGATGATTGGCGATGGGATTAACGATGCACCGATTTTGGCACATGCTGATTTGAGTATTGCTATGGGTGGTGGAGTTGATATTGCGATGGATGTGAGTGATGTCATTATCACCCACAATCATCTGGAAAAGATTTCACTCCTCTACCATCTCAGTAAGGAGTACGGCAAAATCACGCGCATGAATATCTTCTTTTCCATCGCTGTGATTGTGACCTTGATTATGTTGAATATCTTAGGGCTACTTGATCTGACGCAGGGTGTCTTTTTCCATGAAATCTCAACGATTTTAGTCATTGTAAACGGTCTTCGCTTGCTAACGTTTAAGAGATGAAAAAATACCTGTGGAAATTTATCCACAGGTATTTTCGTTTATTTGAATTTGAAGCCTTCATAGACCAATTCAGCTAAAGGATTCACTTGCTTGAAGGTTTTGGCAAGTACTGCCATCATCGGAGCAGGACCACACATGAAAATGGTGGTATTTGATGGAATCTTGTGGTTGCTGAAATCTAAGTACCCATCTACTTTGCTATCTGCGAGATGAAGTTCAAAGAGGGGATTTTTAGCTTGGTAGCTCTTTAGCAAATCCACATGAACGGCATTTTCAGCTCCAGTGTAAGCATAGTAGAGAGCGACTGGCTTTTTGAGGGTTGGATTTTCTCGAATGTACGATAGAAATGGGGTGATCCCAATTCCACCAGCAACCCAGATGTGTTGGCTACGACCTTGGTCTAGTTTCATGTGCCCATAAGCACGGTCGATTTTGACAGGCGTGCCCAGTGCTAGCTGATTATATAACTTCTTGGTGTAATCACCAGAGGCTTTGACAGTGAAATAGACAATATTGCCACTTCCACCAGAGATTGAAAATGGGTGAGGCGCTTTTTCTAAGCCTTTTTGGAAGATTTTCACAAAGGCGAATTGCCCATAGTGGTAATGAAAAGGTTGATCAAGCTCGATTTGAATATCAAGGGTGTCATGATTGAGCTTGTGAATAGCTTTGATGTGTCCTTTATATTTAAAGCCGATCTGTTGGTAGAGGAACATGATGTAAAAGCCAGAAGCAAGACCGATGAGGGCAAAACCACCTACGACCAAGCCTAAAAAACTAGGTTGTAGCAGAACACCTCCTAAAATCATGTAGGCATGTAAAAGCCCGAAGATATAAGCCAGATAAACCAAGCGGTGAATCATGCGCCAGCTTTCATATTTAAGAAATTTTCCAAAGTAAGCCACTAAAATAATGCTCAAAAAGAGATAAATAGCGATATTTCCCAACTGAGCTGCCAAGTGAGAGCCCCAAAGCCCACCCATGGCTAGATTGTGAAATACTAAAAGAAGTAGGGAAAAGGTTGCCATGACCTTGTGGAAAAAGTACATCTTCTCAATCCCGTGAAAGAGCTTTTCTAAAAAAGCTGCACGAGTCGAGAGCAAGAAGGTCAGAGAAAGACTGGTCAAAGCAAGTCCTGGAATGAGAAACTGACTAAAACCAGCATTCAACCAAGCTAGAATGGTCAGTAGAAGACTAAAGAATATAAGGGCGATGCCGTTGAGTGATTTGATCACGGTAGAATACTCCTTCATTGTAATATTCTTTATTCTAACAGAGAAGCAGAAAATCTGTCAACTGACATGCTTGTATCAATTTGATGATGACTGTTCTTTGTCGTCTTTTCCAAAGAAAGAAGGAAATGTAAGAGATTTAAAGGAGTCTAAGAAAGCTTGGTAGCGCATGGAAATCAGTAGTTGAATCAGGCGTTCTAACATTTCTTTTTGCTCATCTGGTAAGGCCTTGGCATTTTCAAGAACTTGAGATACCTTTTTTAGTTCAGAAGCCTTAAAGAGCTGATCGATAGAAGTGATATCTGCATCTAAAATTAAGCCGAAAAAGACATCGAAAAAGGCCTTTAATTCTTCGTCAGAGACACTGTCAACCCAATTTTTCAAAGTTTGGTCCATTTGGATACTATCGGGATTGAGGGTGTCAAGGAGTAGGAATTGCCGTTCTTCCACCACCCAAGAAAAGGTATCATGCTGAGCAATACCACCAATTGCTTTGCTTTTGACAATGCGTGCTTGCTCAGGGACTTCTAACATCATGCCTATCAAGGAACCTTGTGGAATATAGCGCTTGATGAGGTGAGAAATGGCTTCGTATCCTTTTGATTGGATAACAGAGCGGTTGAGCCCAGGGGCATCAAAGCTGTAAATAGCGTCGATTTTGTCTTGTAAGGACGGTGCAATTTGACTTGCGGCATAGGTGGCAAGGTTTCCTCCCTTGGAGTGTCCAGTGAGAATGAAACGCCCTTGTGGATAGGCTGCCATGATTTTTTCCACATAGCTAGTTGCGGTCTTTTGAGCTGGGACTTGTTCCATGTAGGTCATGTGGAAATCCTCTTTCCAGCCGATAATCGAATCATCTGTTCCTCGAAAGGCAATGACAAAAGTATCTGTTTTTATCTTGTAGGTCAGCGCTGCAAATTGTTGCTCAGCTTCCATGTCCGACTCTTCTTCAAAGGCAAAGAGTTTGAGATTTTTATAGCGTTTGGTCCTAGCTGCTGTTTGTAGCAACTGCACACGGTTTTTTGTTTGAATAATAGAAGCTTCATCATGCTGGTAATGCTTTAGCTCTGATAAGCGGATTTCTTTATCGAGTTCGCTAGGAACTAGCTCTTTCAAATCCAAGTAGGATAATTCTGTCAAAATCAAGAGGTCAAGAGCGTTGAACTCTGAATCGTAAATATGGTCGTATTGCACCTCTTCTAGGTAGTTAAAAATATTTTTCATGCTATCTTTTTACATCTTCCTCCATAAATAGGATAAACTTTTTATTTAGTATAGCATAAATCCTTTTTGCTTTGCTATAATAGAGGAAGAAAAAAGAAAGAGGATTGCCATGCATAAGATATTATTGGTCGAAGATGACGGCGTCATTCGCCAAGAAGTCAAGAAAATACTCACCCAGTGGGGATTTGAAGTGATTGCGGTAGAAGATTTCATGGAGGTATTGACGATGTTTGTCAATGAACAGCCCCATTTGGTCTTGATGGATATCGGTCTTCCTTTGTTTAATGGCTATCATTGGTGCCAGGAAATTCGCAAGATTTCTAAGGTTCCGATTATGTTTTTGTCCTCACGAGATCAAGCCATGGATATTGTTATGGCGATTAACATGGGAGCAGATGACTTTGTGACCAAGCCTTTTGATACGAACGTTCTCTTGGCAAAGGTTCAAGGGCTTTTGCGTCGTTCTTATGAATTTGGACAAGATACGAGCCTTTTAGAGTATGCGGGGGCGATTTTAAATCTTAAATCTATGGATATGGTCTATGAGGGAGAGACGATTTCGCTGACCAAGAATGAATTTCATATTTTGCGCGTGTTATTTGAGCACAGGGGAGAGATTGTAGCTAGAGATGATTTGATGAAAGAGCTGTGGAATAGTGATTTTTTCATTGATGACAATACCTTATCAGTCAATGTTGCTCGCTTGCGTAAGAAATTAGAAGAGTACGGTCTAGCTCAGTTTATTAAGACCAAAAAAGGGATAGGATACGGACTTCGCCATGACTAGAGAGGAAAGACGGCTCTTTGTTCACGCCTATTTGAAAAAATGTGGACATGCAGCGCTCTATCTAGCCTTCGTCTATGTTAGCTTTGGGATTTTTCTCTATTTATTTGAAAATAGCAGAGATGTTTTAGGTTATCTGTTGCTGATTCTAACCGTTTTACTTGTGATGTTTGGCTTGGTAGATTTGGTGCATGCTTATCAGCGTTTTCGCAAATACGCTCTGTATCAAGAATGGAAAGAAACCTCCCCTATGGAAGCCTTGTTGTCTAAAAGACTCACTCATGTCGAAGAAGAAAAAAAGTTGCTTCAGCTTGAAGAGCAAAAAAAGCGAAGCGATTTACTGGATTACTATACGCTTTGGGTGCATCAGATTAAGACGCCGATTGCGGCAAGTCAGCTCTTAGTCCAATCGATGGACAATCGGGATTTGAAAGCTCAGATGGAGCAGGAGTTGTTTAAGATTGATTCTTATACTAATTTGGTGCTTCAATATTTACGCTTAGAGAGTTTTCATGATGATTTGGTCGTTGAGCAGGAAAACTTAGAGTCCATGGTCAAGGAAGTCGTGAAAAAATACGCTCTTTTTTTCATCCGACAAGGCTTGTCGCTTGATTTGCATGACTTGGATGCGCGTGTGGTGACGGATAAAAAATGGTTTGTGGTGATTTTGGAGCAAATACTATCCAATAGCCTTAAATATACCAGAGAAGGCGGTATTGAGATTTATTTTGAGGATGGGATTTTATACCTCAAAGATACAGGGATTGGTATTCAAAACAGCGATATTTTACGCGTTTTTGAGCGTGGATTTTCAGGCTATAATGGACGTTTGACCCAACAATCATCTGGTTTGGGTTTGTATTTGTCTAAGAAAATAGCAGAAAGCCTGGGTCATGAACTGTATCTGACATCAAGCCTTGGTCAAGGAACCACGGTCATGATTTCTTTTTCGAAACATCGTCTGGTGTTTGATTAACTGTCTTACAAAATTGTAAGAAAAGAAGAGACATTGTAAGAAAAAAGCATGGATTTACTCTCTAACTTTTGATATATTAAAGATGTTGCTCAAGCAACCAATCTCGTTAAAGGAGTGAATGATGCAAGAAAAATATGGTTTGAATGCTTTGCAATTAAAATTAGGAATGGCTGTTCTGATGGTCTTTGACCATATTACGACAATCCCAGGTTTGGTCAATAGCGACTGGACTGGACTGTTACATCTTCTAACCCGTCCTGTTGCTGCTTGGTTTGCCTTTGCAGCAGTAGAGGGTTTTATCTATACTCGAAATCGCTGGCTCTATATTCGGCGATTACTCACATGGGGAGCTTTGATGTGGGCAGGAAATAGTGTGCTCAATCTATTCTTGGTCAGCAAGGGCTTGCTTGTTGAGAATAATATTTTCTTAACCCTCGCTTGTGGTGTCTTGCTTTTGAAATGCTGGTTTGATTCTTCAACCATTTGGTCTTATGTGGGAGGAATCTTAGTATGTGTAGTGGGACTACTCTTTACAGAAGGCGGCTTAGTTCTGATTCCATTTATGCTGATTAGTTATCTTTGTAGAAACAATGTAAAAAAGAGAAATGCTTGGTATCTCTTGTTAACGGTTGTTTTGTTCAGTATGAGTATCGTGATTTATCCGACTTGGCAAGAGACGCTGCAAATGTTGGTTTATAATTCGGATTGGGCTTTTATCAGTGTTTTTCCATTTTTATACTTGTATAATGGAGAACGTGGCAAGGTGAGTTTTTGGAGTAAGTATTTCTTTTACGTCTTTTATCCCTTACATCTCTGGTTGATTGCCTTACTTGCCTACTTTGTTTCTTAACTTTCTTACAAAATTGTAAGATTTCATAGAAAAATGAAAGGATATGTTATGGATAGATCCTTTCATTTTTTATAGAATAAATTTATATAGTTTTAGAAGCTTAGGAGCTAGAAAGTGAGGGAGTCCTATGTTTTCATTAACCAGTAAGCTAGCGGTGTCAAATCTCATTAAAAATCGCAAGCTTTATGTGCCATTTGCCTGCGCAACCATCATTGCGACGGCTATTTTATATATATTTGTCGCCTTGGCTTATAGTCCACGTTTAGAGGAAAGCTATGGAGGTGCTCCAGCTCGAGCGGTCCTGCAATTTGGGATTTGGGTCATTCAGCTAGCGGTTTTAATCTTGGTGGTTTATGCCAATAGCTTTGTCATGAAAAATCGCTCCAGAGAGCTTGGTTTGTACAGCATTCTTGGCATGGAGCGACAGCATTTGCTCATCATGACTTTTGTGGAATTGTTCTTGTTTTTCTTAGGGACAGTTGGTATAGGATTAGGATTTGGACTGCTGTTGGACAAGCTCCTCTTTGCCTTGTTGCTGAAAATCATGGCGATGCCTGTTGTGATTGTATCTGTCTTTCAGTGGAGTAGTGTTCGAACGACCTTAGCCACCTTAGGTGTGATTTTCTTGGTCATTGTGGGAATCAATAGCCTGCGACTCTTTCGATATAGCTCGCTTGCTCTACTAAAGGAAAAGAAGGCAGGGGAAAAGAAAGGGCGATTTTTGGGCGTGCAGACGGTGCTTGGTTTGTTCTTACTTGGGATAGCTTACTTCATTGCTCTTACGGTGACCAAGCCTGTGGTCGCTATTCCTTATTTCTTTTTAGCCGTGCTTTTGGTCATTGCAGCGTCTTATCTCCTCTTTAATGCAGGAACGATTACCTTTTTACAATGGTTGAAAGAGCGCAAGTCCTATTATGCTCAGCCGACACATATGATTTCGGTATCGAATCTAACAGCACGGATGCGCAAAAATGCAGCAGGGCTTGCCACGATTTCGATTGTATCAACCATGCTTTTGGTCACTCTGACAGGCTCCATCAGCATTTTTGTTGGTCAAAAAGACTATATGGATACGCTCTATCCCCATGATTACAATATCGTCCACTATGATGCACCAAAAGAACAAACTCAGCTTTCTCTTGATCTTGTAAAAGAGAGTGCTAAAAAGGCAGATTTAGCAAATCCGCAGTTTACCTCTATTTTTTACAAGCAGATTGGTTTAAAAGAGATGTCTGATAATCACTTGTCTGTGGGAGGTGAATTGAACGGGGATAATGATTTTGAGGCTATGATCGTAGCAGTATCTGAAAGTGACTACCAAGATTGGACGGGAGAGACCACTTCCTTAGCAGATGATGAGGTTCTCGTCTTTGGACAAGGCGTTACTCTTGATTCTTCTAAGCCTTTGGTTTTCAATCAAAAAGACTGGACCATCAAAACCCTTTCTTCCAAGGATATTTTACAAGGTAAGTTAAATAATGAGAGTAAGATTTATTTTGGTCATAGTTTGGTGCTCGTCGTCAAGGATTTGGATAGTTTAGGCGAAGGCTTTCGAGATATTCATTATATCAGTGTAGATAGCAAGGATAAGGAAAATCAAGCTTTTTTAGAAGAACTTGCTCTTCATAGAGAGGAAAGCTCCTTACTTGGTGTGTCTGTTCGCGCAGAAATCGAGCGTGAAAGTCGTAGCTTAGTTGGTACTCTTCTCTTTATCGGTGTCTTTTTATCCGTCGTTTTCTTACTAGGAGCAGTGGTTGTTATCTACTACAAGCAGATCTCTGAAGGCTATGAAGACCGCGAAAACTTTGTCATTTTACAAAAAGTGGGCTTGGATGAGAAAGTAACCAAGGCAACCATTCGTCGGCAGATTTTGACTGTTTTCTTCTTACCGCTTTTCTTTGCCTTTTTACATTTGGCAGCTGCCTTTAAGATGATTCGCTTGATTGTGGCAACTTTAGGAGCGACCAATACAGTTTTGCTTGCTCAAACGACTGTCATTATCTGCCTTATTTTCTTTGTTGTTTATGTCTTGGTCTTTTGGCTCACCTCAAAAAGTTACCAAGCGATTGTGTCTCGTTCTTTTCTTTCACAAATGTAAGAAATAAAAGGAAAATGAAAGTTTAAGTTATGGAATCCGTTTGCTCTTTCTTATACAATAGGGATGTAATGGTAACTCACCCATGCTATTTATCACATAAAAGGAGACAGGTCATGAAATTTTTTAGAAAACAAGAGAAGAAGCCCATTACTCAAAAAGAAATTGATAAACTAAAGCTCGGCTATGAATCCAGCAAATACTACTTTTGGTTGCAATATAGCCACTAATAGGTCATGTAGCGTTCATAAATAGAAATAGGAGAAAAATATGTCATTACTAGATGTTCAACACGTTAAGAAAATTTACAAAACTCGCTTCCAAGGAAATCAAGTGGAGGCTTTGAAAGATATTCATTTTACCATTGAAGAGGGTGAATACGTCGCCATCATGGGGGAATCAGGGTCTGGGAAATCCACACTTTTAAATATCCTAGCTATGCTCGATAAGCCAACTGAAGGGCGAGTTTATCTTAATCAAGTCGATATGTCCACGATTAAAAACAGCGAAGCGTCCAGCTTTCGTCGAGAAAAGTTAGGCTTTGTTTTTCAAGATTTTAACCTATTAGATACCTTGTCTGTGAAGGATAATATCCTGTTACCGCTCGTTTTGTCTCGTCGTCCGATTACAGAAATGATGAAAAAGCTAGTTGTGGTCTGCAATGAATTGGGCATTAACAGCCTACAAGAAAAATTTCCTTATGAAATCTCTGGTGGGCAAAAACAACGGGTGGCAGTGGCGCGTGCCATTATCACAGAGCCAGAGATTCTGCTCGCAGATGAGCCGACAGGGGCTCTTGATTCCAAATCTTCGGCTGCATTGTTAGATGTCTTTGATGACATCAATGGACGCGGGCAAACCATTCTCATGGTGACGCACTCGACATCAGCAGCGAGCCGCGCGAAGCGTGTCCTCTTTATCAAAGATGGCATTCTTTACAATCAAATCTTCCGTGGTGAAAAGAGCGAGCGTCAGATGTTCCAAGAAATCTCTGATACTCTCACCATGATGGCAAGCGAGGTGAAGGATCGTGTTTAAATTAACCAGTAAGCTGGCGGTATCGAATCTCATTAAAAACCGCAAGCTCTATTATCCCTTTGCTCTAGCTAGTTGTTTGGCGGTAGCATTATCTTATCTGTTCATCTCTCTGGCACTGAATCCTCATTTGCAAGATGTTTCGGGAGCATCTAGCATTATCTTTACGCTGAGTCTGGGAATTATCGTTGTGACCATTGCCGAGGCGATTATCGTCCTTTATGCGAATAGCTTTGTCATGAAAAATCGGGCTAAAGAGTTGGGAGTGTATGGGATGCTTGGAATGACCAAGTGGCATCTTTTCCTCATGACCTTACAAGAGTTGATTCTCTTTGGGGTGGTCACCTTTTCTCTCGGTCTTGGCATTGGTCTTCTCTTTGACCAGCTGATTTACGCGTTTCTCTTAAAACTGATGAAAATTCAGGTGGAGTTGGTTTCGACCTTCCAATTACCTGTTTTCATCATCGTATTCATTGTCTATGCGCTCATTTTTGATCTTTTGATTCTCATCAATGGCTGGCGCTTGGTGCGCTTCAACCCTTTGCAGTTATCTAAAGAAACAGCTAGTGGGGAGAAAAAAGGACGCTTTCTTGGTCTTCAAGCTGTGCTTGGTGTGATCGCTCTTGGGATCGGTTATTTCCTTGCTCTTAGTGTCACAGATCCTGTATCTGCGATTGTTGTCTTTTTCCTTGCCGTTTTGGCAGTCATTTTGGGAACCTATCTCCTCTTTAATGCAGGGATTACGATTTTCCTTGAGTTTCTCAAAAAGCGTAAAAATTATTATTATCAGCCCAATAACATGATTTCAGTATCCAACCTCATCTATCGCATGAAGAAAAATGCGGTAGGACTTGCAACCATCTCCATTTTATCCACCATGGTCTTGGTTACCTTAACGGCGGGAATCAATATTTATGCAGGTAGTGAGTTTTACCAAAAAGTCTTAAATCCGCGTGATTTTGCCATCACAGGTCATGGAGTAGACCGTAGTTTGGTCTCAGAAACCTTAGCCGCCTTTGCCAAGGAGCATCATCTTTCTGTCACCAAGCAAGATGTCTATGAAAGCTATACCATGGGGATTCGCGCTCAAAAAGGCAATCACCTAGAAGTTTATAAAAAGGAAGAGACGAATACCCTGCCGCAAGAGGCAGTACTTGTCATTTCAGCAGCAGACTACGAAAAAATGACAGGAAAGGTGCTTTCTTTGGAGAAGTACCAAGCAGCTGTTTATACAAAAAATGTCCAAATTGATGATAGCCAGTCTTTGAACTTGGCAGGACAGGATTTGGAGATTAAGGAGCGCTTAACGGACAATTTTATTATCGGAAATATCCCAGATCAATATTCGATTGTTGTACAAAAAATGATTTATCTTGTGGTGCAAGACCCAAGCCAAGTCCTAGCGCCAATTATGGAAACCGCAAGTGTGAATCGTGATCTTTATGGAGGATTTAATACCGATGCGAGTACAAAAACTCAGCTAGCTTTAACAGCTCCCTATAATGAGAAAATCGATCAAGTCAACCAAACTCTTCCAGACTATACCTATATGTATGGCAATGTCAAGGCAGATGCAGTAGAACAAATCAATGGTTTGATTGGCGGTATCTTCTTTATCGGTATCTTCTTATCCTTTGTCTTTATGCTGGGTACAGTACTTGTCATTTACTACAAGCAAATCTCTGAAGGTTATGAGGATAGAGAACGCTTTGTTATCTTACAAAAGGTTGGTTTGGATGAGAAACAAATCAAACAAACCATTTCTAAGCAAGTCTTGACGGTCTTTTTCCTCCCGCTCATCTTTGCTTTTGTGCATTTGGCTTTTGCCTATCACATGCTGAGTCTGATCTTACAAATCTTAGGTGTATTAGATAGCAGTTTGATGCTTGTTGTTACGGTGGGAACTTGTGGATTCTTCTTTGTGGTCTATCTCTTTGTCTTTCTCATCACCTCAAGAAGCTATCATAAGATTGTAGCCTTATAGGATATAGAACTTAGAGTTTATCAAAGAGGCTCAAGAATAGCCTAACCCTGATTTAATTCACGACATAAGAAAAACCTGATCACATGAAGTGTGGTCAGGTTAATGGTTGTTAGCGTTCTTGATCCCAAGCCAGTAGCTGTTCTTTGAGTTCCTCATAGGTACAGGAGTTTGCCTCATCACTCGTATCATAGGTCTCTTCATCTAAACTTGCAACGATTCCTTTATTTCTAAGAGAAGAAAAAGCAAGGACAGGAATTTTATGAGGTTCATGTTTTCCTAGAGTGACAAACCGCTGTCCATCTCGTGGGAAGTATTCCAACTCTAAGATTTCTTGGACAGTAGTATCGGTCTCCTCACAAAAGAGAGCAAATTCTCGGACTGTCCGATTGGAAATCTCTTGGGCGTGTCTGTGAGGATTTCCTACTTGAGTAATTTGTTCATCACTACTTAGTGGCTGGATAGCAAACACACAAGCGAGAACGCCAAGTAAGAGAATACTAAGTTTCATGTGTTTTTTTATTCTTTAATCACCAGGTGGTCACCTTTTCTATTTTAAACTGACTTGATGTTGGTATAAAAATAGGACTATTGAGCAGATAAAAATTACAAAATCCCCCGTTGTAAAATGAAGTGCAACAGAAAAAGACATGTTTATCTGATATACTAAAGTTGCTAAACAAAGTATAGAAAGATAGATAAACATGTCCACTACTGATTGTACCACAAAACGTTCTTATACGCATCTGACAGCTGGTCAGAGAGGGAAAATTCAGGCTTGGTTGTCTGATGGTCATTCCATGGCTGAGATTGCTCGTAGAATAGGTGTTCACCGTTCCAGCATCTCACGCGAGATTAAGCGTGGCTCTGTCCAGCAAGTCAAGAAAGTCAATGGTAAACTCGTTTATTTTCAGGACTATTTCGATGAGACAGCCCAAAATCTGGCTGAAAAGAGGCGGGAGGCTGTTTACTGTCTGAAACTTGAAAAGGTCTCAGAGTCTTTCCTAACCGCCTTTACGGAGGCCATGTTGGCTAAGCCAAGAATTCATAGTGTCGATACCTTTATTCATGCCTATAAGCAGGACAATCCTGATGAGCTAGTTCCCAGCACTAAAACCATGTACACCTATATTCATCAAGGATTACTGGCAGTTAAGCCTATTGACTTACCTCGTGCCGTGCGACTAAAACCAAAGGTCAAGAAGCGTACATCAACTAAGAAGCATTTGGGGACTTCCATTGAGGAACGCCCAGAAGAAATCAATAATCGTTCTGAGTTTGGACATTGGGAGATTGACTCTGTCCTTGGATTGAAAACAGCTGGAGAGCCATCTATCCTGACCCTGGTTGAACGCAAGACACGCTACGCGATCACCGTCTATCTGGCTGGAAAGAAGGCGGAGTTTGTGAACGAAGCCGTGTCTCAACTCCTTAAGGATTACCCCATCAAATCCATCACAGCGGATAACGGGGCGGAGTTTGCGACTCTGAGTCAATTAGAAGGGGTTCAGGTGTACTATGCTCATGCCTATTCCTCACACGAACGAGGCACCAATGAGAACTTTAACGGCTTGCTTAGGGAGTTTATCCCAAAAGGTAAATCGCTCAAATTCATCACAGCTGAGAGCTTAGCTACGGCTACCTCAGCCATCAACCAGAGACCAAGAAGATTATTAGGCTATCAGTCTGCCAAAACCCTGCTTGGGCTAGCCCAAGCAGCCTAATGCCCACTAAACTTTGTATCAGATAGACACTGTTGCACTTAACTTGACAATTCGGCAAAATTACAAAATATCGTTTCCGTTTTTTCCTTTCTATCATAATTTTCATCTTTAACTACTTATACAACAATAGGAATAAAAATTCTGTATATTATACTGTTATTGTTGTAAAATGTATGTTGTATTAGGACGCAATAAAACGTTTTCTTTCAAAAAATGCTTACGAGAAAATTTGAAATATGGTAGAATAGCATGACTTTGGATTAGAAAGGAGATGGCAATGCCGAAAACGAAAAAAGAATCCATTGTGTTTACTATCTTGATGTGTAGTGTCATGGTGTTTGGAATGAGTATCTGGAACTTGACCTTGGTCGGTCAGTTTTCTTGGGGGCATGTCTTTCTTGGATTTGTACCTGCCTTTATCGTGGCTTTTCTCTTAGATGTCTTTGTGGTTGGGCCTGTGGCGAAAAAATTAGCCTTTGGTTTTCTTCATCGCTTGCCTCAACCAGTGAAAATTTGGCAGAAAATCCTTGTGATTTCAGGAACGATGGCGCTCTTTATGGTGACTTTCATGTCCCTTTATGGTCTACTCTTTAATGGTGTCAGCCTAAGTCTTGCAACTTATTTGAGAGCTTGGTTGAGCAATGCAGTCATGGCTCTGCCCTTGAACTTTCTTGTAGCAGGACCAATTTCTCGCTTGTTACTTGAAAAATTGTTGCCCTATTTATAAACGGCTTTACTAAAGAAGATAGAGCAGTTGCCTATATATGAAAGAATGTGCGTAATCAGAGATAAGGTCGAGTAGCAATGAGTTTCTGTAAATGTCTGTTAAAAAATGTAAAATGTCATATTTTTCTTTTATTTATTCAAAAAAATGTAGATAAATTAGTTTTCAAAAATCGTAAACTATGGTAAAATGATGTATCGATAAAGGAGAAGAATATGAATATTTTTAGAAAAAAGGATGTCAGTCAAGATCGGACAGAGATGAAGCGACATCTGAAGATTTTTGATTTGATTGTGCTTGGTATTGGTGCCATGGTGGGAACGGGGATTTTCACCATTACAGGGATTGGGGCGGCTCAGTATGCAGGTCCAGCTCTGATTATCTCGATTATTATTTCCGCATTGTGCGTTAGTATTTCCGCTCTCTTCTTTGCGGAATTTGCTTCACGCATTCCAGCAACGGGTGGTGCTTATTCTTACCTCTATGCTGTGTTGGGGGAATTTCCTGCTTGGATAGCTGCTTGGTTGACCATGATGGAGTTTATGACGGCGGTATCTGGGGTTGCCTCAGGCTGGGCAGCTTATTTAAAAGGCTTGTTGGCTAATTTTGGAATGACCATGCCTACTGCTTTAAATGGTACTTTTAATCCTCAAGCAGGGACCTATGTGGATTTACTTCCTATTCTCGTCTTGGTTTTTGTGACAGGTATCGTTCTGCTTAATTCTAAAGCAACCTTACGTTTTAATTCGGTCTTGGTATTGCTGAAGTTTTCAGCTCTTGCCCTCTTTATCATCGCTGGTCTCTTTTTCATCAAACCAGAAAATTGGGCTGACTTTGCGCCATTTGGCTTTGGTCAAATCTATGGTGGTAAGACTGGTATTATGGGAGGTGCGTCCATTATGTTCTTTGCCTTTTTAGGCTTTGAGTCTATTTCAATGGCAGTAGATGAAGTTAAAGAGCCTCAGAAGAACATTCCAAAAGGGATTGTTTTGTCGCTTAGCATTGTAACGATTCTGTATGCTTTGGTGACCTTGGTCTTGACGGGGATTGTGCATTATAGCAAGCTAAATGTCCCAGATGCTGTTGCTTTTGCCCTTCGTAGTGCAGGACTTGATTGGGCGGCGAACTACATTTCTGTGGTTGCGGTCTTGACCTTAATTACGGTCTGCATTTCCATGAGTTACGCTCTGTCTCGGATGATTTACAGTGTGGCTCGCGACGGTCTTTTGCCTCGTTCTTTTGAGCAATTGACGAAGACTAGTAAGGTTCCAAAAAATGCAACGATTTTGGTTGGTGTTGCGTCTGCCATCTGTGCAGGGATTTTCCCACTTGCAAGTATCGCTTCTTTTCTGAACATCTGTACCTTAGCATATCTGATTATGCTGGCTTATGCGATTATCAAGCTCCGCCGAGATCAAGGTGAGCCTAAGGAAGGACAGTTCCGCACGCCTTTGGTGCCGTTCTTACCGATTTTATCCATGGTTATCTGCTTGTCTTTCATGACTCAATATAGTGCAGATACTTGGCTAGCTTTCGGGCTTGCCCTCATCATCGGAACGCTGATTTATGCCTTTTATGGCTACAATCATTCGGAAGTCCATCAAGAAAATGACTGAGCATAAGCTCGGTCTTTTTTCTTACAAAATTGTAAGAAATCCTAAATAAATGTAAGTTCATGTTATGGAATGCCCTTGCTTTTTAAGCTATAATCAAGGCAAAAGGAGGTAGGACCATGAAAAAAGGATGCGGTGGCTGTTTAGTAGTGATTGCGGTTTTGTGCTTAGCTTTACTAGGAATATTTTTCTATCTAGCTCCTCGCTATGGGGTGACGATTTTGCCACCAAGTGCTGAGCAGTATGCAGATAGTGCTCTGTCTCGGATGCATTTTGGCTTGTACGCAGATGAGAAATTTGAGCAAGAAAAAGAACTTGCACGAGAGGCATTCAGCAAGATGACCAGCTATGACGAGACCTATCCCTTGCTGAAAGAATTAGCTCAGAAAGCTGGTGGGAAGCATTCTCACTTTTACACTCCAGAGGAAATCAAACATCTACGAACACAGGAGAGCCAGCTACCTGAAGTGCGAAAAGAAGGAGGAATTCTCTATCTAACTTTGCCGTCATTTTCAGGAGATGATCAAAAAACACAGGCTTATGTGGAGAAAGTGGCAGAGGGGCTATCGCCAGATGTGAAAGGGATTGTCCTTGATGTGTGGGATAATCAAGGAGGTCGGCTAGATGCGATGGTTTCAGGCTTCGGTGTTTGGCTCAAGGACAAAACTTTATTTGAGATTGTCTATGATGAAGAGCACATCTCTAGCATCACATTCGTTAATCTAAGTTCTCCTAGTGTGGATCTTGATACTCTCAAAAATCTCAGAAAGCAGCATGATCAGATGGTGAAAGAAGTGCCGATTGCCATCCTGACTAGCGCAAGAACAGCTAGCTCAGCTGAAATCTTGATTTTGACTCTTCAACAACTCTCTAATGTCAAGACCTTTGGACAAGCGACAGCAGGCTATACAACGTCTAACATGTCCTATCCTATGTATGATGGAGCAGAATTGGTCCTAAGTACAGGACGAATCCGAGATTATAAGGGACAAATCTATGAAAATCAATCCTTGCAGCCAAATGTAGCAACTGAACACCCCATGGAAGATGCGAAAAAATGGTTAGAAGAGCAGATGGAGAAATGAGGTGGGACAAGCCAGTCTCATCTTTTTCATTTCCCAAAAATCTTTCGTTCTATGCTATAATAAAGACTGGAGGTGAGTTTATGATTCGACCAGCACAGGAAAGAGATGGGAAAGCGATTTGGCTGCTCAATGCTGACAGTTTGGGATACAATTTTCCCTTGGGAATAACGCAAAAACGCTTGGCTGACCTACTTTTACGTGAGGACCACATCATTCTTGTCTGTGAAGAGGAGGGAGAAGTTGTGGGCTACGCCCATGCTGCATCCTATGATTGTCTGTATTTTGAGCCTTTACTGAATTTGCTCGCCTTAGCAGTTAAAACAGAAGCACGAGGAAAAGGCTATGCGCGTGCGCTTCTCAAGGAAATAGAAAGTCTTGGGCAACGGGAAGGTTACCATGGGCTGCGGATTAATTCTGGTATTGCACGAGAAGGGGCTCACGAATGTTACCGTAAACTCGGCTGTGAAGAAAAAGCAGACCAAAAACGATTTTTCTTACGATGGGAGACAGCAAATGAAGATTGGAGTACTGCAAGCGACGACTAGAAAAGAGCTGAATCAGACCTTGTTTCAGCTCACGAAAGCAGCTACTAAAGACCAGCACGAGATGATCAATTTCGGTGTGTTTGAAGGCGAGGATGTGACAGTTTCATATGTTGAGGTAGCTATGTGGCTTAGCCTTTTAGTGGAGACTGACGCTGTGGATTTTGTGGTGACTGGCTGTTCTTCGGGTCAAGGTATGATGCTGGCATGTAACAGCCTTCCATCTCTTTCCTGTGGCTATCTTCCAACTCCGCAGGATGCCTTTTTATTTGGCAGGATCAATGGTGGAAATGTCGCCTCACTTCCTTTAGGGATAGGAACAGCTTGGCAAGGTGATTTGACCTTGGGCTATATTTTAGAGAAGTTATTCAATGGTGACTTTGGAGTGGGCTATCCAGAAGAGGACGCTGCAAGAAAACGGACAGACACAGCTTTACTAGCTAATTTGCAGGCTAGAGTTAAGCGTTCTTGGCTTGGTTTACTAGATGAGCTAGACGAAGACTTGCTCCATAAGCTTCTTTCTCGTGACAACGTTGTGAATCATATCATTCAAGAGGGGACGAATACTCCTCTCGTTCAAAAAATAATAGAAAAAAGAGGTACAAGATGACATTTGAAGAAATTTTACCAGGTCTAAAGGCCAAAAAGAAATACGTTCGGACCGGTTGGGGCGGGGCTGAGAACTATGTCCAACTGTTTGACACGATTGAGCAAAACGGTGTGGCGCTTGAAGTGACACCTTACTTTTTAATCAATGTATCAGGTGAGGGAGAGGGCTTTTCTATGTGGAGCCCAACACCGTGTGATGTCCTAGCGACAGACTGGGTGGAAGTGCATGACTAAGAAAGTCCTTGTAACAGGGGTATCCTCAGGTATCGGACGGGCTCAGGCTCAGCTCTTTTTGGAGAAGGGCTATACCGTCTACGGTGTTGATAAGGGAGAAAATCCTCGGTTGGCTGGCGCCTTTCATTTTTTGCAACTGGATTTACGTGGCAATTTAGCTCCCCTCTTTGATTGGTTAGAAGAAGTGGACATCCTCTGCAATACCGCTGGAAAATTGGACGATTATAAGCCTCTCTTAGAAATCAGCGAGGAAGAAATCGAGGACATCTTGGCCATTAATCTACTTGCCACTATACAGATTACCCGCTTTTATCTGGCAAAGATGTTGGAGAAGAAGGCAGGAATCATTATCAACATGTGCTCGATTGCCAGTTTCCTAGCTGGGGGTGGAGGTGCAGCCTATACCACCAGTAAGCATGCCCTCGCAGGCTTTACCAAGCAGTTAGCGCTCGATTATGCAGATAAGGGCATTCAGGTCTTTGGGCTTGCGCCAGGTGCGGTCAAGACAGCCATGACGGCGAGTGATTTTGAAGAGGGTGGTCTAGCAGACTGGGTGGCAGCAGAAACACCGATTAAGCGTTGGCTTGCGCCAGAAGAGATTGCAGATGTTACCCTCTTTTTGGCAAGTGGAAAAGCAGGCGCCATGCAGGGAGAGATTCTCAAAATCGATGGCGGTTGGAGTTTGAAATAAAACAACTGAGGACAAAGGAATGACAAAAGTGACAAGGTGGTGCTTTGGACCACGTGAAACCAGTGCGATTCTATGGGCGATTGATGAACCGAAAGCCATTGTTCAAATTGTGCACGGCATGATTGAGCATATCGAGCGATACGATGCCTTTGCCCGTTTTCTCAATCATGCGGGTTATGCGGTGGTCGGCCACGACCATGTGGGACATGGAGATAGCGCCCGTAAGCAAGAAGACTACGGTGTCTTTCCAGAAGACTGGCATGCCTTGATTGACGATATGCAGAGCTTGCAAGAAGACATCAAGCTGCGTTATCCTGACCTTCCTCTGATTATCATGGGACATTCCATGGGGTCTTACATCACGCGCCTTTATCTGGCTGAATATGGACAAGAGGTCACAGCCAGCATTCTCATGGGAACGGGGCAGGAGCCCCTCATGAAAACTCGGGCAGGAATTGGCTTCGTTGATTTCTTAACCGCTATTCATGGGCCCCTCTATCGAAGTAAATTGGTTGAGGCCATGAGTACAGGCAGTTTTAACAAGCATTTTGCTCCGACCAAGACCAGTGCAGACTGGCTGACACGCGATGAAGAAGAGGTAAAAAAATACTTGACCAATCCCCATCACCAGTTCAGACCGACCCTCAGCATGTACAAGGCTTTGTTTACCTTTGCCAACTATGCTGCGCAGACGGCTTGGATAGATAGGATTCCAAAGGACCTGCCGCTACTTGTGATTTCAGGGCAGGAAGATCCTGTGGGTGCTTGTGGTCGTGGTGTCAAGCGTTTTTATGACCAGCTCCTCAAGGCAGGTGCTTCTCAGGTTAGCTTGACCTTGTATCCAGAAGCCCGCCATGAAATCCTCAATGAATGGAACAAAGAAGAGGTCATGCAAGATATTGTGACTTGGCTAAATGAAGTGGTAGAGACATGAAAGAACATGCAGTAAGACCCATTCCTGTCTTTCAATCCTGGAAGAAAAATTTGGTCCGCTATGGGCTCGTTTCAGGTCTGGGACGCCTATTTTCTGATGATAGCGAACGGAGCTTTCTCTATGATTTGGGAAATTTCCTCTTTCTAGCAGGCGAGGGGCAAAGGGAGTTTTTGCAATTTTTTACTGAACACCATGGTTTGGAGCATAAGATTCTCATCTCAGAAGAGGTCAGCTGGAAGGTGATTTTAGATCAAACGGCAAATTTAACAGGCTTTACTCGTTATGCTTTTGAGAATGTTGCGGAATTTGATACCGCCTATCTAGCTGACCTTATCCATACGCTTCCTCCGGATGTCGAGATGAAACCAATAGACCGAGAAATCTACCAGCGGTTGCAAGTGATGGCTTGGTCTGAGGATTTAAGAGGCGCTTGGGAGACCTTTTCAGACTTTCAAGCAGCAGGTGGTTATGGCTTTGTCATTGAGTCAGGAGATACGATTTGTGCTGGAATTTCGACTGGCTTGGTTTATCAAGGAGCGATTGAAATTGAAATTGCAACGGCTCCAAGCTATCAACGGCAGGGCTTGGCTCGTGCGCTTGCAGCTCAGATGATTTTGGAATCCGTTAAGAAAGGTGTCTTTCCCTTGTGGGATTCTCATAATAAAGCTTCGAAAAATTTAGCAGAACAACTAGGCTATCGTTTGATTTCTGCCTATCCAGCCTATGAGGAAAGTAGCAGTATAGTAAAATAAGGTATGCGATTAGATAAATGTTTGGAAAAAGCGGGATTTGGCTCGCGAAATCAGATTAAGAAATTGCTAAAAAGCCAGCAAGTGACGGTCGATGGAGAGACTATTACAAGTGGCAATCAGCTTGTGGATAGCAGTCTTCAGGTGATTCAAGTCAGTGGAAAGAAGGTGGTGCTTGGGAGCTCTGTCTATTATTTGCTGAATAAGCCGCAAGGCGTGGTGTCTGCGGTGTCAGACGCTAAGCACCAGACAGTGATTGACTTGATTGAGTCAAAAGATAAAAGAGAAGGGCTCTATCCTATCGGGCGTCTGGACAGGGATACAGAAGGGCTTTTACTCATCACCAATAACGGCCCCTTGGGGTTTCGGATGCTTCATCCCAAGTACCATGTGGATAAGGTCTATGAGGTTGTGGTCAATGGACTTCTTTCTGATGATGCAGTTGCTTTTTTTCTTAGAGGGGTAAGATTTTTAGATGGAACGATTTGTAAGCCGGCTGAACTAGAGATTCTATCAGCAGATGTTACCCATAGTCATGCTAGGATTCGCATTTCAGAAGGAAAATTCCATCAAGTCAAAAAGATGTTTCTAGCCTATGGTGTGAAAGTTACTTACCTTAAACGCATAGCTTTTGGAAAATTTACCTTAGATGAGGATCTACCAGCTGGTCATTATCGTGAGCTAACAAGCCAAGAAAAGCAGTATTTGACGGATTATTTTAGAAAAAAGTAAGGAGAAATGATGACAGCAGAAGAAATGTGGGCAGCTTATCGTGTGCTGAATCCCCAGATTGGAGATGAGATAGATGCTTGGCAGTTTGGTGTTGAGCCAGATTTGCTCGCAGACTTGGTCTTGTGCGGGGAAAAGACAGCAACAGCATCTGCCTATGAATTATATGAGATATACAAGGAAGCTCTTCCTCAGGTTGGGGAATTTGATGTGGTTTTAAATAGTCAGAATGAAGCGGTCTGTATCATTGAAACGACCAAGGTTGAAATTGTTCCGTTTAATCAAGTATCAGCAGAACACGCCTTTAAAGAAGGAGAAGGCGATAAGTCCCTTGCCTACTGGCGTCAGGTACATGAAGAAATTTTCACTCAATGGTTGGCAGAAGCAGGGCTAGATTTTTCACCAGAGAGTTTGGCTGTGTTAGAAGAATTTGAAGTCGTTTATCCTTTGTGAACTTCATGAAATCCCTTTCCTTTTTGGAGAGGGATTTTTATAAGTTGATAAAGGTGTTACATAGCATGAGCTCATTTGATTCGTTTGATAGTCATTTAGTTTTGATTTATTACGTCGTTACCTCGTCTTACCTAACTTCAGTTATGCCTACGACTTGTTACCTCGTACTCAATCAAAACTAAGTAACTATATTTTTGTGAAATTATAGCTTGAATGTTAATTCTAGTATTCATAATTATTCTATGTTATAATGAAAACTCATAGTAAAATTAAGGGGGGGGGGGCAATACTTGTCAATAAGATATATAAGCAGATCGAATAAGAGAATGATTCTCATTATTATAGATGGACTTATGCTGCTGGCAGGCATGAAATTTTCAATGATTTTTGTAGATTCCTTTGCCTCAATCTCAGCATTACAAGCGATCATTTCTTACAGTATTGTATTCAGTTGTTATTTTTTAGTTGCTAGTGCATTAAAAGTATTTTCAACAATGAATCGTTATACAGATTATCGTGTTCTATTTCATTTATTCATAGCGAACTCGATAGCATTTTTTGTTCTATTTTTGTATTCATTGATTAGCTTTTTAGATTATAGCTATCGTTTTTTGATTCTTTCTTGGTTAATATCAACATTGCTCATTATTTTTCCAAGGATAGCCTGGCGTGGTTTATATAGTTATTTACATTCAGACAAAAACAAAGCCAGTAATAGGAAAGTTCCCACCCTTGTCATAGGTGCAGGAGCAGGTGGTAATTTATTTGTCAGTACCATTTTAAATACTGGAACAGATATAGAACTTCTAGGTATTATAGACGATGATAGAGATAAAAAAGGAACGTATATTCATGGTGTGAAGATATTGGGAAATCGAGAAGATATTCCACATCTAGTGAAAGAGTACGAAGTGGGGCAAGTAACCATTGCGATTCCCTCCTTATCTGGAAAAGAACGCGAAAAAATTGTTGAAATTTGTAATCAGGTTGATGTAAAAGTGAATAATATGCCGAGTGTTGAAGATGTTGTTGCAGGAAAAATTTCTACTCAACAATTGCGGGATATTGACATTGAAGATTTATTAGGGCGTGATGAGGTTGTGCTAGACCAAAGTCAGTTGCAGGAATTCTTTGATGGAAAAACCGTTTTAGTGACTGGAGCAGGTGGCTCGATTGGTTCAGAAATCTGTCGTCAGGTTGCTCGTTTCTCACCAAAACGCTTGCTTTTACTAGGACACGGTGAAAATTCAATCTATCTCATTCATCGAGAATTAAAAGCTAAGTATGGAGAGGCACTTGAGATTATTCCTATTATCGCTGATATTCAAGATCGGGAGCTTATCTTTGAAGTGACGGCAACTTATCGCCCCCACTTTGTCTATCATGCAGCGGCGCACAAGCATGTGCCACTGATGGAGTACAATCCACGTGAAGCAGTGAAAAATAACATTTTTGGAACGAAAAATGTAGCGGAGGCAGCAGCTAGAGCTAATGTTGAAAAATTTGTCATGATCTCGACCGACAAAGCGGTCAACCCGCCAAATGTCATGGGCGCAACTAAGCGTATTGCAGAAATGATTGTGACTGGCTTGAACGGACAAGGACCTACACAATTTGTCGCAGTTCGTTTTGGGAATGTCCTTGGCAGTCGTGGCAGTGTTGTTCCAGTCTTTAAAGAGCAGGTCGCAAAAGGTGGTCCACTAACGGTGACAGATTTCCGAATGACCCGCTATTTTATGACGATTCCAGAGGCTAGTCGCTTGGTGATTCAAGCAGGTTATCAGGCTCATGGTGGGGAAATCTTCATCTTGGATATGGGAGAGCCTGTCAAGATTGTGGATTTGGCTAAAAAGGTTATTACCTTAAGCGGTCACACTGAAGAGGAGATTAAGATTGTAGAATCAGGTATTCGTCCGGGAGAAAAGCTCTATGAAGAATTACTCACTTCTGACGAACGAGTGAGTGAGCAGATTCATGAGAAAATTTTCGTCGGAAAAGTTGTGACAAAACCTTGGGAAGAAGTGATGAGCTTCATCTCACAACTTGATGAATGTGATACGAAAATCTTAAAAGAAAGATTAGTAGATTTTGCGAGACAGGAGTAGGAATGTACCATACAGTAAAAAGAATCTTGGATTTTTTTATTTCAGGAGTCGCAATTCTTTTATTAAGTCCTGTTTTACTTGTGATTGCGATGTTAATTAAACTGGATTCAAAAGGTCCGGTCTTATTCAAGCAGAAGCGAGTCGGTAAAGATAAACAATATTTCATGATTTATAAATATAGATCCATGTACGTCGATGCACCTGCAGATATGCCGACTCATCTTTTGCAAGATCCAAGTGTCATGATTACCAAGGTAGGAGCATTTTTGAGAAAGACGAGCTTAGATGAATTACCCCAACTATTTAATATTTTAAAAGGGGAAATGGCGATTGTCGGACCTAGACCAGCTCTTTGGAATCAATATGATTTGATTGAAGAGCGTGATAAATATCATGCAAATGATATTCGTCCCGGCTTGACTGGCTGGGCTCAAATCAATGGTCGAGATGAGTTGGAAATTGAAGAGAAAGCTGAACTTGATGGATATTATATAGAGCATCTGAATTTGTTAATGGATATTAAGTGTTTCTTTGGAACTTTTATCAGCGTAGCAAAAGGTGATGGGATAGTAGAAGGTGGAGCAAGGAGTAAGAAAAAATGAAAAAAATACTCATTGCAGGAGCTTATTCTTATATCGGAACTTCATTGGAAAAATGGTTGATGCAGTCTGAGGAAGAGTATGAGGTTCAGACTTTAGATATGCGTGATCCTAGCTGGAGAACAGCTGATTTTTCTTCTTTTGATAGTATTTTTCATGTAGCAGCCATTGTTCATCAAAATGAAAAGAAGATTGATTCAAATCTTTATGATACTGTTAATAGGGATTTGCCTATTGAAGTGGCTAAAAAGGCTAAGGAAGCTGGTGTCGGACAGTTTATTTTTCTCAGTACCATGAGCGTGTATGGAGCAGATGAAGAAGTGATTACGGCTCGTACTGTTGAGAATCCTCAAACGCATTATGGTCGCTCAAAGCTAGAAGCAGAACATGGCTTGAGAGGGCTTGAGATGGATAGCTTTAGGGTAGCCATTCTTCGGCCGCCTATGGTTTATGGTCCACATGCGACAGGAAATTATACTCGCTTGTCAAAATTCTCTAAGATTTTGCCTATTTTTCCTCATATCAAGAACCAGCGTAGTATGATTTATATCGACAATCTATCAGAGTTTGTGAGGCAAGCCATCGATACTCGACTGGGCGGTCTTCATTTTCCGCAAAATGAAGCCTATGTCACTACGAGTACCCTTGTAAAGGAAATTAGACAAGCACATGGCAAAGAAATTCTTTTGATTAGCTTTTTTAATCCAGTTATCAATTGCTTAAGAGGGATTAAGCCAATTCAAAAACTCTTTGGAAACCTTGTGTATAGCCAAGATTTGTCACAAGAGAATTTCCATTATCAGGTTGTTTCTTTCCGAGAGTCTGTTCAAAAGTCCGAAGAATATTTAGGTTGAAAGGGAAGGATTCAGCAATGAATACACATTATTCTGTACTCATGTCTGTTTATAGCAAAGAAAATCCACGATTTTTAAGAGAGGCACTAGAAAGTGTCTTTCATCAGACAGTGGTGACAGATAATCTTGTCTTGGTATGTGACGGACCGATTACCCAAGAATTGCAGGCTGTCATAGATGATTTTTTAACCCGCTATCCAACTATTTTTCGGGTATTTCAGCTGCCTGAAAATAGAGGGCTGGGCCATGCCTTGAATTATGGTTTGAGGCATTGTAAACATGAGCTTGTTGGTCGAATGGATACGGATGATATCTGCAAGAATGAGCGCTTTGAAAAACAGTTGCAGCAATTTCATCAGAATGACAATCTTGTCTTGTCTAGTGGTGCGATTGAGGAATTTTTAGAGGATCCGTCAGTGATTAGGGGAAGACGCTCAGTTCCTCAAGAGTATCAGGAGATTCTCTCTTTTTCAAAGCGGAGAAATCCCTTCAATCATCCAGCAGTGATGTTTAAAAAGTCTGTTGTAGAAGCAGTCGGTGGTTATGATGAGACCTATCCCTTATTTGAAGACTATTATTTATGGGTTCGGATATTAAAGGCAGGCTATTATGCCTCGAATGTAGATGAGGTGCTGGTCCTGATGCGAACACCTGCAGATTTGTATCAGCGCCGTGGAGGCATGAGATATGCGAAAGACTTACTAAGGTTTAACCAGTGGATGTTTAAAGTTAAGTGGATAGGACTGTCGGATTATCTTTTTAGCTCTATTCCGCATGCGATTGTGTGTCTAGTGCCGAATGGTTTAAGAAAAATGATTTACGAGAAGTTGCATTCCTAATGTTAGGAATAACGGATATTAAACAAAAAGAGTATCGAGGTTTGGTAGATGAGAAAAAATCTAGTAATATTGCATATTGCCAGTATTACAGATGATCCTTTTAAAGGTGTATGTGTGGTTGTTCCAAGACACATCAAGGAGCAAGAAAAATATGCAGAGGTTGGCTTATTAAATATCAGAAATGAAAAGATTCCGACGGTCACCAATCAGATGAGCTATTCTCCTGATTTTTCAATAGAGGATTTACAAGCTCCATTTGATATACCAGATATAGTCGTTTTTCATGAAGTTTACAGGATAGAGTATGTCAAGCTTGCAAAGCAGTTGCGAGAGAAATCGATTCCCTATATAATCTTTCCGCACAGTGGGTTAACAAGAGAGGCTCAGAGGAAAAAGTGGCTCAAGAAAAAAGTGGCTAATCTTCTCTTGTTCCATTCGTTTATCCATCAGGCTAGCGCTCTTCATTGTCTCTCTCAGAAAGAAAAAGAGGACACTCTATTTCTAATTCCAAATAAGATGGTCATCCGAAATGGAATGGATATTTCTAAAAAACAAAAAGACTACTCTCGGAAAGAGAAGGCAGGTATCAATATTCTCTATATCGGTAGACTTGATGCTTATCATAAGGGATTGGATTTGCTAGTCGAGGCAATTCGTCTCAAAGCTAGCTATCTTAGGAAACATCAGGTAAGGATTCAGATTTATGGTCCAGATTATGCTGGTCGTGCAGCTTATTTGAAGAAATTGATAGAAACGGCTGATGTGAAAGATATAATCAAGCATTCAGATGCGATAGTAGGAGTGGAAAAAGAGAAAGCTATGCTTGAATGTGATTTTTTCATTCAGACCTCACGATTTGAAGGAATGCCGATGGGGATTTTAGAGGCTCTAAGTTATGGTATTCCTTGCTTGGTGACAGAAGGAACAACTCTGGGAGAACAGATTCAACAAGCAAATGCAGGCTGGAAGGCAGAGACCAATGCTGAGAGCATCGCAGCTACTTTAGAGCAAGCGATTCAAGAAAAAGCCTGCTATGCTGATAAAGGAAGACAGGCGGCTCGGATGATTGTCGAGCATTTTTCTTGGGATAAGGTGGCTAAAGAGACGATAGAACATTATCGTGAATTACTAATCAATAATATATGAAAGGGAGGCTATGATTTTTTATTCTTTACTAGTGTTATTGTTCCTTCCTTTTTCTTTGAATCGGGCTAAAAAACTCCCCTCCAAATGGCAGATGGGCTTAAAATTATTTGTCTTTTATTGTTTAGCGACTTTTCGGACCTTAGAAATTGGGAATGATACCATTGTTTATTATAGTCTGTTTTCTTTTATTTCTGGCTCGAGGGCTCCTGATATGCATGCTCTGTCTTATCGCTATGAAATAGGGTATTTATGGTTAAATCAAGCTATTAGCTATATAACAGATAATTTTTGGGTATTCTTAGCGATTGTTACTGCGATTATTTACTATGCCTACTATAAATTCATTGAGGAGTATTCGGAAAATTCGGCATTCTCAGTATTTTTATTTTTCATTCTAGGATTTTGGGGGCATACGGTTAATATTTTGCGTTTGCAGCTGGCTCTAGCGATGGCTATTTTTGCTTTTCTCGCTTTTCGTAAGAAAAAAAAGTTGCAGACAGTCTTGTTTATGATTCTTGCGATTTCCTTTCAGAGGATAGCTGTTGTTTATATTTTGAGCTTTTTTATTCCACCAAAAATTGATAAACGAATCTATACAATTCTGCTCGCGACGTCATTAGCTGTTTTGCTATTTCTCCCTAAAATTCTAGCCATTGTGGCCATGGTTGTTCCATATTTTCAGGTTTATTTAACGGATAAGCACCTGGTAGAGGATGCGAAGCTGGCTTCGATTATCGGGATTCTCATTCGTTTGATTTTCTTTATTTTCTCCCTCTATGTCTTTAAGACACATGATAAGGATTTATCTGTTAAGGAGCAAGAAACCTTCATTTATCAAATCAATATGATTTTTATTTCCTTATTGATTATGATTATTTCGATGCGCTTTAGTCTACTAGATCGCTGTCAGGCTTTTAACTGGATCTTTATTATTACCTTGATACCAAATACCTTAAATTTATTAAAAAATTGGAGGAATAAGGTCATCACATTTGTAGCGATTATGGCATTTTGTATTTCCTACTTCTTAGTCATCAATATTTATCGACCCGGGTGGAATCATATATACCCCTATAAAACCGTGTTGTTAGAAGATAGGTAGAATGTGTGGAATTGTGATATGAAATAAGCATAGAAAGGTAGATTATGACAGATTTACAACAAAAATTATTAGCAATACTTGCCTATTTTCATGACTTCTGTCAAAAGGAAAATTTGAGATACTATGTCATTGGTGGGACCTTTTTAGGTGCCGTTCGACATCAAGGTTTTATTCCTTGGGATGATGATATTGATGTAGCGATGCCAAGAGCGGATTATGAACGATTGATGAGCCTTTTTGCCAAAAGACAGCAGAAAGAGCAGCGCTATCTATTAGAGACAATTGATTCGGATGCCCCTGATTTCTTGTATATGTGCGCAAAATTATACGATACAGAGACGACATTGACAGAATTGCGAAAGATTCCGTGTCGCAGAGGAATTTTTTTAGATATTTTTCCTTTAGACGGACTTGGTGATAGTCTAGCAGAAGCAAGGTCACGATTTACGAAAATTGATCGCTGGCATATGTTTCTAGCGACACGTTTTTGTGCGGTTGAATCAAGAAGGAAATGGTATAAAAATATAGCCATCCTACTGGCCAACCTGATTCCCTCTGCTATTGTCAATAATAAGGAGTTGGCTCGAAAAGTGGATCGTCTCAGTAGAGCAAAAGACTTTGACAGTTCAAGCTATGTATGCAATTGTTTCAGTACCTATCGAAAGCGAGAAATTATGCCGAAAACGCTTTTAGGAAAACCCACTCCTTACCAATTTGAGGGAATAATCGTTCAAGGACCAGAACACGCAGATGCTTATTTAAGCCATATTTTTGGAGATTGGAAAACTCTTCCTCCAAAGGAAAAGCAGGTGTCCCATCATCAGTTTATGGAATTTGACTTGAACAAGTCTTGGCTAGCAGGCAAATAGGCAATAAGAAAGAGGAAATATGAAACGAGTAATTACATACGGAACATTCGATTTATTGCATTATGGGCATATCAATCTTTTGAAACGAGCAAAAGAATTAGGAGACTATCTGATTGTCTGTCTATCGACAGATGATTTTAATTGGCAGGAAAAGCAGAAAACATGTTACTTTTCTTACGAACAGCGTAAAAAACTGGTCGAAGCGATTCGCTATGTTGACTTGGTCATTCCAGAAGAATCGTGGGATCAAAAGAGAAGCGATGTTCATAAATACCATGTCGATGTTTTTGCTATGGGAAATGACTGGGAAGGTCAGTTTGATTTTTTACGAGATGAAGGAGTGGAGGTTGTGTATTTGCCACGTACCCCTGAAATTAGTACCACTCAGATAAAAGAAGATTTGAACAGCGGACAGGAGGAAATGGATGACTAAGGTCTTGTATTACCTAAATTCCCTAGGGAGTGGTGGAGTAGAGGCTTATTCTATTCATTTATATAGACATATCAATAAAGATGAGATTGATCTGGATATTGTGACCTTTCAACAACGAGAAGAATTTTTTGACCAGGAATTAGCTAGCTTAGGCGGGAAAAAAATTCCTCTGGTTTATGAAAGAAGTCGGAATAAATGGAAAAATCGGTTTCAGGCTATGAAGTTCTTATATCGCTTAGCCAAAAGTGGAGAGTATGACATTGCTTATTTCAATTTTGATGCACCTGCTTCGATTCTGAAATATCCCTTGATTTGTCGCTTGGCAGGAATGAAAAAGATTGTCGTTCATTCTCACAATGCATCAAGCTTTAATCCAAGCTTCCTCCGAAAATGGATTGATGCAGTTGGTAGAAAGTTGTCCTCCTTGCTTGTGACTGAAAAATTAGCCTGTTCTGAAGAAGCGGCTCTGTGGATGTTTGGAACAACTGCGGGTGTCCATGACATCAAAAATGGCATTGAAGTAGAAGAGTTTGTCTACAATGATTCTACTCGAAAACAAATGCGAGCAGAATTGTCTATTTCAGAGGATACCTTTGTACTAGGCTCTATTGCACGCTTTCATAAGCAAAAAAACCACGTCTTCATGTTATCTATGTTTGAAAAACTGCTGCGTGTCCGTCCCAATAGTCGTCTCATTGCGGTTGGGGAAGGAGACTTAAAGCAAGAGATGGAGGATTTAGCCAAGGAGCTAAAGATTGCAGACAAGGTTCTCTTTTTAGGAGCGAGAAAAGATATCCCACAGCTCTTACAAGCAATGGATGTATTTGTTCTTCCATCCTTGTATGAAGGCTTAGGAATTGTAGCGATTGAAGCGCAGGCTGCAGGGCTGAAATGTTTGCTAGCAGATACTGTTCCGAAAGAAGCTAAAATTACGAATCATGCCACATTTCTCCCTCTAAAAGAGGAAGCCTGGGTTGAAGCCCTAGCTGATTTCAAGACCTATGAACGTTGTGATATGAGGCAAGCCATTCGAGAAGCGGGCTATGATAGTCGTTATAGTGTAGGAATGGTAGAAGAGATTCTGAAACAGATAGCCCAATAGTAGCGAAAAAAAGAAGGAGTTACCATGTCAATGAATATTGCTATGGCAGCAGATGTTTACTATAAAGACCAATTAGAGGTTGCGATGAAATCGATTATGCTCCATAATCGAAATATCCACTTCTTTTTGTTAAATAAAGATTTTTCAGCAGAGTGGTTTGAAGAAATGAACCGCTATTTGCAAGATTTTGACTCAGATATTGTCGATTGTAAAATTAAGTCGGATTACTACAAAGAATTTTCAACCAATGCCTATATAACAGAAGCGACTTTTTATCGCTACCATATTCCCGAGTTTATTGAGGGCGAAAAAGCTCTCTATTTGGATGTGGATTTGATTGTGACTGAAAATCTTCGCCCCTTTTATGATACAGATATTCGCGAGGTCGGACTAGCTGCCGTTTTGGATGTCGGGGCACCTTTTTTGCATGGAATCAACGAATTTAATGCTGGTGTATTGCTAATCAATTTAGAAAAATGGCGTGAAAAAAAAGTCTTAGAAGCAGCGTTAGAAATTCATCGGGATTCTCAGATTACCTTGCTAAATGCTGACCAAACCGTCTTAAATATCTTATTTGAGGGGGAATGGTTAGAGCTTTCAGATGCTTACAATCATCAGGTTTTTGCTGAGTTTCCCTACGTTAGACGGCACAATCCAGCTAAAAAAAGCCCGATTATCCACTATACGACTTCCGTTAAACCTTTTACGAAATTTCATAAAAAGCTAAAGGGCATGGTGTCGTTGTTGATCAAGCATCGGAAGATTACCCTATCAGAATTTATCCGCTATTTATACAAGATTCCATTGGCAGATGAGTGGAATCAAGTAGCACAAATGACTTGGACGGAAGTGAGGAATAGTCAGCATGAATCACACAAGAACTAAGCTTCTCCCCATCGTTTTGGCTTCTGATTATAACTACCGAAAATATGTGGAGACGACGATTAAGTCCATTATGCTCTATCATGAGAATGTGCATTTCATCTTGCTCAATAAAGATTATCCTGCTGAGTGGTTTATCCGACTCAATCAGGAATTGCTACCCTTTCAATCCAAGATTGAGGATAAAAAGATTGCTGTAAAGGACTATCAAAATTTTAAAACCTATTCCTATATAACCGAAGCAACCTTTTATCGCTATCATATTGCTGAAATAGCCTATGACAAGGTCTTATATCTTGATTCAGACTTGATTGTAACGGGTAGTTTGGATTCATTATATGAAACAGATATCGAGGATTACGGTCTAGGAGCCGTGGCAGATACCTGTGTCCGTTATTTTCATGGGAAGAAGGAATTTAATGCTGGTGTCCTTCTCATCAATAATCGTAAATGGAAGGCTGAGCGGGTATTGGAGAAAGCTCTGCTCATCCACCAAGATTCAAGGGTAGAATTGCCGGATGCCGATCAGACAGTGTTGAATATGCTCTTTAAAGATAATTGGCTGGAATTAGACCCAACCTATAATGTGCAAGTTTGTGCTGTTTTTCCAGGGATTGGTAAGAAATACGGACTTTACAGAGGCGTGATTCTCCACTTTACAACGAGGGCTAAACCTTATACCAAGGCAAGGATATTTATTCGAACAGGTTTCAAACATTGGCGAAAAAAAGAGATTTCCCTCAAAACTTATTTGAAAAATATTTATGAAGTTCCTTTTGCCGATGACTGGCATCAGGTCCATCAATTATCATGGGATGAAATCGTACAGGAGAATCGCCGTGAAAACTAGAACACAACAGGCTTGGTATAATTCTGTCTCCACTATTGGAATTTTTTCTCTTCGTTTTATTTTCCAATTTATCAATCGGATGATTTTTCTCCGTTTCTTGGGTGTCTATTATCTGGGACTAAATGGGATTTTTACCAGTATTTTAGGTATGCTGTCTCTAGCGGAGTTAGGGATTGGTACTTCCATTATCTATGCCTTGTATAAACCGATTGCAGAAAATAGGCAAGGGAAAATTGCAGCTTATATGCAGCTCTATCGGAAGATTTATCGATTGATTGCCTTTGTTATCTTCCTCTTGGGCCTACTTGTCTTACCGTTTCTGCCAACGATTTTACAAGAAACAGGGCTAACCGGTGAGTTGATTTCCATCTACCTTCTGTTTCTGCTTAATTCAGTTATTGGCTATCTTTTATTTTCCTATAAGCGAAGTCTCTTGGTTGCCTATCAGGAAAACTATGTGATTTCCTGGATTGATTTTGGAATATTTATCCTATCGAGCATAGCGCAATGGCTCGTACTCTGGGGAACGCAGAACTATTTGCTGGTGCTCGTGATGATTGTTTTAGCAACGATTGTATCGAATCTTTTTGTTGCTCAGGTGGTGGATAAACGCCATCCATTGGGAAATGCTAAAATAGAGGGGTTGACGAGTGCTGAAAAATCCAGCTTAAAGAAAAATGTCATTGGCAATTTGGCAGGTAATATTGCGGGCGTGATTGTCTTTAGTACAGATAATATTTTAATGTCCTCTTTTATCAGTGTGACAGCAGTTGGACTTTATTCTAACTATACGATTATTACGAAAAACTTGGACTCTCTGTTGTTACAGTTGATGAGTTCTCAAAATGCTTCTGTTGGAAATCTAGTCCATAGTGCAGATAGTGACAAGGTCTATCAAATCTTCAAGCGCTATAATTTTTTGAATTTTGTCCTTGCATTTTTACTATCTTTGTTGGTCAATGCTTTAATACAACCATTCTTGAGGATTTGGCTGGGAGAAGAGTATTTATTGTCCTCATGGACAGTCATGTTACTCAGTATCTATATGTTTATACAGATGTATCGGTATGCTGGGTTCATCTTTTATAATGCCTACGGTCTCTACTGGGAGTCGCGCTACAAGCCGATTGCAGAAGCGATTTTAAACTTAGTTTTTTCCTTGCTATTTTTGATTGTTTTCAAATGGGGGATTGAAGGTATCTTATTAGGTACAATTTGCTCGACTCTTCTGACCAATACCTGGTTTGAACCCTATATCATTTTTAAATACGGTCTGAAGCGTTCGATAAGAGAATACCTATGGATCAATATCAAGCAGTGGGGGCTGTTTTTGGTGAGTTTAACAGTTATTTTTGGGTTAAAGGATAGCTTACTGATGTCTAGTACTTTCTGGTCGTGGTTTGCTTTGGCAGCGTTGCTCACAATAGCATTATTATTTCTTCTGATTGCTACTTTTTTTAAAACGCCTGAGTTCCGATGGTGGTGGAAATTTCTCACAGCGAAAATTGTAAGTATAGTGCGGCTGGTCAGCAGGTAGATAAGAGGTTATCTATCTGTTGGACGATTGTAGGGTATTTATAGAGTTAAAATAATATGATTAAACAATAAGGAAGTGATTTAATTGATTTCTATGAAATCAATTAAATCGCAGTCCTTTTCTTTATGTCTACATTTAGGGGGGTGAAAGAAGCAGAACTTTATTAGAACTAAAAAATGTGCTATAATAAGAACGAAACTACTAGAATGGAATGAGAATAATGACAAATTACGCAATTATTTTAGCAGCAGGTAAAGGTACTCGAATGAAATCGGATCTTCCGAAAGTCTTGCACAAGGTGGCAGGGATTTCGATGCTAGAACATGTTTTTCGCAGTGTTTCTGCTATTGCTCCTCAAAAAACGGTGACAGTTGTAGGACACAAGGCAGAAATGGTAGAAGAAGTGTTGGCAGGAAAGACTGACTTTGTCACTCAAACTGAGCAGCTAGGAACAGGGCATGCAGTCATGATGGCTGAGCCTGTTCTTCAAGAGTGCAGTGGGCAGACTTTGGTTATTGCTGGTGATACGCCTTTGATTACAGGTGACAGTCTCAGAGACTTGGTCGAGTTTCACGTTAACCATAAAAATGTGGCGACCATTTTGACAGCTGAAACGGACAATCCTTTTGGCTATGGTCGTATTGTGCGCAATCAGCACGGTGAAGTGACCAAGATTGTCGAAGAAAAGGACGCTTCTGATTTTGAAAAGCAAATCAAGGAAATCAATACAGGAACCTATATCTTTGACAATGCACGTCTTTTTGAGGCTTTGAAAAATATCAACACCAACAATGCTCAAGGAGAATACTATATAACAGATGTGATTAGCATTTTCCGTGAAGCAGGCGAGAAGGTCGGTGCTTACGTTCTTCGTGATTTTGATGAGAGTCTTGGGGTCAATGACCGAGTGGCACTGGCAAGAGCAGAAGAAGTAATGCGTGAGCGTATTAACAAAGCTCACATGGTCAATGGTGTCAGTTTTACAAATCCAGCAGCGACCTATATTGATATTGATGTAGAGATTGCGCCAGACGTGCAGATTGAAGCCAACGTGACCTTGAAAGGCAAGACCTCAATTGGTGCTGAAAGTATCTTGACGAACGGTACTTACATTGTCGATTCAGAAATTGGGGAGCGCGTGGTTGTGACTAATTCTATGATTGAGGAATCCCGCATCGAAGAAGATGTGACGGTGGGACCTTTCGCTCATATCCGTCCAGGCTCTACCCTAGCAAAAGGTGCTCACATTGGAAACTTTGTCGAGGTTAAAGGCTCTAGTATCGGTGAAAATACCAAAGCAGGTCATTTGACCTATATTGGAAATGCTGAGGTGGGACGTGATGTCAACTTTGGTGCTGGAACGATTACCGTTAACTATGACGGACAGAAAAAATACACGACTAAGATTGGCAATCATGTCTTTGTTGGGTCTAACTCGACCTTGATTGCGCCGCTTGAGATTGGTGATAATGCACTAACAGCGGCTGGCTCGACCATTACTAAAAACGTGCCACAAGATGCAGTCGCAATCGGTCGTAACCGTCAGGAAAATAAAGAAAATTATGCGAAGCGTTTACCGCATTATCCAAAGGAAGGCTAATTCGACATGAATTTTGAAGAAAAAACGATTAAGCGCACAGACATTTTTAAAGGTCGTGTCATTACAGTGGTAGAAGATGATGTCGAATTGCCAGACGGCAAAGGGCAAGCCAAGCGTGAGCTTATCTTTCATAATGGTGCTGTGGCTGTTCTTGCCGTAACGGCAGATGATAAGTTAATCTTGGTGAAGCAGTACCGCAAGGCGATTGAAGCGATTAGCTACGAAATCCCAGCCGGAAAGCTAGAAATTGGGGAAAATGCAGACCCGCTAGCGGCAGCATTACGGGAATTAGAAGAAGAAACAGGCTATACAGGCGAGCTAGAGCTGCTCTATGATTTTTACACAGCTATTGGCTTTTGTAATGAAAAAATCAAGCTCTATAAGGCGAGTCATCTTGTTCGTGTGGAAAATCCAAGACCACAAGATGAAGATGAAACCTTGGAATTGTATCAAGTCAGCTTTGAAGAAGCAAAGAGCTTGGTTCAAAGTGGAGATATCTGTGATGCTAAAACCCTCTTAGCTTTAGAGTATTGGGCTTTAGAAAGACAGATGCGCTAGGAGGTGGATGCTATGGGAAAGCCCTTATTGACAGATGAGATGATTGAGCGTACCAATCGTGGTGAAAAGCTCACAGGGCCTAGACTCTATGATGATGAGGAAACAAAGATTATTGAGACCAATCGTCCTTTTGGCTATGCTTCACATAACGGTCATGGCTTTAGCCAAGAAACACTAGATATCAAGGTTGAGCCTACGGTTGTGAAAAGCCGCAGGATTGAAAATGCCAAGCGAGGATTGTTTGAGTCAAAACTTAATAAAATCCTCTTATGGATTGTCCTTTTACTAGCTGCCTTGCTTGTGGCTATCTTTAAATTGTAATAGAAAAGGAAGATTATGAAAATCGGAATTATCGCTGCGATGCCAGAGGAATTAAAACGCCTGGTAGAAGAACTTCAAAATGCTCAAAAAGAGTTGCATTTGGGTCGGGTCTATCACACAGGTACCATCGGCCGTCATGAAGTGGTCTTAGTTGAAAGCGGGATTGGGAAAGTCATGTCTGCTATGACCGTAGCGACATTAGCAAGTCGTTTTCGCGTTGATGCCGTGATCAATACAGGTTCTGCTGGTGCTGTGGCAAATGATCTAGCAGTCGGTGATATTGTGGTGGCAGAGCGTCTAGCTTATCATGATGTGGATGTGACAGCCTTTGGCTATGCCTATGGTCAAATGGCAGCGCAACCCTTGTATTTTGAAAGTAGTCGCTATTTACTTTCAGAGATGAAAGATGTTTTAGCAGAGAGTGGGCAAATGGTTCACCTTGGTTTGATTGCAACAGGAGATAGCTTTATCGCAGGACAAGATAAGGTTGCAGCTATTAAAAAGCATTTCCCAGATGTGCTAGCTGTTGAAATGGAAGGGGCAGCTATTGCCCAAGCAGCATATAGTATCGGCTTACCATTTTTGGTCATTCGTGCCATGAGCGATACGGCACAAGGTGATGCCAATATCACCTTTGATGAATTTATCATCGAAGCAGGAAAACGCTCGGCAGATGTGTTGATTGCCTTTTTACAAAAGGTGATATAACTTAAAAAATCATGCACACGTCATGATGTTTAGAAAGGGAGAAGAGAATGACGAAAAATCCATTGAAGGAAAGTATTGATGATCGCTTATCCGCAGAGCGGTATCAGGTTTCTGAGAAAAAGAAAGAAAAAAAGCCCATCTCCATTATTCAATTATTACTCGTTCTTTCTATGGGGTTGGGCCTTATTTCCATCTTGATTCAATTGGTATCTCAGGCTCTCAAATAAGTAAATCGGTACTCAACAGAACAATGTAAAAGATGGAGGCAGACCTTGCCTTGTCTTTTTAGTAGAAAGAAAAAGTTTAGGAAAGTAGAAAAAAGAATGGCAATGCTAATTGCAAGTGAATATGATAGTGTCACCAAGTTTCAAGCAGGAAGAAACGAGGAATATAGAGCATGAGGAGTTTTTTATTTAAGCACCCAATTGTGAGAAAACTAGCTTTTTCAGCTGGTATTATTTTCCTGTTTTTATTAGGACGAAATATCCCATTGCCAACTGTGGATACCAGTGCCTTAAGTGAATCGACTTCCTCCTCCTTGACGGTGGCAACGGCTCTAACTGGTGGAAATTTAGCGCGAATTGGTTTATTTTCGTTGGGATTAGGACCGTGGATGTATGCTTCTATATTATCGCGTGTCTTTTCATTGGGACAGCAGCAAAAGTCAGAGGTAGGTTTTCTTCAAGAAAAAAATAAACTCTTTATCATGCTGATCGTTGGGGTGATTCAAGGCTTGAGCTTGGCTTTGAGTATCACTTATCAAGATGGACTAGCGCTTAATCATGTATCGCTCATGATGATAACGACCCTTCTTTTGCTTGTAGGCTCTTTTATTTTGATGTGGCTAGGCAATCTAAATGCTACTTATGGGATTGGAGGTCCAACGCTCATTATGTTTGTGAGCATTGTCGCCTCGCAATTCTCCTTGTTCCCAGTGTTGATAGAAGAGTTATCTGGACCACGCTCTAGCTATATTTGGTTTATTTTGGTTTGGACTCTTTTTAGTATGTATGTAACTGTATTGCTTGACAAGGCTGAATATCGAATTCCCATTCAGAGGATTTCGATTCATAATGAGTTGGACAACTCTTATCTTCCTATTCGAGTTAATCCTTCCAATGGAATGGCGATTATGTATGCCTTTACGTTTTTAGCCCTGCCGCAATATCTGTTAATCTTCTTGTCATTTTTGTTTAAAGATACAAGCCTTCTAGCTTATGGAAGTTATTTTACGACAAATACTTTAATCGGGATTTTGATCTACACGATCTTAGTCCTCATGCTTTCTTATAGCTTTGCCTTTGTGAATGTGGATCCGCTTGTGATTTCTAAGACATTTCGTGCAAGTGGTGACTATATTGAAGGTGTTCGTCCTGGAAAACCAACGAAAGATTATTTATCTTCTTATATTCGTTTCTTTGGGATTTTTAGTGGTCTCATGATGAGTATGTTACTCAGTGCCCCTCTTTTTCTTGTTTTGCGAGAGCCAGAGTTACAATCTTTGACTCCTTTGACAGGTATTTTTATGATGATTGTAGGGATGGTTGTCATGATTCGAGAAGAGCTGGGTATTTCTCGCTTGAAAAAGCAATACCGACCACTCTTTGAGATAAAACAGTAAGGAGAAAACCATGTTTCATTTTATTCCAGCTTGGTATCAGACTGACCGTCCATGGTATGATGCGACTACGCCATGGTATCGTGGTGTGTCTCCTTTTACCTTAGATGATACGATCAATCAGTTGCAGATGTTTCAAAAAGTAGAAGAGCAAACCTCTCTTGTACTGTTGAATTATATGCCTAATCTTCGTTATTTTTTACATCGCTATGATTTGTTTGAAGTTCCTGTATGGTCCGTGTTTGATCAGATTCAACAGATTGAAAATGTTGAGACAACATTATTAGATTTCAAGGCTTTTGCGTGGCCAAAAGGGGTTGAATTTATCTATACTCCCTTTTTAGTAGCTGTCAGAAAGAATAATGAGCCGTTTGCCTATATTGAATTTGGTGAGGCTGCTCATTTAATTCACATTACTTTTTTAGAAGAGGGAGTCTCCAGTAAACGTTTGATCTTTGATGACAGAGGTTTTTTATCCAGCATCTTATATTATGACAAAGACGGTAGAGAAGCTTATCAAGATTATTTAAACCTAGTCGGTGAGTGGCAAATTCGTGAGACGATTTCTTCTCAAAAAATTACAGTGAATCCTAATGCTCGTCATCGTTTTAAAGAAGCCGAGTATGCTTCTATGGAGGCATTGATTGCTGAGAAGGTGGAGGAATACGTCTCAAGCATCCCTTCAACAGACATCTTGATCACAGCTTCTCATCCACAGCACAATTCGTTGATTTTAGCAGCAAAGCAACGAAAAAAAGTCATTTTGTCTTATTTTGGAAATCGCTATCCATTGGGAGATTTAGCTGCTGTTCAACAAGATTTAAAACAGGCTGATTTGGTACTGACGGATACCAGAAAGACACAGGAGAAACTCCTTCCTCATGCTTCTAGTTCAGTTGAACATTTGTCCCTCTTTGATGCTCGGTTAAGTTTAGGAAAGAGCCAGCGTTTCCGAGAGCTATTTGTCTATTTATTGATTGATCCGTTATCTGAGGAGAGCTTGCTCCAGGTCTTAGAGATCTTTTTCCATGCCATGACAGAAAATGAGCATATTCATTTAAAGCTCATTAGTTATAAAACAGATGTGGCTCAGCAAGATGAGAAAAAAGCTTGGTTAGCTTCTTTACTAGAAGGATTTGAAAGTCTCTTTTTCGACTTTGTAGAAGAAGAGGAAGCGGACGATTTTGAGGAAGAGGAAGAAGATGAGGAACGGATTGAAAAACGAGTTTCCTTAGAATTCTTGTATTCTGATTTAGCGATTATGGAATCCTTAGAGACAAGCCGGATTATTGTAGATGTATCTGATGATCCTGATCTCTACACTCAAATTGCAGGGATTAGTACAGGGATTCCTCAGATCAATCGTGTAGAAACAGAATTTATTGAGCATTTGAAAAATGGCTATATTCTATCAGATATCAAGGACTTACCAGATGCTTTAGATTATTATCTCACTGGTCTTAGTCATTGGAATGAGTCTGTGATGTATGCAGCTCAGAAAATTGTAGCCTATACCAGTGGAAGTTTAGTAGAAAAAATTAAGAATAGTGTAGCATATGAGTGAAAAAAAGATGAAAATTATCCAAATCGGCTCGACTAATTGGCAGGAAACAACTGCCATTCCGAGTCGACTAGAATGGATTTTTCTACCTCCTCATCGTATTGCCTCTTATCTCAAAGAAGAAGAGGAGCGATTAGAGTATGAATTTCAAGAGAAAAATAAAAAAGCAGATAAGGATACCAAAATCAAGCGTAAGCGTCTTAGCTTTGACGCCGTAGTATTGACAGATAAGGCTTATTCTTCTGATATTGCGCTTCTTGAAAAAGTCATTGAGCCTTATCATGTCTTTTTTGATAAGGATTTGGAGATTGAGGATGCCTTTTTCAAGCATTTTTTAAATCGGACCTTGGCTCAGCCTATGAATTTCAAAGACCGAGAAGGTAGTGTCTATTTATTGTCTAAAATCTTGTTTAAAGGGCAATTTGGGCAGAAGATGGCTGTGGAGCATTTTCTAGTGAATCCAGATATTGAAGGAGAGATGTCGTATGAAGGCAAGCACTCCTTCGTCATTGAAGGTGATTTTGGAGAGGACTATCGTGTTTTAGGAAGTTATGCTTACGGGGTTGACTATCGCAAACAACACTTACTAGAGCTCTGGCAAGAATATGTTAAGGATGATAGCTGCCAGATAAAACTACTGGTCAAGCGAGTACCAGAGGGAGCGGTATCAGAGATTGCTGAGGAGTTTGAGTTTGACGAAAAAGACATGCTTGAGCCTTCCGTTATTGACTGTGCAGGTTCTGGGAACTTACAAGTGACTCTTTTGATTAAAGGGAAAGGTCGTATTGAAATCGGTCCTCTTCATTATCGCTGGAGTCGAGGAGGGTTTGGACAATTCACCTTAGGAGGGCAGCGTTTCTGCGATAGCAATCGACAGGAATTTCACTATTTCTTTCATCCAGGTGATTTTAAACCACCTTTATGCGTGTATTTCTCTGGTTTTCGGTCAGCCGAAGGCTTTGAGGGATATGGGATGATGAGAAAAATGGGTGTGCCTATGCTCTTGATCTGTGACCCTCGTTTAGAGGGAGGTTCTTTTTATCTAGGAACAGAAGCATTTGAGCAAAAAATTCCGCAGCTGATTCAACATTGCTTGGATTTTCTTGGTTTTACCAATAAGGAATTGATCTTATCAGGCATGTCTATGGGAACGTTTGGTGCTACTTATTATGGTGCTGAGTTAGATCCTCATGCTATTATTTTGGCAAAGCCAGTTTTTAATCTAGGACGGGTTGCAACTTTTGAAAAGACCAGTCGTCCTGAAGGGTTTACGACTTCTCTTGATATTCTTCTTCATTTTGAGAAGGATTTGTCAAAAGATGCACAAGAACGTTTGGATAGACGTTTTTGGCAGAAGTGCATTTCAGGTCGATATACGGATACAAAATTTTTCGTTGCTTATATGAAAAACGATGACTACGACCATACAGCTTTTTTTGATCTTATGGATGAGTTGTCAGATACGGATGTACAAGTGGTTGGAAAAGGCTGGACAGGTCGACATACGGATGGATCTAATGAAACCGTTCCATGGTTTTTAAGCCAGTACTATAAAGTCCTTGCCACAGACTTTGGAAGAGGAGATGACCGTGTATCATAGAATCTATTGGAATAATTTTGGACGAGATAGTTATTTAGCAGGAACGCGTTTGCGTAAGCAAGGAGCAGATATGATCTTAGAAAATAGTCTCATATCTCCTGGTGCACGGATGCATATTTGGTCTTCCAATCGCAATTACCAAGCGGCGCGTGATCAGGCTGTTTTACCATTATTGACACGCGGAGCAACTTATCGTATCGGCTTGTTGGCAGAGATGAAACCGCAAGCGAGTATTTATGTGCGGATTAACTTTTATAATCGTTTTCAAAAATCAATCGCTTTTACCATTTTAAAAACAGCTGACGATCAATTTACCTATCCTTTAGACGCCTATTCCTATGATATTGAGCTTGTGAATGCAGGATGTGTATATCTCCATTTTCAGTATTTGGAATTAGAAGCACTAAATCCTACTGTTTCAACTATAAAAGGGGCAAAGATTTTTTTTGCAGAGCCAAATCAGCAAAAAGAAGTGGAAGAAAGTATGTATGCGAGACAGCCAAATGTCAAGATATTTGCGGATAACTCTGACTATTTGTACTTGACAGATCGGTGTTTAGAAGAGATTAAAGAGTTTTTAGCCCAGCAAGCGGAACCTTTTCCTCTTTATTTCATTGGAAGTGGACCGATTGGTAATTTTGCAGCCGTCTATTATGCAACCTATGTCAGCATGAGTCAGGCTTATGTGACAACTGATTTTTATGGAACAGATTGGTATCAGCGTAAACTAGATGATTTATTTCAACATCCTGTTGATATTCGTCGCTTTGTTGGTTTGACGGAGGATTCTAGTAAGGTTCGCTTTTACGATGATCTAGCTACAAAAGAATCTCTTGCTTTTATTGCAGGAAGTCTCAATCGCGTTGATTATGCTCTTCAATTAGTAGAAACGGAATAAAGAAAGATATGGCGGACAATGATGAAGAATAATTGGTTTTCGTTAGACTATTATCGTTTAAAAAGACTAAAAAAAATCTATCAAAAAATAAACAGTTTAGCGCCCTACATGGAGAGCTTATCGGATGTAGAATTGCAAGGGAAAACCTTAGAGTTTAAAAAACGCTTAGACAATGGAGAGACCTTGGATCAACTGCTTCCAGAAGCCTATGCCGTTGTGCGTGAGGCAGATAAGCGCATTTTAGGGATGTTTCCGTATGAAGTGCAAGTGCTAGGAGCGATTGTCCTTCATGAAGGTAATCTAGCCGAGATGAAGACAGGTGAGGGGAAAACCCTAACGGCAACCATGCCTTTGTATCTCAATGCCTTGGTAGGTAAGGGAGCTATGCTAGTGACGACCAGTTCTTACTTAGCAAAGCGCGATGGGACAGAGATGGGAGATGTCTATAAATTCCTAGGATTGACTGTCGGGATTGCCGTAGAGGAAGAATCAAAAGCTCCTAAAAAGCCAAATATCAAGAAAAAACGAGAAATCTATCAATCAGACATTATCTACACCACCAATGGAACGCTAGGATTTGATTATTTGATTGATAACCTAGCAACCTCGACCAAGGGCAAGTACATGCGAGAGTTTCACTATGTCATTGTAGATGAAGCCGATAGCGTTCTTCTTGATAGTGCGCAGACGCCGCTAATTATCTCAGGATCGCCTCGTTTGCAGTCAAATCTTCATACCTTTGCAGACAATTTTATTTTAAGTCTTGTGCAGGGGGAAGATTATCAGGTTGAAAAAGAAACTAAGGAAATCTGGCTTACGCAAAAAGGGATTGATGCTGCTGAGCGCTATTTTTCAGTTGAGAAATTGTTTAGCAAAGATAATTTTGATCTGGTACGGCGGGTCAAATTAGCCTTGAATGCCCATCATTTGTTTGAAAAAGGAAAAGACTATGTGGTCGAACCTGGTAAAAAAGGCAAAGATGAGGTCAAATTGGTGGATATCAGTAACGGTCGCATTTTAGAATCGACAAAGTTACAAGGAGGGCAACACCAAGCGCTTGAAGCCAAGGAGAGAGTGGAGATTTCTCATGAGATGCGAGCGATGGCGTCCATCACCTATCAAAATTTGTTTCTTAAGTTTAAGATATTAGCTGGTATGACAGGTACAGGAAAGACTGCGGAGGATGAATTCGTAGAAACCTATAACATGGAAGTGATTCGTATTCCGACCAATAAGCCGATTCAGAGAAAAGATCTGCCAGATAAGATTTATACGACCTTGCCAGAAAAGATTGAAGCTATCATAGCCTTTATTAAGAAGATTCATGCGACAGGTCAACCTATCTTGATTGTGACAGGATCTGTACGGATGTCAGAGCTTTATTCAGAAATCCTCTTGATGGAGTCCATTCCACATAGTCTTTTAAATGCCCACCATGCTGTCAAAGAAGCACAGATGATTGCAGAAGCGGGTCAATTAGGTGCTGTCACTGTTGCGACCAATATGGCAGGACGAGGAACGGACATTAAGCTAGGAGCAGGCGTCAAGGAATTAGGGGGGCTTGCTGTTATTGGAACAGAGCGGATGGACAATGAGCGAATGGATCTGCAGATGCGTGGACGTTCCGGTCGCCAAGGTGATCCTGGTTTTAGCCAATTCTTTGTTTCCCTAGAAGATGACCTTGTGGTGAAAAATGGAGATGAATGGTCTCAAAAATATCTCAAGAAACACCAAACCAAGCGTGAAGCCAATCAACCAAAAGAATTGTCAGGAAGGAAATTTGGCAAACTCATCAAACATGCTCAGATGAAGAGTGAAAATATGGGACGGCAGTCACGAAAAACAACACTGGAGTATGACGAGAGCGTCAAGGTTCAACGTGAGATGATTTATGCGCAAAGAGATGAGCTCATCTATGGCAGTCAGGAAGATTTTAATATCTGGGAGATGATTGAAAAGAGTATTTGCGACTTTTTAGAGAAAGAAGAAAATTTAACAGAATTAGTTGTTAAACGATTTATCTTTGACAATTTGTCCTATCATAGCCGCTTGATTCATGCGATAGATGATTTTACAGATGAAGAGTCTGTACGAGAAGGTCTTCTTCGGATTGCAAAAGACGAATGGCAACAAAAAGTTGATTTCTTAGAACAGGATTTTGAACAGTTTCAACGAACCGCGATTTTAAAAGCCATTGATGAGGCTTGGATTGAGGAAGTTGACTACTTGCAACAGCTTAAGACAGTTGTCAGCGCTCGTACAACTGCCCAGCGAAACCCAATTTTTGAATATCATAAAGATGCACTTTCGTCTTATGAACGCATGAAGCAAGAGGTTTATCGCTTGCTTGTTCGCAACATACTTCTCAGTGAAGTCTCTTACAATAAAAAAGGTGAAGTAGAAATCTACTTTGCCTAATGAGGAAAGGAAACTATGACAGTTTATAATATCAATTTAGGCATTGGCTGGGCCAGTAGTGGGGTCGAATATGCTCAAGCCTATCGTGGAAAGGTTTTGCGGAAGTTAGATATTCCAGCGAAATTTATCTTTACAGATTTTTTTTCACAGGATAATATCTGTGATTTAACTCGTAATATTGGCTTTAAAGATGAGGAAATCATTTGGCTTTATTCTCACTTTACAGATATGAAGATAGCGCCTTCAAGTGTGGCTGTTGCGGATATTCGTAAGGAACATCCGGCTCAGATTGTCAGAGAAGAGGTAGATGGCGCGATTGTCAGACTCTTTTTCAGTGAAAATGATTTTATTACCATTTATAGAAAAAGTGAGGAGACAGAGATTGTTCGATGTGTGGAGATTGTCTCTCGTGGGAATCTGATCAGAAAAGACTTTTATACCTATCAAAAGACCTTTAGTGAATATTATATTCCTAAGGACAATCGAGCGACTCTTTACCAAAGAAGTTTTTACAACGAAGATGGAAGTGTGGCTTATGATGAGCTAATCGGAGAGTATCCGATTTATCGTTTTCCAAATCGTATTTGCTACTCAAAAGAAGAGTTCATGGTTTATTTCATGCAATCCCTTTCCTTGACAGAAAAAGACATCGTGATTTTAGATCGAGCAACAGGTGTGGGACAAGCTGTCTTTCAATACCACACCCCTGCAAAATTGGGGGTAGTTGTGCATGCAGAGCATTACAGTGCAAATGCGGTGACAGATCATACGATTCTTTGGAATAATTTCTACGATTACCAATTTACGTATTCTGATGATGTGGATTTCTTCTTGGTGGCAACAGATCGTCAGAAGGAAACTATGTTGGAGCAATTTGAGACATTTGAAAATCGGACGCCACAGATTCGCACGATTCCAGTGGGAAGTCTTGCGAGTTTGCATCGTCCAGAAAAAGCACGCAAGCCATTCTCTTTAGTTACGGCTTCTCGTTTGGCTTCAGAAAAGCACATTGATTGGTTGGTTCAAGCCGTCAGTCAAGCTCAAAAAGTATTGCCAGAATTGACTTTTGATATTTATGGCGCTGGTGGCGAGGAGCAAAAGCTTCGTCAGTTGATTGAGGAGCTGGGTGCTGGTGAGTTTATCCATTTAAAAGGACATCATGATTTAACAGATATCTATCAACATTATCAAGTATATTTAGCTGCTTCTACCAGTGAAGGATTTGGCCTGACCTTGCTTGAGGCGATTGGCTCAGGTCTTCCAATCATTGGTTTTGATGTTCCTTATGGGAATCAAACCTTTGTAAAAGATGGAGAAAATGGCTATTTGCTACCAAAATTTGAAAGCCACGAAGAAGAGAAGCTGGTTCATAGTTTTGCTGAGAAAATCATCTCTATTTTCAATCAGGAAAATCTTTCAGATTTCCATGAGGTGTCTTATGAAATCGCAGAGAATTATCTGGATGAGAAAGTGGAGCAAACATGGAAGGATTTAGTAGAGGAGATGACGCATGATTAACTTATTTGACCATTACAATCAAGCAAGCTGGGATTTGCATTTTTCCCTCTTAAAATCAGGTTACACGCATCCAACTGTTGTCATTGAAGACGATGGATTTTTACCAGAAGATGTGACGTCTCCCTATCTCTTTTTTACAGGATTTGCAGATGCAGTAGGTCATCCACGGTATTTTAATGATATTGAGCTTCCTAAATTTTGGGAAATTCAAGCAACCAATCAACAGGCGGAAGTCTATAATTTCCATGAGAAAAAAGCGACGATTCATTATTGGGCAGCAGGGCACAATCGTTTGGTTCAAAGTGTGGATTGGCTGGATAGCAAAGGGCGTGTGCGCTTTGTAGATCGCTATAACCGCTTTGGCTATAAATTTGCACAAACCAGTATGGATGAAGAAGGTGTGTGGCTTAAGACCTCTTATTATGACCGAGATGGAAAAGAAGTCATCTTAGAGAATCATGTGACAGGAGATCTCTTTCTGACTTATCAAGGTCAGAATCATATCTTCCACCATAAACAAGAATTTATTCGCTTTTACCTAGAAGAAGCTGGCTTTACGCTCGATCGAATTTTTTATAATTCCCTTGCGACTCCTTTCTTTGTCGCTCTATCTTTGGAAACAGCGGGACGTGATGTTCTCTTCTGGCAGGAGCCAATTATAGACGGTATTCCAGGGAATATGCAAACTCTTTTGGAGGGTACGAATCGAGAAACGAACATCCTAGTTCAAGATCAAGCGACCTATCAAGACATGTTGCCACTGTTATCAAAAGAGGATAGAGAAAAAGTTGCTTATTTGGGTCTCCAATATCCATTCAAAGAAAAGAATGATTTTGTACCGGAGGCGTTAATTTTGACGAATTCGGATCAGATTGAGCAGGTGGAGACCTTGATTCAAGCTCTTCCAGAGTTGACGATTCATATTGCTGCTCTAACGGAGATGTCTAGTAAGCTCATGTCACTCTCTCGTTATGCGAATGTACGGTTGTATCCAAGTATTACTGTTGCAAAAGCGCAAGAATTGTTGGAGTCCACCAGCATTTACTTGGATATCAATCATCATACGGAAATTCTATCAGCTGTACGCGCAGCTTTTGAATATCAATCATTGATTTTTGCTTTTGAAAATACTCTTCACGATGATCGGTATATTGCTACCAACCATCGCTTCTCTCCGGAACATTCAGAGAATTTGATTGCTAGTCTGAAGATGTATTTAACTCATCCTGAGCAGATCGAAGACGGATTAGAAGAGCAAAGAAATCATGCAAATACAAGCAGTGAAAAACGTTATAAAGCACAAATTCATTAAGAAAAATAGAGGCTGAGATATCATCTTAGCCTCCTATTTTATAGTGGAAATGATGTGTTCTTATTTTATTTAAGTAAAAAAACGATCAAAAAGTTTTGATAGATTAAAAAGAATTTCCAAAATACTTAACATCCAAAGAAAAGGCTTACAAAAGGTTTTATATTCATAAAAACAACAACATTTATACAATAATGCTATTTTTATGCGTAAAAAATCCTGGGGGGGGGGTGAAATTTATGTTTGTTATATAAAAAATAGATAAACGTTAGACTTGTATTTACTATGTAAGTATGGTAAAATATTCAAGAAATTTTTTATTTAAGGATGGATTATATGAACCGCAAAAAGTTCAATCGAGAATTTGATGAGATCGACCGTAAAAGTCGTGTCAAATTGCACAAATCAGGTAAAAACTGGGTGCGAACAGTTTTATCGCAACTTGGTCTAATGCGAGTCCTAGGGACTAAAAATGCAGCAGAGCAAGTCGTTGCTGACATGGATAGTGCAGATTTGATCGAATCAAATAGCGCAGCTTATCTGAAAGCCCTGGTTTCTCTGGGAGTTGTTGGTGGGGGAGCAGCCCTTACTCATGCACAAGTCTTTGCCTCAGACGATCTAGCTCCAGCAGCAGAGGAATTACAAGCAGCTCCTGAAGGAGTTGTTGCTGGTCAAGATAAGGTTACATTGACAAAAGAGAGCGAAGTTTCTACCTCATCTGAGTCTGTCAGTGAAGTCACATCTGTATCTGAAAATGGTGTGGAATCAACCTCAGCTTCAACTGCAGCAAGTGAGTCCGTGAGTCTTTCAACATCTGAAAGCCTTAGCACGTCAACATCTGTAAAAGCAAGTGAGTCAGTAAGCAACTCAGTCTCAGAAAGTGTAAAAGCAAGTGAGTCTATGAGTGCGTTGAAATCAGCTAGTACATCAACTTCAGCTACTTCTGAATCAACAGCATCAACAACTGAATCAACTGTAACAAGTGAAGCAGTAGCCTCTATTGTGACAAGTGCTTCAGAAGTATCAGAAAAAGCAACTGTCTCAGAAGCAAGTACCTCAGTAGCGACTTCAGAAGCACCGAAAACTGTATCTGAAGCGATTGCGGTAACGACATCAATGACAGCTACGAATGTTACAAACGCAGCAGTAGCTTCCACTGGTTTCCGTGCGGCTATCAATGGACCACAATTCCGTGCTGTTAGCACTCGTGCAACATCAGAACGTATCGATATTTACACTGTTAGTCAAGAACATGGTTCATCAACAACAGCAGAGGTTAAAAACTTTAGAATTACCTATGATCCAACGACCAAAACGATTTACTGGGATATGGATTACACTACCTCAACGGTTGTTCCAATCGATTCACGCCATATCTATACCTATATCAATAAATTAGAGTCTGATTTTGAATACCCAGCTGGAATGAGCTATACTACGTCAGAAGGTAAGAGTGGAAATATGCATCGTGCAGGTGCAGAAGCTTTAGGTACCCATGATGCTGGGGGAATAATTACTCATCCAGGTACTTATCAACGCTACATTTCTGACGGCAAAGATTCTAAAAATGGTAAAGATACAATCCATTTGAGTTTCCAAACCAAATTGAATAACTATAATGATTTGGATAAATACTCAAATGCGGTCATGCTTTTCGCGCGGAATGCTGACCCAAATAGTGGTAATAAATTTGGTTCAGGTACTCCAATCTATACCGATAAGGTAGTTATGAACTTGAATGTTGATAAAGAGGCAATCAAGAGGGCTAAAGAAGAGACTTCATTGAGTGAGTCCACAAGTGAATCACAAAGTACTGCGCAAAATGGTTCAAACTCAGCAAGTACAAGTCTTTCTAATTCTGTGAAAGATAGTACATCAGCGTCACTTAGCGCAAGCAAATCCGCTTCAACATCAGCAAGTGAGTCTACAAGCAAGTCTACCTCTACTTCAATAAGTACAAGCAAATCCGCTTCACTTTCAGCAAGTGAGTCTACAAGTAAATCCGCTTCTACTTCAACAAGTGCAAGCAAATCCGCTTCACTTTCAGCGAGTGAGTCTACAAGCAAATCTGCCTCTACTTCAACAAGTGCGAGCAAGTCCGCTTCAACATCAGCGAGTGAGTCTACAAGTAAATCCGCTTCTACTTCAACAAGCGCAAGCAAATCTGCTTCACTTTCAGCAAGTGAATCAACAAGCAAGTCCTTGTCAACATCAGCAAGTACTTCAACATCGACCAGCGCTTCCACAAGTGCAAGCATTTCAAAAAGTGCGAGCGCCTCTGCGTCTACTAGTGCATCAACGTCAGCAAGCATTTCGGCTTCGACAAGCACTTCAGTTTCAACAAGCGCAAGTACATCAGCTTCCACAAGTGCAAGCATTTCGGCTTCGACAAGTACCTCAGTTTCAACAAGTGCTTCTATTAGTGCAAGTACATCTGGATCAATCAGTAAGTCCGCATCAACGTCAGCAAGTACATCAGCATCGATCAGTGCTTCCACAAGTGCAAGCCTTTCAACCTCAACAAGTTTTTCTGCTTCAGTAAGTGCCTCAACCTCAGTTTCAACATCTGAGTCTACGTCAGCGTCTGAATCAGCTTCTATGCGCCAATCAACAGAATTGTCTGAGTCAATTTCGGCTTCACTTTCAGCAAGTGAGTCAGCATCTAACTCAACAGCTTCAGACTCATTGAGTGCATCAGCAAGCACATCTGTATCAGCGTACAACTCAGCAAGCACTTCTGCATCAGTATCAGCTTCAGAAAGCTTCTCAACAAGCTTGTCAGAATTGGCGTCTAATTCACAAATTGACAAATCAAGCTCAATGTCACTATCTGAATCACTTTCAAGCTATAACTCAGCTTCAATGTCAGCTTCAGTATCTGAATCAACACGCTTGAGTGAATCAACAAGTGCAAGCGAGTCAGCACGCAATTCATTGTCAGAGTCAGCTTCAATCAGCTCATCCGCATCGACTTCAGCATCTATGTCTAAGTCAATGTCAGTATCAGCGTCTGAATCAACATCTGCATCAGTACGTGATAGTGAGTCAGTGAGCGCAAGCACATCAGTGAGCGAGTCAATTTCAGCCTCAGCCTCATTATCGAACAATCCAAATGTGGATAGCGACAGCTTGTCACTCAGTAACTCAAGCCGTGATTCGCTTTCTAACTCAGTTAGCAAATCTGCTTCAACAAGTGTAGAACAACGTGATTCTGAATCAACCTCAGCATCTAAGTCGCTTTCAACTTCTGTATCTGAGAAAGCTTCATTGTCAGAATCAGCATCAACAAGCTTGAGCGAGTCTGTCTCAGCGGTCGTGTCTGAATCAGTATCCTTGTCAGAATCAACATCTGCATCAATCTCAGCATTGAACAGCATGTCTGTATCTGCTTCAACATCATTGAGCAACAGTCAATCCGTAAGTATGTCAGGTTCTGCATCCGTATCTGAATCAGTTTCGTTATCAGATTCGATTTCAGCATCTGAGTCTACGTCAGCGTCAGAATCAGCTTCTATGCGCCAATCAACAGAATTGTCTGAGTCTGTCTCAGCGTCTATCTCAGCAAGTGAGTCAGCGTCGAACTCAACAGCTTCAGACTCATTGAGCGCATCAGCAAGCACATCTGTATCAGCATACAACTCAGCTTCAACATCAGCATCAGTATCTGCTTCAGAAAGCTTCTCAACAAGCTTGTCAGAATTGGCGTCTAACTCACAAATTGACAAATCAAGTTCAATGTCATTATCTGAATCACTTTCAAGCTATAACTCAGCTTCAATGTCAGCTTCAGTATCTGAATCAACACGCTTGAGTGAATCAACAAGTGCAAGCGAGTCAGCACGCAATTCACTATCAGAGTCAGCTTCAATCAGCTCATCCGCATCGACTTCAGCGTCTATGTCTAAGTCAATGTCAGTATCAGCAAGTGAATCAACATCTGCATCAGTGCGTGATAGTCAATCTATGAGTGCCTCAGTATCAGTTAGCGAGTCAGAAAGTGCATCGATGTCACTAGCTAGCAATTCAAACGTTGATAGCGACAGTCTGTCACTCAGCAATTCAAACCGTGATTCGCTTTCTAACTCAGTGAGTGCCTCAGCATCAATGAGCGTATCAGGTCGTGATTCTGAATCAACATCAGCATCTAAGTCACTTTCAACTTCTGTATCTGAGAAAGCATCACTCTCAGCATCTGCATCAACAAGCTTGAGCGAGTCAGTATCAGCAGTTGTATCTGAATCAGTATCCTTGTCAGAATCAACATCAGCATCAATCTCAGCATTGAACAGTGCGTCTGTATCTGCTTCAACATCATTGAGCAACAGTCAATCAGTAAGTATGTCAGGTTCTGCATCCGTATCTGAATCAGTATCCTTGTCAGATTCGATTTCAGCATCTGAGTCTACGTCAGCGTCTGAATCAGCTTCTATGCGCCAATCAACAGATTTGTCTGAATCAATTTCAGCATCGATCTCAGCAAGTGAGTCAGCGTCTAACTCAACAGCGTCTGATTCATTGAGTGCATCAGCAAGCACATCTGTATCAGAGTATAACTCAGCAAGCACATCAGCGTCAGTATCAGCTTCAGAAAGCTTCTCAACAAGCTTGTCAGAATTGGCGTCTAATTCACAAATTGACAAATCAAGCTCAATGTCACTATCTGAATCACTTTCAAGCTATAACTCAGCTTCAATGTCAGCTTCAGTATCTGAATCAACACGCTTGAGTGAATCAACAAGTGCAAGCGAGTCAGCACGCAATTCATTGTCAGAGTCAGCTTCAATCAGCTCATCCGCATCGACTTCAGCATCTATGTCTAAGTCAATGTCAGTATCAGCGTCTGAATCAACATCTGCATCAGTACGTGATAGTGAGTCAGTGAGCGCAAGCACATCAGTGAGCGAGTCAATTTCAGCCTCAGCCTCATTATCGAACAATCCAAATGTGGATAGCGACAGCTTGTCACTCAGTAACTCAAGCCGTGATTCGCTTTCTAACTCAGTTAGCAAATCTGCTTCAACAAGTGTAGAACAACGTGATTCTGAATCAACCTCAGCATCTAAGTCGCTTTCAACTTCTGTATCTGAGAAAGCTTCACTCTCAGCATCCGCATCAATAAGCTTGAGTGAGTCAGTATCAGCGGTTGTATCTGAATCAGTATCCTTGTCAGAATCAACATCTGCATCAATCTCAGCATTGAATAGTGCGTCAGTATCCGTATCAACTAGCGCGTCATCTTCAATGTCAGCGTCAGCATCAGTATCAGCGTCAGAATCAGTTTCTATGCGCCAATCAACAGACTTGTCTGAGTCTATCTCAGCGTCGATCTCAGCAAGTGAGTCAGCGTCGAACTCAACAGCTTCAGACTCATTGAGTGCATCAGCAAGCACATCTGTATCAGCATACAACTCAGCTTCAACATCAGCATCAGTATCAGCTTCAGAAAGCTTCTCAACAAGCTTGTCAGAATTGGCATCGAATTCACAACTTGACGAGTCAAATTCAATCTCATTGTCAACATCACTTTCTGAGTACAATTCAGCTTCAATGTCTGCTTCACTATCTGAGTCAACACGCTTGAGCGCTTCAACATCTGCAAGCGATTCAACACGTAAGTCACTATCAGAGTCAGCTTCAATCAGCTCATCAGCATCGACTTCAGCGTCTATGTCTAAGTCAATGTCAGTATCAGCAAGTGAATCAACATCTGCATCAGTGCGTGACAGCCAATCTATGAGTGTAAGCACATCAGTGAGCGAGTCTATCTCAGCATCTGCATCATTGTCGAACAATCCAAATGTGGATAGTGATAGCTTGTCACTCAGCAATTCAAGCCGTGATTCGCTTTCTAACTCAGCTAGCACATCTGCATCAATGAGTGTAGCAGGTCGTGATTCTGAATCAGCTTCAGTATCAGCATCTGAGTCAATGTCTGTATCTGAGAAAGCTTCACTCTCAGCATCTGCCTCAACAAGCTTGAGCGAGTCTGTATCAGCAGTTGTATCTGAATCAGTATCCTTGTCAGAATCAACATCAGCGTCAATCTCTGCATTGAACAGTGCGTCAGTATCAGTATCAACTAGCACATCATCTTCAATGTCAGCGTCAGCATCAGTATCAGCATCTGAATCAGCTTCTATGCACCAATCAACAGACTTGTCTGAGTCAATTTCAGCTTCAATCTCTGCAAGTGAGTCAGCGTCTAACTCAACAGCTTCAGACTCATTGAGCGCATCAGCAAGCACATCTGTGTCAGCGTACAACTCAGCTTCAACCTCTGCATCAGTATCAGCTTCAGAAAGCTTCTCAACAAGCTTGTCAGAATTGGCGTCTAACTCACAAATTGACAAATCAAGCTCAATGTCATTATCAGAGTCACTTTCAAGCTACAACTCAGCTTCAATTTCAGCTTCATTGTCTGAGTCAACACGCTTGAGTGAATCAACAAGTGCAAGCGAGTCAGCACGTAATTCACTATCAGAGTCAGCTTCAATCAGCTCATCAGCATCGACTTCAGCATCTATGTCTAAGTCAATGTCAGTATCAGCGTCTGAATCAACATCAGCATCAGTGCGTGATAGTCAGTCTATGAGTGCAAGCACATCAATGAGCGAGTCAATCTCAGCATCTGCATCATTGTCGAACAATCCAAATGTGGATAGCGACAGCTTGTCACTCAGCAACTCAAGCCGTGATTCGCTTTCTAACTCAGCTAGCGCATCTGCATCAATGAGTATGGCAGGTCGTGATTCTGTATCAACTTCAGCGTCAGTATCAGAATCTATGTCTGTATCTGAGAAAGCATCACTCTCAGCATCTACATCAATAAGCTTGAGCGAGTCAGTATCAGCAGTTGTATCTGAATCAGCATCCTTGTCAGCATCAACCTCTGCATCACTCTCAGCATTGAATAGTGTGTCTGCATCTGCTTCAACATCATTGAGCGTCAGTCAATCAGTAAGCATGTCAGATTCTGTCTCCGTATCTGAATCAATCTCAGCTTCTGAGTCTGTATCAAATCGCCAATCAACAGACTTGTCTGAGTCAATTTCAGCATCACTCTCAGCAAGTGAGTCAGCATCTAACTCAACAGCTTCAGACTCATTGAGCGCATCAGCAAGCACATCTGTATCAGCATACAACTCAGCAAGCACATCTGCATCAGTATCTGCTTCAGAAAGCTTCTCAACCAGCTTGTCAGAATTGGCGTCTAACTCACACATTGACAAATCAAGCTCAATGTCATTATCAGAGTCACTTTCAAGCTACAACTCAGCTTCAATGTCAGCTTCATTGTCAGAGTCAACACGCTTGAGTGAATCAACATCTGCAAGCGAGTCAGCACGTAAGTCACTATCAGAGTCAGCTTCAATCAGCTCATCAGCATCGACTTCAGCGTCAACATCTAAGTCAATGTCAGTATCTGCAAGTGAATCAACATCAGCATCAGTGCGTGATAGTGAGTCAGTTAGCGCAAGCACATCAGTGAGCGAGTCTATCTCAGCATCAGCCTCATTGTCGAACAATCCAAACGTGGATAGCGATAGCTTGTCACTCAGCAACTCAAGCCGTGATTCGCTTTCTAACTCAGCTAGCGCATCTGCATCAATGAGTATGGCAGGTCGTGATTCTGTATCAACTTCAGCGTCAGTATCAGAATCTATGTCTGTATCTGAGAAAGCATCACTCTCAGCATCTGCATCAACAAGCTTGAGCGAGTCAGTATCAGCAGTTGTATCTGAATCAGTATCCTTGTCAGCATCAACATCTGCATCAATCTCAGCATTGAACAGTGTGTCTGTCTCAGCTTCAACAAGCTTGAGTGCAAGTCAATCTGCAAGTGTATCAGCCTCAATGAGCACAAGTGCGTCAATGAGTGCTAGCCTTTCAGCAAGTACTTCAGCATCTATGAGTACAAGCATGTCAACAAGTGCAAGTATCTCAGCAAGTCTTTCTGCTTCAAGTTCAGCACAGGCGTCTGAGTCAGCTATGAAACGTTCAACTAGCTTGCCTAAGACAGGTATGGAATCAAATCATGCAGGTCTTCTTGGAGCTATGGGAGCTTTAGCAGGATTGGCAGCGCTTGGTCGCAAGAAAAAGAAAGAGCAATCACTAGAAGATTAAGAGTCATTCGTATACGTATCAGAAGATAGAGATATCTTTGATTGAATGAAGAATCTCGGCACTTTGTCAACTGTAGTGGGTGAAGTATTATCCCATACGAGAGAGAATCAGATTGGTTCTCTCTTTTTGTATATTTAAAGCGATGAGAATTTTTGTTTTAAAGTTTTTGAAGTTTCGGAAACCGAAAGCTTGTCGTTTGATGTCTTTGATAAGTTTGTTAGTAGCTTCTAGCTTAGCGTTTGAATAAGGTAATTCAAGTGCATTGGTAATGTATTGTCTGTATTTGAGAAAGGTTGTAAAGACTGTTCTGAAAGTAGAATTCACAGTAGGTAAATAGTCTTCTATCAGTCCGAAGAAAGCCTCACTGTTCTTCTCTTGAAAATGGAACATCAAGAGTTGATAAAGGTCATAATAGTGCCTTAGTTCCTCTGACAAGTCTAAGGTTTTTTGAACTACTTCTCTAGGGGTTAAGGTTTGCCTAAAGGTTCGAGAATAAAAGAGTTTGTTAGAGAGTTTTCGGCTGTCCTTTTGGAGGATTCTCCAATGATGTTTCATAGCTCGATAAGGAAGGGAGCCCCTGTCATGGTTCTTCATAATGGCAATCCGAGTAGCCATCATAGCTCGGCTCAGGTGCTGAATAATATGAAAACGATCCAGAACAATCTTTGCTTTCGGGAATAAGAATTTAATGATAGGAATGTAGTTACCAGACATATCTACAGTTACGATTTTGACGTTTTCTCTCATCTCTCTCGTGTATTTGAGGAAGTAGTTTTTAATGGTTGTTTGCCGATTGTTCTCAAGAATAGTGATAATCTTTTTGGTTTGAAAATCCTGAGCGATAAATGCCAGCTTCCCCTTATTGCGTGAGAATTCATCCCAAGAGAGGATTTTAGGTAATTGTGAGAACTGTTCCTTGAAGGAGAATTGATTCAGTTTTCTCTGTACAACAGAGACAGAGATATGAAGTTTTCTAGCAATATCAGAGTTCGTTAGTTTTTCCGTATGTAGTTGAGTGATTTTATCCCAGACAGGTTGAGAAATTTGATGATGTTTCTTGACGAGAGGCGTTTGAGAAACAGATACACGTAGACAACACTTGCATTTAAAGCGGCGTTTTCTCAGTTTTAGAAGAGTAGGAAATCCTTGAAGATCGAGAATAGGAATAGAGGATTCTCGTTGGAAGTCATACTTTATCATCTTTCCTTGGCAGTGAGGACAAGGAGGAGCAGGATAATCTAAGGTTGCTTGAAGGAGGATATGGGATTTAACCTTGTAAGCAGAAGTGATGGTGATATTTTTATCTTTAATTCCGATAAGATTTGTGGTATTATTAAGTCGTTCCATATGATTCTTTCTAATGTGAGTTTCGTCGCTTTTCATTATAGATTATATGGGACTTTTTTTCTACACTGAAAAAGCCCTATAATCTCTTCAGTGGAAGTTACCCACTACAGAAATTATAGAGCCAGAATCTCATTATAGGTTATATAAGAGACTGGACATGTATCCAGTCTCTTATTTTGATGTCGAAATGGAAAAATTGAGAATTTTCTTTGAGATAACTGTTAGATTGCCTAATTGAAAAAGAATAAATATAAGTTTTAAATTTAGGCATGAATCCTTTGAAAAAACTTGATTCTACCGAGTCATTAGGGTTGAGTATGGGGGTGTAAGTGTGATAAAATGGTAGGGATATTTTATATTATTAAGTAAGGGTGGATATATGAATCTCAAAAAGTTCAATAGGGAATTCAATGAAATCGATCGTAAGAGCCGTGTAAAATTACACAAGTCTGGTAAACAATGGGTTCGTACGGTCTTATCGCAACTTGGTTTAATGAGAATTTTAGGATCAAAAAATGCTACGGAAGAAGTGGTGGCAAATCTTGATTCTGCAGATATGATAGAATCCAACACATCAGCTTATTTAAAGGCTTTGATTTCGATGGGGGCTTTAGGTGGAGCTGGTCTGCTTCAATCCTCGGTCTATGCTTCAGATGATGTATCAACAGTGGCAGAGGAATTACAAGTAAGTCCTGAAGGGCTTGTAGCTGGTCAAGATAAGGTTGTATTAGATGGTAAGGATAGTAGTGAGGGGAGTCTTTCTCAGAGCTCAGATTCTTTGCTTCAAATGCAATCTCAATCAGAAGTGAAGACGAGCAGCTCTGAGAGTTTTCAGTCTCTATCGTCTAGTGAATCTGAGAGTTTTTCTCATTCGCTTTCTACATCAGAAAGTAAATCAACAAGTGCAAGTTTCTCAGAGAGCTTAAGTCAATCAGCTAGTCTTTCATTAGCCAGCTCAGAGAGTGATTCTTTATCGACGTCAATTAGTGGTTCAAGGAGTGCTTCTGCGGAGGTTTCTCGTGCTGCTTCAGAGGCAATTACTGAAACTTCAACTGTGGCATCTACCTCAACAAGTGCAGAAGTAGAAGTAGCTTCTGATGTCGCTTTGGCAGCTAGTTCCATCTCTGAATTAGTCGAAGCGCCTAAGACTGTCTCTGAAGCGATTGAAAAGATTGTGCCAAGCACATCCACAAATCTGACCAATGCTGTGTTGGCAAGTACGGCTTCTCGTTCCACAACAGAAACGCCTCGCGTTCGGACACGTCGTTCGGCACTGGAAGGACTGCCTATTCCAAGTGGCACCTATTTCTTTGCGGCTTCATCAGGCGAGAGCTATACACCGATTACCTTGGAAAATGCAACTTTGACAGATGAGAAGACACGGATTACTGTGACTGCAGCCAATCAAAGTGAATTTTTTACCACTAGAGGAAATGCTAAGATTGACTCTGAAGGAGTTGTCACTCTGACAGAAAATGCAGCCAATCAAGCTGGATCTTATACTTTAAATACGAAAGTGGATTTGAATCAGCCTTTCACCTTTAAAGCGAAGATTAAATTGGGTGATGCTTTTGATAAGATTTACAATCCAACGGGGCATTCAGGTGGTGACGGTATTTCATTTTTATTCACGACAGGTGCCATCGGTGAGGTAGGCAATGCTTCAGGAAATGGAGCTGGACCAACTCTCGGTTTGGGTGGTGAAAATGTCAAAAATTCCTTTGGATTTAAGTTTGACACTGTCTTTGATCAGCCATCAACGACCAGTGGTGAGAAGCAGTATTTTAATGCTGATCCAGACAGACATAAGAGCACTCCTTTTATGGGATACTTTTATAATAAGGATGGTGTTGTTTCAACTGATAATACGCGCGCTCTTTCTACGGCTGTTTTAGATAATGCGTTTCGTGATGTAACGTTTTCCTATTTTCCTCGAACACCTGATAATCGCTTTCCTACTTTACGGGTAAGCTATGATAATGGTGGGGAAATGACAAAAGACCCACGGGGTTGGTTGAAAGATGCACGTCTGGTAACAGGTGATGCGCAAGGGAAAGAGAAATTTGCCTTCAGCGTCTTTGCCTCTACAGCATCAGGAACGAACCTCCAGCAGATTAAGTTGGAATCCTTTGAATATACGGCAGCAGGATCTCTCATTCAGGTCAGATTCGTAAATGATGAGACAGGTGCTGAGATTCGTGAGGAAAAAGTTTTTTCTGCTCCAAATGGTGAAACACGTGATTTGACAGAAGATGTGAAGTTGAAAGAAACGATTGTCATCAATGGTGTTGACTATGGTCAGCGCTATGAATTGAAACAAACCAACGTTTCGACAGCTTCAGGTTTTGTGAGTGGCAATACTGTTTCTTACAAAGAAGGCGTTCAAACGATTACTTATTCTTATTATGATCGCTACAAGACGGTTAGTGATTCCGCTTCAGCAGCAACGTCAGAATCAGTATCGGCGTCTGAATCCACTGTGAAATCGACAGCTGCGTCCGCCTCTGAATCCACATCCGCAAGTGAGTCAGTTGTGAAACGCAAGTCGACAGACCTATCTGAGTCTATCTCGGCATCAACGTCCGTGGCTCAATCTGAATCCAACTCAACAGCGTCAGATTCCATCAGCGTCATGAACTCAGAATCGGTTTCAGAAGCAGTGGAGAAGAGCACCAAGGCATCAACCTCAGTGTCTGAGAGCTTCTCAACTAGCTTGTCTGAGCTAGTGAAAGATTCACAATTAGATGAATCAAGCTCAACCAGCTTGTCAGAATCACTTTCGACCTTCAACTTGGCGTCGAAATCAGCTTCAACGTCAGAATCAGAACGCTTGAGTGAGTCAATGATGGATAGTGACTCAGCCCGTAAGTCGCTTTCAGAATCCGCAAGCGCAAGTACGGTGGTATCAGCTTCGGCATCTGTGTCTAAGTCGATGTCAGTTTCAACTTCTGAGATGACATCAAGCTCAGTCCGCGATAGCCAGTCCGAGAGCGCCAGCACCTCAAGCAAGGAATCCTTGAGTGCATCGGAATCTCTGTCTAACAACCCGAAAGTGGATAGTGACAGCTTGTCCTTGAGTGTAGCGAAACGTGATTCGCTCTCTGATTCGGTAAGTAAGTCCGCATCTGAAAGTGCAGCGAAACGCAATTCAGAATCGCTCTCTGCATCCCAATCGCTTTCAACCTCTGTTGCAGGGAAAGCATCCTTGTCAGAATCAGCGTCTAAGAGCTTGAGCGAGTCTCTAGTGAAGGTGAATTCAGACTCAACCCGTTTGAGTGAATCGACTTCGACTTCCATTTCCGACTTGAACAAGGTATCGCTTTCAGCGTCAACGTCATTGAGCGAGAGCCAGTCGGACTCAGCTGCTAAGTCAGAATCAGTATCGGCGTCAGAATCCACTGCGAAATCAGCAGAAAATTCAGCGTCCGAATCTACATCATCTTCAGAATCAGTTGTGAAGCGCAAGTCAACAGACTTGTCCGAGTCCATCTCGGCATCAACTTCCGTGGTTCAATCGGAATCCAACTCAACAGCGTCTGACTCAGTGAGCGTTATGAACTCAGAATCGGTCTCAGAAGCAGTGGCGAAGAGCACGAAAGCTTCCACCTCAGCGTCTGAGAGCTTCTCAACTAGCCTGTCAGAGCTAGCGAAAGATTCACAATTGGATGATTCAAGTTCAACTAGCTTGTCAGAATCACTTTCGAACTTCAACCTGGCTTCGAAATCCGCTTCGACGTCTGAAGAAGCTCGCTTGAGTGAATCAACGAAAGCTAGTGATTCCGCTCGCAAGTCGCTTTCAGAATCTGCAAGCGCAAGCACGGTGGTTTCAACGAGCGCGGCTGCGTCTAAGTCGATGTCTGAGTCCGTGTCAGAAAGAGCAGCAGACTCAGTCCGCAACAGCCAGTCCGACAGTGCAAGCACGTCAAGTAAGGAATCCTTGAATGCCTCTGAATCCTTGTCTAACAATCCGAAAGTGGACAGTGACAGCTTATCCTTGAGCGCAGCTAAGCGTGATTCACTCTCTGATTCGGCAAGTAAATCAGCTTCTGAAAGTGCAACGAAACGCAATTCCGAATCGACATCGGCGTCTCAATCGCTCTCAACTTCCGTCGCAGGGAAAGCCTCCTTGTCAGAATCAGCCTCTAAGAGCTTGAGCGAGTCTCTAGCGAAGGTGAATTCCGATTCAATTCGCTTGAGTGAGTCCACTTCGACTTCAATTTCCGACTTGAACAAGGTATCGCTTTCTGCATCAACGTCATTAAGTGAAAGCCAATCCAATTCAGCAGCAACGTCAGAATCAGTATCTGCGTCTGAATCAACTGCTAAATCTACAGCTTCATCAGCCTCTGAGTCTACTTCAGTTTCAGAATCCGTGGTTCAACGCAAGTCGACAGACCTGTCTGAGTCTATTTCCGCTTCGACATCAGTGGTTCAATCTGAGTCGAACTCAACAGCGTCAGATTCCATCAGCGTCATGAATTCAGAATCGGTTTCAGAAGCAGTAGAGAAGAGCACGAAAGCTTCAACCTCTGCATCTGAGAGCTTCTCAACTAGCCTATCAGAACTAGTCAAGGATTCACAACTGGATGAATCAAGTTCAACTAGCTTGTCAGAATCCTTGTCGAACTTCAACTTGGCATCAACATCGGCTTCTACATCTGAATCAGAACGCTTGAGTGAGTCAACGAAGGCTAGTGAATCAGCTCGTAAGTCACTTTCAGAATCTGCTAGTGCAAGTACTGTGGTTTCGACAAGCGCATCGACATCCAAGTCAATGTCCGAGTCCGAGTCAGAGAGAACATCAGATTCAGTCCGTGATAGCCAGTCTGAGAGCGCAAGCAGCTCAAGCAAGGAATCCTTAAGTGCATCTGAATCCTTGTCTAACAATCCGAAAGTGGATAGTGACAGCTTGTCCTTGAGCGCTTCAACCCGAGATTCATTGTCTGAATCTGTAAGCAAGTCCGCTTCGGAAAGTGCAATGAAACGCGATTCAGAATCCACATCGGCTTCTCAATCGCTTTCAACTTCTGTTGCAGGAAAAGGGGCAGTCTCAGATTCTGCCTCTAAGAGCTTGAGTGAATCAGTATCAACTCTAGTATCAGTGTCAGACTCCTTATCAGAATCTACATCAATATCAATTTCAAACTTGAACAGTGTGTCTGTTTCCGCATCAACTTCATTGAGCGAAAGCCAATCAAACTCTGCAGCCAAGTCAGAATCAGTATCCGCCTCTGAATCAACTGCTAAATCTACAGCTTCATCAGCCTCAGAATCTACTTCAGCTTCAGAATCAGTTGTTCAACGTAAGTCGACAGACCTGTCTGAGTCTATTTCCGCTTCGACATCAGTTGTCCAATCTGAGTCGAACTCAACAGTGTCAGATTCCATCAGCGTCATGAATTCGGAATCTGTTTCAGAAGCAGCAGAAGAGAGCACTAAGGCCTCAACCTCTGCATCAGAGAGCTTCTCAACTAGCCTGTCTGAGTTAGTGAAGGATTCACAACTAGATGAATCCAGTTCGACATCACTTTCTGAGTCGCTTTCAAACTTCAACTGGGCTTCCGAATCGGCTTCCACATCTGAATCAGAACGCTTGAGCGAGTCAACGAAAGCTAGTGACTCAGCCCGCACATCACTTTCAGAATCAGCTAGCGCAAGCACTGTAGAATCGACAAGCGCATCGGTATCTAAGTCAATGTCAGTTTCAGCTTCTGAGATGATGTCAGATTCAGTCCGTGACAGCCAGTCCAAGAGTGCAAGTAGCTCAAGCAAGGAATCATTGAGTGCATCTGAATCCTTGTCTAATAATCCGAAAGTGGATAGTGACAGCTTGTCCTTGAGCGCTTCGAATCGTGACTCATTGTCTGAGTCAGTAAGCCAATCGGATTTTGAAAGTGCAACGAAACGCGATTCCGAATCGACCTCGGCTTCTCAATCACTATCGACCTCTGTTGCAGGAAAAGGGTCAGTTTCAGAATCTGCCTCTAAGAGCCTGAGTGAATCAGTATCAACTCTAGTATCTGTATCAGTCTCCTTATCAGAATCTTCATCTATCTCAATCTCAAACTTGAATAGCGTGTCTGTTTCGGCATCAAGTAGCTTGAGTGAGAGCCAATCAAACTCTGCAGCCAAGTCAGAATCAGTATCCGCGTCTGAATCAACAGCTAAATCGGCGGAAATCTCAGCCTCTGAATCCACATCCGCAAGTGAGTCAGCTGTGAAGCGCAAGTCGACAGACCTGTCTGAGTCAATCTCGGCCTCAACCTCAGTGGTTCAATCTGAATCCAATTCAACAGCGTCAGACTCTGTCAGCGTCATGAATTCAGAATCGGTTTCAGAAGCAGTAGAAAGGAGCACCAAGGCTTCCATCTCTGCCTCAGAGAGCTTCTCGACCAGCCTGTCAGAACTAGTGAAGGATTCACAACTGGATGACTCAAGTTCAACTAGCTTGTCAGAATCCTTGTCGAACTTCAACTTGGCTTCGAACTCGGCTTCCACATCTGAATCAGAACGCTTGAGCGAGTCAACCAAGGCTAGTGAATCCGCTCGTAAGTCACTTTCAGAATCTGCTAGCACAAGTACAGTGGTCTCGACAAGCGCATCGGCATCTAAGTCAATGTCTGAATCAGCTTCTGAGATGACCTCAGATTCAGTCCGTGACAGTCAGTCTGAGAGCGCAAGTACTTTAAGCAAGGAATCCTTGAGTGCATCTGAATCCTTGTCTAATAATCCGAAAGTGGATAGTGACAGCTTGTCCTTGAGCGCTTCGAATCGTGACTCATTGTCTGAGTCAGTAAGCCAGTCGGCTTCTGAAAGTGCAACGAAACGCGATTCTGAATCGAACTCGGCGTCCCAATCGCTTTCAACTTCTGTTGCAGGAAAAGGCTCAGTCTCAGAGTCTGCCTCTAAGAGCCTGAGCGAGTCTCTGGCTAAGGTGAACTCTGATTCAATCAGCTTGAGCGAGTCGACTTCGACCTCAATTTCAGACTTGAATAAGGTATCGCTTTCTGCCTCAACGTCATTAAGTGAAAGCCAATCAAACTCTGCAGCCAAGTCAGAATCAGTATCCGCCTCTGAATCAACTGCTAAATCTACAGCTTCATCAGCCTCAGAATCTACTTCAGCTTCAGAATCAGTGGTTCAACGTAAGTCGACAGACCTGTCAGAGTCGATCTCGGCCTCAACCTCAGTGGTTCAATCTGAATCCAATTCAACAGCGTCAGATTCCATCAGCGTCATGAATTCGGAATCGGTTTCAGAAGCAGTAGAAAAGAGCACTAAGGCCTCAACCTCTGCCTCAGAGAGCTTCTCAACTAGCCTGTCTGAGCTAGTGAGGGATTCACAACTGGATGATTCAAGTTCAACTAGCTTATCAGAATCACTTTCGAACTTCAACTTGGCTTCGAAATCGGCTTCAACATCTGAAGAAGCTCGCTTGAGTGAGTCAACGAAAGCTAGCGACTCTGCTCGCAAATCTCTGTCAGAATCCGCAAGCGCAAGCACGGTGGTATCTACGAGCGCATCGGCTTCTAAATCAATGTCCGAGTCCGTGTCAGAAAGAGCATCAGATTCAGTCCGTGATAGCCAGTCTGAGAGCGCAAGTAGCTCAAGCAAGGAATCCTTGAGTGCATCGGAATCTCTGTCTAACAACCCGAAAGTGGATAGTGACAGCTTGTCCTTGAGTGTAGCGAAACGTGATTCGCTCTCTGATTCGGTAAGTAAGTCCGCATCTGAAAGTGCAGCGAAACGCAATTCAGAATCGCTCTCTGCATCCCAATCGCTTTCAACCTCTGTTGCAGGGAAAGCATCCTTGTCAGAATCAGCGTCTAAGAGCTTGAGCGAGTCTCTAGTGAAGGTGAATTCAGATTCCACTCGCTTGAGTGAGTCCACTTCGACTTCAATTTCCGAATTGAACAAGGTATCGCTTTCAGCGTCAAGCAGCTTGAGCGAGAGTCAATCTGACTCAGCTGCCAAGTCAGATTCGGTATCGGCGTCTGAATCCACTGCTAAATCAGCGGAACTCTCAGCGTCTGAATCCACATCCGCAAGTGAGTCAGTTGTGAAGCGCAAGTCAACAGACCTGTCCGAGTCCATCTCGGCATCGACATCTGTGGTTCAATCTGAATCCAATTCAACAGCGTCAGACTCAGTCAGTGTCATGAATTCAGAATCGGTTTCAGAAGCAGTAGAAAAGAGCACTAAGGAATCAACCTCAGCGTCTGAAAGCTTCTCAACTAGTTTGTCTGAGCTAGTGAAGGATTCACAGCTGGATGAATCAAGCTCAACTAGCTTATCAGAATCACTTTCGAACTTCAACTTGGCTTCGAAATCGGCTTCAATGTCTGAAGAAGCTCGCTTGAGTGAGTCAACGAAAGCTAGTGAATCAGCCCGCAAATCTCTGTCGGAATCCGCAAGCGCAAGCACCGTGGTTTCGACAAGTGCTTCGACATCTAAATCAATGTCGGTTTCAACTTCTGAAATGACATCAAGCTCAGTCCGCGACAGCCAGTCCGACAGTGCAAGTACCTCAAGCAAGGAATCCTTGAATGCCTCTGAGTCCTTGTCTAACAATCCTAACGTTGATAGTAACAGCTTGTCCTTGAGTGCAGCTAAGCGTGATTCGCTCTCTGATTCGGCAAGCAAGTCCGCGTCTGAAAGTGCAACGAAACGCAATTCAGAATCGACCTCAGCGTCTCAATCGCTCTCAATTTCTGTCGCAGGGAAGGCATCCGTTTCAGGATCAGCCTCTAAGAGTTTTAGCGAATCTCTAGCGAAGGTGAACTCCGATTCAACTCGCTTGAGTGAGTCCACTTCAACCTCGATTTCCGACTTGAACAAGGTATCACTTTCTGCCTCAAGTAGCTTGAGCGAGAGCCAGTCGAACTCAGCTGCCAAGTCAGATTCGGTATCGGCTTCAGAGTCTACTGCCAAATCGACAGCTGCATCCGCATCTGAATCCACTTCCGCAAGTGAATCAGTTGTGAAGCGCAAGTCGACAGATCTGTCTGAATCAATCTCGGCATCGACATCTGTGGTTCAATCCGAATCAAACTCAACAGCGTCTGACTCAGTGAGCGTCATGAACTCAGAATCTGTCTCAGAAGCAGTGGCGAAGAGTACGAAAGCTTCAAACTCAACGTCAGAGAGCTTCTCAACTAGCCTGTCTGAGCTAGTGAAGGATTCACAACTGGATGATTCAAGTTCAACTAGCTTGTCAGAATCACTGTCAAACTTCAACCTGGCATCGAAATCTGCTTCAATGTCTGAAGAAGCTCGCTTGAGTGAGTCAACGAAAGCTAGTGAATCAGCCCGCAAATCTCTGTCGGAATCCGCAAGCGCAAGCACCGTGGTTTCGACAAGTGCTTCGACATCTAAATCAATGTCGGTTTCAACTTCTGAAATGACATCAAGCTCAGTCCGCGACAGCCAGTCCGACAGTGTAAGTACCTCAAGCAAGGAATCCTTGAATGCCTCTGAGTCCTTGTCTAACAATCCTAACGTTGATAGTAACAGCTTGTCCTTGAGTGCAGCTAAGCGTGATTCGCTCTCTGATTCGGCAAGCAAGTCCGCGTCTGAAAGTGCAACGAAACGCAATTCAGAATCGACCTCAGCGTCTCAATCGCTCTCAATTTCTGTCGCAGGGAAGGCATCCGTTTCAGGATCAGCCTCTAAGAGTTTTAGCGAATCTCTAGCGAAGGTGAACTCCGATTCAACTCGCTTGAGTGAGTCCACTTCAACCTCGATTTCCGACTTGAACAAGGTATCACTTTCTGCCTCAAGTAGCTTGAGCGAGAGCCAGTCGAACTCAGCTGCCAAGTCAGATTCGGTATCGGCTTCAGAGTCTACTGCCAAATCGACAGCTGCATCCGCATCTGAATCCACTTCCGCAAGTGAATCAGTTGTGAAGCGCAAGTCGACAGACCTGTCTGAGTCTATTTCGGCATCAACCTCTGTGGTCCAATCCGAATCAAACTCAACAGCGTCAGACTTCATCAGCGTGATGAATTCAGAATCGGTTTCAGAAGCAGTAGAGAAGAGCACGAAAGCTTCAAATTCTACATCAGAGAGCTTCTCAACTAGCCTGTCAGAGCTAGTGAAGGATTCACAGCTGGATGAATCAAGCTCAACATCCCTATCTGAGTCACTTTCAAACTTTAACCTGGCTTCGAAATCCGCTTCGACGTCTGAAGAAGCCCGCTTGAGTGAGTCAACCAAGAACAGTGACTCAGCTCGTAAGTCGCTTTCAGAATCCGCAAGCGCAAGCACGGTGGTTTCAACGAGCGCATCTGCGTCTAAGTCGATGTCTGAGTCTGTGTCAGAAAGAGCATCAGACTTAGTCCGTGACAGTCAGTCCGACAGCGCAAGTACATCAAGCAAGGAATCCTTGAATGCCTCTGAATCCTTGTCTAACAATCCAAATGTGGACAGTAACAGCTTGTCCTTGAGTGCTGCGAAACGTGATTCGCTCTCTGATTCGGCAAGTAAATCAGCTTCTGAAAGTGCAACGAAACGCAATTCAGAATCGACATCGGCGTCTCAGTCTCTCTCAACCTCTGTCGCAGGAAAAGCATCCGTTTCAGAATCAGCGTCTAAGAGCTTGAGTGAGCTTCTCTCTAAGGTGAATTCTGATTCAACCCGCTTGAGTGAGTCGACTTCGACCTCAATTTCAGATTTGAACAAGGTATCGCTTTCAGCCTCAACGTCATTGAGCGATAGCCAGTCGAACTCAGCAGCCAAGTCAGATTCGGTATCGGCGTCTGAATCCACTGCTAAATCGACAGCTGCATCCGCGTCAGAATCAACTTCAGCTTCAGAAGCAGTTGTGAAGCGCAAGTCGACAGACTTGTCCGAATCAATCTCGGCATCGACATCCGTGGTTCAATCAGAATCAAACTCAACAGCGTCAGACTTTATCAGCGTGATGAATTCAGAATCGGTTTCAGAAGCAGTAGAGAAGAGCACGAAAGCTTCAAATTCTACATCAGAGAGCTTCTCAACTAGCTTGTCAGAGTTAGCGAAGGATTCACAATTGGATGAATCAAGTTCAACCAGCTTGTCAGAATCACTTTCAAACTTCAACTTGGCTTCGAAATCGGCATCAACGTCCGAAGAAGCTCGCTTGAGTGAATCAACGAAAGCTAGTGAATAAGCTCGTAAGTCGCTTTCAGAATCTGCAAGCGCAAGCACTGTGATATCAGCTTCTGCGTCTGCCTCTAAATCTGCGTCAGAATCAGCATCAGAACTATCTTCAGCTTCTGTTGGTGCGAGTCAATCGACAAGTGCAAGCATGTCTGTAAATGAGAGCCTCTCGATTTCGCTATCCTTGTCTGACAATCCGAAGGTGGATAGTAACAGCTTGTCCTTGAGCGCTTCGACCCGTGATTCATTGTCTAACTCAGTCAGTGAATCAGCCTCAATGAGTGTAGCAACTCGTGATTCTGAATCGACATCGGCGTCTCAATCGCTCTCAACTTCCGTCGCAGGAAAGGCATCCGTTTCAGAATCAGCCTCTAAGAACTTGAGTGAGCTTCTCTCTAAGGTGAATTCAGACTCAGCCCGCTTGAGCGAATCCACTTCAACCTCGATTTCCGACTTGAACAAGGTATCGCTTTCAGCCTCAAGCAGCTTGAGCGAGAGCCAGTCCGTAAGCACGTCATTATCAATTAGTGCGAGCCAATCAATCAGTGACAGCGAGTCTGTGTCAGCAAGTGCTTCAATTAGCGTAAGTACCTCGGCATCTATTAGTGCTTTTACAAGTACTAGCCTTTCAACATCAGTAAGTATTTCTGGCTCAGTAAGTGCTTCAACATCCGTCTCAGTATCTGAGTCTACAACAGCGTCAGAATCAGCTTCTATGCGTCAATCAACAGAATTATCTGAGTCAATTTCAGCATCGATTTCATCAAGCGAGTCAGCGTCAAACTCAGTAGCTTCAGACTCCTTGAGCGTATCAGAAAGCACGTCTGTCTCAGCATACAACTCAGAAAGCACCTCTGCATCTGTATCTGCTTCAGAAAGCTTCTCAACAAGCTTGTCAGAATTGGCATCGAATTCACAACTTGACGAGTCAAATTCAATCTCATTGTCAACATCACTTTCTGAGTACAATTCAGCTTCAATGTCTGCTTCACTATCTGAGTCAACACGCTTGAGCGCTTCAACATCTGCAAGCGATTCAACACGTAATTCCTTGTCAGAGTCAACAAGCGTAAGCGCATCAGCATCGACTTCAGCTTCAACATCTAAGTCAATGTCTGTATCAGCAAGTGAATCCATTTCAGAGTCTGTACGAGATAGTCAGTCGATGAGTGCTTCAACTTCAGTCAGTGAGTCAATGAGTGCATCCTTGTCATTGTCTAACAATGACAAGCTGGATAGTGAAAGTGCATCACTCAGCAATTCAAACCGTGATTCGCTTTCTAACTCAGTGAGTGCCTCAGCATCAATGAGCGTATCAGGTCGTGATTCTGAATCCGCTTCAGTATCAGCATCAGAATCTATGTCTGTATCTGAGAAAGCTTCATTGTCAGCCTCTGCATCAACAAGCTTGAGCGAATCAGTATCAGCAGTTGTATCTGAATCAGTATCCTTGTCAGAATCTACTTCTCTTTCAATCTCCGCTTTGAACAGTGTGTCTGTATCAGCATCAAGTAGCTTCAGTGTCAGTCAATCTGCAAGTGCATCCATTTCAGCATCAACGAGTCTATTGATGAGTGAAAGTGTATCGCTGAGTGAGTCTATAAGTACCTCAACAAGTGCATCAAACGCAGTATCGGAGTCTATCTCACTCTCACTAAGCCATTCAGCATCCATCTCTGCCTTGAACAGTGTGTCTGTATCGGCATCAAGTAGCTTCAGTGTCAGTCAATCTGCAAGTGCATCACTTTCAGCCTCAACGAGTCTATCAATGAGTGAAAGTGTATTGGTAAGTGAGTCCGTAAGCACCTCAACAAGTGCATCAAATGCAGTATCAGAGTCTATTTCAAACTCACTAAGCCATTCAGCTTCAATGAGTGTAAGTACCTCAGAATCGATGAGTACAAGTCTTTCAACCAGCGAAAGTCTGTCAGTATCGCTTGCAGCACTTGCCTCAGCATCAACGATGAATGCTGTATCTAAGGGTTCACAAAGAGCACTCTTACCTAAGACAGGTATGGAATCAAATCATGCAGGTCTTCTTGGAACTCTTGGAATTGTAGCAAGCTTAGCAGCGCTTGGTCGCAAGAAAAAGAAAGAACAATCACTAGAAGATTAAAAATTCTCAGAAAGAATGTTCGATAAAAAGAGTAGCCATAGTGCTGCTCTTTTTATAGTTGTCAAAGAGTGTGAGAAGATGATATAATAGCAAAAGAATATCAAGAACGAGGAAGAGTATGAGTATTTTAGAAGTAAAGAATTTAAGCCATGGTTTTGGAGACCGTGCGATTTTTGAGGATGTGTCCTTTCGTTTGCTAAAGGGGGAGCATATTGGTCTTGTCGGGGCAAATGGAGAAGGGAAATCCACCTTTATGAGCATTGTCACAGGGCAACGCCAGCCTGATGAAGGAAAGGTTGAGTGGGCTCGCTATGTGACGGTTGGTTATTTGGATCAGCATGCTGTGCTAAAAGAGGGGCAATCTGTACGTGATGTCTTAAGGACAGCTTTTGATGAACTTTTTAAGACAGAAGAGCGAATCAACGAAATTTACCTATCCATGGCAGATGAAGGTGCCGATATGGATGCTCTTATGGAAGAGGTGGGCGAGCTTCAAGATCGTCTGGAGAGTCGTGATTTTTATACTTTAGATGCTAAGATTGATGAAGTCGCTCGTGCCTTAGGGGTAATGGATTTTGGCATGGACACAGATGTAACCTCACTCAGTGGCGGTCAGCGGACCAAGGTTCTCTTGACCAAGCTCTTGCTTGAAAAGCCTGACATCTTGCTACTTGATGAGCCGACTAACTATTTAGATGCAGAACATATTGATTGGCTCAAGCGTTATTTGCAGAATTATGAAAATGCCTTTGTCCTTATTTCTCATGATATTCCTTTCTTAAATGATGTGATTAACATTGTCTATCATGTAGAAAATCTGCATTTGACACGCTATACAGGCGATTACTATCAATTCCAAGAAGTCTATGCCATGAAGAAAGCGCAATTAGAAGCAGCCTACGAACGTCAGCAAAAGGAAATTGCTGACTTGAAAGACTTTGTCAATCGAAACAAGGCACGTGTTGCCACTCGAAATATGGCAATGTCTCGTCAGAAAAAATTGGACAAGATGGATGTCATTGAATTGCAGGCAGAAAAACCAAAACCTTCTTTTGATTTTAAAGTGGCACGCACTCCAGGACGCTTTATCTTTCAAGCCAAAGATTTGCAAATTGGCTATGGCAAGCCCTTGACCAAACCGCTCAATCTGACCTTTGAACGCAATCAAAAGGTGGCGATTATCGGAGCCAACGGGATTGGAAAGACGACCTTGTTGAAGAGTTTATTAGGCATTATTCCGGCTATTTCTGGTGAGGTGGAGCGAGGTGATTACCTTGAGCTGGGCTATTTTGAGCAAGAAGTAGAGGGTGGCAATCGTCAGACACCACTAGAAGCTGTCTGGAATGCTTTTCCAGCCTTAAATCAAGCAGAAGTTCGTGCCGCCCTAGCAAGATGTGGTCTTACCTCAAAGCACATTGAAAGCCAAATCCAGGTCTTGTCTGGAGGAGAGCAGGCCAAGGTTCGCTTGTGTCTGTTGATGAATCGTGAAAACAATGTCTTGGTGCTAGATGAGCCGACCAACCACTTGGATGTAGACGCAAAGGAAGAGTTAAAACGTGCCTTGAAGGAATTTAAAGGCAGCATTCTCATGGTTTGCCATGAACCTGATTTTTACGAAGGTTGGATGGATCAGATTTGGGATTTTAACAAGCTATAAAAAACGAATGATAAGCACACGGATGACGGCTGCTTATCGTTCGTTTTTGGTTATAGTTATTTAGTTTTAATGTATAACGACGTTAACATGTCTTACTTAAGATGAAGCGTGTACTGATTGTAAGAGAGACTCCCTTTTGAGGTAAATATATCATAGAAGGAATGGTTTAATGCTACAATGATAAAAAGGAGAGGATGGAGAAGTTCCCAGTTGAGGATAGAAGTTTCGTCAATGATTTTTTGGAATTTTAGGGCTTATTTTTGATGACAGAAAGGAGACACTATGTTTCAGGTCATAGAGGATGTATCAGATGTTTTAGAAGGAAATTTGATTTATAGTGAGAAGGAGCATAGTTTTGATAGTTTACCTCCTTTAAACTCAGATATTACTTTTTTGTTGGAAGATAATGTTTGTAGGCTTCAATTTAAAGAATCGTTTATCGACACAAGTCTGGGGATTTTTCCCAAGTAGTGCATGGATAGAGAAATCCTTAAGCTTGCTAGATTTTCATCGTGGAAAACTTGCTCTATCTGAAGAATTTTCGATAGAATCGGGTGATAGTCATAGGTTAGATACAAGTGGCTGGGTTAGAGAATTTGATCCTGATTTAGCATGGCTAAGGTTTGGCAATCCTCATGATGAAGATTTAAGACATGTAGAATTTTATCACCATTGCATAGCGGGAATTAGCTTCCATGGAACTATTCGAGCTCTATGGCTAAAAGTCAATCATATTTTATAAAATAGACCAACTGAACATAGAAAAAACCTTCAGATGATATCCATCTGAAGGTTTTTACGGACTTGCGCTAGAGCTAGTAGAGGAACTAGACTCATCTGTGGATGATCCACTTTCGCTGCTTGGTGTTGGGGCGAATTGCTCAGGGTGAAGAGCCTTGTAGGTCGGTGAGTTGAAGAGATCAACAGAGGAGATATTTCCACGTTTGCTGTATAAGCTGGTGGATTTTTCTCCCTTTTCTTCTTCGATCTTTTTCAAGGCTTTCATCGAATTATTGTAAGAGTACTGCTTAGTGTCCACTCGTCCTAAGCCATCTGCAGTGTAGAAGCGCAGAAGGTCTCCTGTCTGGATAGCGTCGCTCATTTTTAGCTGGGTATTAGCTGCCTCGCGAATCTTATCTAACTCTGCCTTGGTTGACTCATCAGGGAGAGTAATTTCCTCTCCTGTTTCAGTATAGTAAGTTCTACCACTGTAACTGGTGTATTTGGGAGTGACAAAGTAGTTGGACGAACGAAAGGCGACGATTTGTTGGTGCTCTTTCGAGAGCAAATCTTGTCCTACTTGTAGATACTGACTAGAGTCGATTCCTAAGAGGTGTTCCAAGGTTGGAAGCATATCAATCTCTCCGCCATAGGTTGGAATGACTTTCCCTTTATCAGTCCCTGGAACCACTACCATATACGGAATACGCTGGAGCATGGCATTATCATAGCTCGACCAAGTTTCAGAGTTCTTGCCAATCAACGGTGCCAAGGCAGGATTTCTAGAATTGGAAATCCCGTAGTGGTCCCCATAAAGGACAATGACTGAATTCTCATATAGACCTGCTGCCTTTAGGTAATCAAAGAAGGATTTTATCGCTGCATCCAGATAATTGGCTGTTGCAAAGTAGCCATTGATGGTTTCGTCCTTGGTATCTGCCAAGGGAAAGCCCACCTCATCTCCAATCAAGCTAGTCGTGTAAGGATAGTGATTGGAAACGGTGATAAACTTAGCGTAGAAAGGCTGCTGCATTCGCTCTAGGTACTTGATGGAGTCCTTCAACATAATCTTATCATTTAAGCCATATTGGAAGGAGTTGGTGTCATCTTGCTTGGTGAAGTAAGATGAGTCAAAGAAATAATTGTATCCCCATTGCTTATAAGTTGTGTTGCGGTTCCAAAAGCTTCCTGCATTCCCATGAAAGACAGCGCTTGATTGATATCCCTGTTGGGATAGGATAAAGGGAGCTGCTTGCTGGGTATTGGTGCCTCCGTAGTTGACCATAAAGGAACCTTGGTTAAGACCAAACAATCCTGTTTCAATCATCGTTTCAGCATCGGAAGTCTTTCCAGCCTTGACTTGGTTAAAGACATTTGGAAAGGCAAAGGTCGAGTTGGAATGATAGATCGAGTTTAGAAACGGTGTGACTTCGTATTCTTTACCATCTGCTGTCAGTTTATAGTCAATCAAAAATTGTTGGAAACTCTCCAGATGGATATAGAAAACATTACGCCCTTTAGCAATACCATAATAGTCAGGATTTGGTTTGGCATAGTGGCTAGCGATATAGTCTTCGACAGGCTTGAGGTCCTCAGCACTGGCTTTTGAGCGCTCTTTATTGGCGCTATACGTTTGATTGCCGCTATACCCTAAAAAAGCTGGAAGACCGAGAGCCCGTACGACATAGTAGTTGGAAAATCCACGGGTCAATAGCTCTGGACGGTCGATTTCTGCTAGAAAGAGATTAGCAGAAAAGAGCATGCTGGACAAAGCAGTCACTGCAAAGCTTGCTCGCTTGTTAAACACTCGCTCATCAAGGCGAATATACTTTTTGTAAAGCAAGAAAGCAAGGACTGGAAAGTCAATCACATAGACCAAATCCCAAGGACGAAAAAGCTCTAGGGCTGCTTCGCCGAGTCCAGCCGAGACACTGCTTGAGGCTAACATGGTATTCACCGTCACAAAATCACTAAATTCTCGGTAGTAGATGGCATTTGACATCAGCCAAGCAAAGAGCATCAGATAAATGGCAATGGCGAAACCATAAAATAACTTTGTCCTTTTAACGTAAAGGGCAAGACCAATCAGAAGCAGTCCCAAAGGAATGGGATTGAGCATTGCTAGAAATACCTGATAGAGTCCCTTAATATCTAAATCAAAATCAATTGTATAGGCCCACATGGTTTTGAACCAGTACAATATGAGCAAGGTTAAGACAAAACCTAGCCGAGTGCTCATGAATCGGAGCATAAATCGAGCTGTTTTTTTCACAATATGTACATCCTTGTCTTATTTCCTAAAATTTTCATCATTTAAAGTATAACATAAAATAAAAAAATCTTCTCTATTTAGCCCAAAAAGGAGTGGTCGAGAAAGTATGGGAGATTTTTTATCCTATATTTAGACATTATTTTGAGAAAAGTCACAAAATTTGGTATAATAGGTCTATGAAACAAGTGACTCTTCAATCTTCGGCAGAAGAAAAGCTAAATCGAGGCAGATGGATTTTGGAAAAGGACGATTTTTCAGACCTCTCGTTCAGCAATCAAGCAGTAAAATTCTACAATCGTAAGGGTGCTTTCTTAGGTACGGGCTACCTCTCTCTTCAACACAAGGGAGTGGGTTGGTTTGTGACGAGAGGCTCTGTCTCTTTTGATCAAGCATTTTTTGAGGAGCTGTTGAACAAAGCAAAGGCTAAGCGGACAGCTTATCAAGAGGATACAAATACGACGGCTTATCGGCTCTTTAATCAAGAGGGAGATGGGTTTGGTGGTTTTACGATTGATTTATACGGCGAGCATGCGGTCTTTTCGTGGTACAATGCCTATGTTTATCAGCTAAAAGAAGTCATTATCTCTGCTTTTCAAAAAATCTATCCAGAGATTTTAGGCGCTTATGAGAAGATTCGTTTTAAGGGGCTTGAATACGAGTCTGCGTATCTGTATGGTCAAGAGCAGGAAGAGCCCTTTTTAGTCCTTGAAAATGGTGTTTTTTATCAAGTCTTTTTAAACGATGGTTTGATGACGGGGATTTTTCTGGATCAGCATGAGGTGCGAAGCTCTCTTGTTGACGGTCTAGCAGCTGATAAGTCGCTATTAAATATGTTTTCCTATACCGCGGCATTTTCAGTTGCTGCATCGATCGGAGGAGCGCGTGAGACGACCTCTGTTGATCTAGCAAAGCGCAGCCGCGAGTTATCAGAAGCTCATTTTGTGGCAAATAGCTTAGATATGGACAATCACCGTTTGGTAGTCATGGATGTATTTGAGTATTTCAAATATGCGAAACGGCACGGTTTGATGTATGATGTTATCGTTTTAGATCCGCCTAGTTTCGCACGCAATAAAAAGCGGACGTTTTCAGTCGCTAAGGATTATCATAAATTGATTGAGGAAAGCTTAGAGATTTTAGCGCCAAACGGGATTCTCATTACGAGTACCAATGCAGCCAATCTCTCTTACAAACGCTTTAAACAAGAAATTGAAAAAGGATTTGGAAAGATACTACATACCTATCTTTCTGAGTACGGTTTACCAGCAGATTTTGCTTATAATAAAAAAGATGAAAGTAGTAACTACCTCAAGGTATTTACAATTAAGGTGGACAAATGAAATTAGTCGTATCAGTCATGCCCAGAAGTTTAGAGGAGGCAGAAAAAATCGATCAGTCGCGCTATGAAGATGCTGATATCATCGAATGGCGAGCAGATTTTCTGCCTAAAAGCGATATTTTGACAGTGGCTCCCGCGATTTTTGAAAAATTTGCTGGTCGTGAGTTGATTTTTACCTTGCGCACACAGGCAGAAGGGGGAGAAATCGCCTTATCAGATGAAGAATATGTCGCAATCATTAAAGAAGTCTCTAGCCTTTACCAGCCCGATTATGTGGATTTTGAGTATTTTTCACATAAAGATGTATTTGAGCAGATGCTTGATTTTCCAAATTTAGTCCTTAGTTACCATAATTTTGAAAAAATGCCTGAAAATATGATGGAAATTTTATCAGAATTAACCAGCTTAACACCAAAAGTGGTAAAAGTGTCGGTTATGGCTCGTCAGGAGCAGGATGTGCTTGATTTGATGAATTATACACGCGGCTTTAAGACACTGAATCCAGATCAGGAATTCGTCAGCATTTCTATGGGAAAAATCGGAAAAGTATCGCGTGTGGCAGCTGATGTTATGGGCTCTAGCTGGTCATTTGCTAGTATTGATGAAGCAAGTGCGCCAGGGCAGATTTCGCTCCAAAGCATGAAACGGATTCGGGAGATTTTGGATGCGGATTGATGGCTATACACGCTTAGCTGCTGTGGTGGCAAATCCCATTAAGCACAGTATTTCACCGTTTATCCATAACCATGCTTTTAAAGCAACTAAGGTTAATGGCGTCTATGTCGCTTGGGAGATTGACAAAGAAGATTTGGCAGAAACGCTGCAAAATATCAAGCGTTATAACATGTTTGGTATCAATCTTTCCATGCCTTATAAACAAGCGGTAATGCCGTATTTGGATGAGGTGACGCCTGCTGCTCGCTTGATTGGGGCGGTGAATACTGTGGTGCATAAAAAGGGGCGTTTGATAGGATACAATACAGATGGACAGGGCTTTTTCAGAAGCCTGCCCTCTTTTTCTATAAAAGGCAAAACCATGCTCATTCTAGGAGCAGGGGGAGCTGGGATGGCGATTATTGCCGAAGCGGCTTTGCAAGATGCAAGAGAAATTGTGATTTTTACCCGCTCTTCTTCTGTGGATAGGGTCAAAAAAAATGTAGAAGTGATTGCTGAAAAGACGCAGACAGCTATCCTTGTTCATTCGCTAGAAGACGAATCGTTTTTACAAGAACAGCTAGCACAGGCTGATCTTTTGGTCAATAGTACCAGTCTAGGAATGGATGGCAAAACCCTGCCTTTAGCTAGCTCCCTCTCTTTGAAACCAGAGACCTTGGTGGCAGATGTCATTTATCAGCCTTTTGAGACACCTTTTTTAGCTTGGGCGAAAAAGCAAGGCAATCAAACGGTCAATGGTTTGGGCATGCTTCTTTACCAAGCAGCGAGTGCTTTTGAGCTGTGGACCGAAAAAGAAATGCCGACAGATGAGATTTGGCAACTATTAGAAAAACGCTATAAATAGGAGAGTAAGATGAAATTAAGAGTAGATTTACCCCATCATCCCTATGATATTGTGATTGAAAAAGGGAGTTTAAGAAAAGCTGGTTCTTGGTTGAAAGAGCTGTGGCAAGCGCAAAAAGTGGTCATCGTGACAGATAATCATGTGGCTAGTCTCTATGCAGAAAAAGTCAAATTAAGCCTAGAAGATGCTGGTTTTGAGACCTATGTCTTTGACTTTTTAGAAGGAGAAGCAAGCAAGAACTTAAAGACGGTCAATAAGGTCTATGAGTTTTTGGTCAAGGTTGGTATGACACGCAGTGACGGTATTGTCGCTCTTGGGGGTGGCGTTGTTGGTGATTTGGCTGGCTTTGTGGCTTCGACCTACATGCGGGGAATTCATTTTGTGCAGATCGCGACAAGCTTGACAGCACAAGTCGACTCTTCCATCGGAGGAAAAACAGGAGTGAATACACCCTTTGCTAAAAATATGGTTGGCACTTTTGCTCAGCCAGACGGTGTCTTGATTGACCCTGAGACCTTAGAAACCCTTGGCAAGCGTGAATTAATTGAAGGCATGGGAGAGGTCATCAAGTATGGCTTGATTGCTGATAAAGAGCTTTGGCAAGAATTAGAGGAGATGGATGGTAGTGTGGAATCCATCTATGAACATGCGGAGAGTATTATCTATCATTCCTGCAATGTTAAGCGAAGAGTCGTAGTGGAAGATGAGTTGGATAACGGCGTTCGTTTGTATCTGAATTTTGGGCATACGATTGGGCACGCGATTGAAGCGTCTGCTGGTTATGGACAGGTGATGCATGGTGAGGCCGTGGCTATGGGCATGGTACAGATTTCTCGTGTGGCAGAAAGAAAAGGCTTCATCCAGCAAGGCTTGACGCAAGACATCATGAGCATGTGTGAAAAGTTTGGCTTACCAATCAGCTATCAAGCTGGGCAGGAAGAGGAACTCTATCAAGCACTGCTGCATGATAAGAAAGCAAGAGGAGCCAATATCAAGCTAGTTTTAGTACCAGAGATTGGCACAGCTCAGATCCACGAAGTGCCATTGCTAGATTTGAAAGAGTATTTGAAAGCTTAAATTCAGCCTTGTTAACCTAAGAATGAGAAAATGTAGAGGGAGAATGAGATGAGATATTTAACAGCAGGAGAGTCGCACGGACCACGTTTGACAGCGATTATCGAAGGAGTCCCAGCAGGACTTCCTTTGAGTGCTGACTACATCAATGCGGAATTAAAACGCCGCCAAGGTGGCTACGGTCGTGGAGAGCGTATGAAAATCGAAAGTGATCAGGTGGAAATCACTTCAGGAGTCCGTCATGGCTTGACCATGGGAGGACCGATTACCCTGAACGTCACGAATCTGGATCATAAGAAATGGTTGGACATTATGAATGTCGCAGATGTAGAAGACAAGAAAAAAGGACTGCGTAAGATTACCAAACCACGTCCTGGGCATGCAGACTTGGTCGGAGGGATGAAGTACCGCTTTTCTGATTTGCGCAATTCCCTCGAGCGCTCTAGTGCGCGTGAAACGACTATGCGCGTGGCAGTTGGATCTGTTGCAAAGCGCATTTTAGAAGAGCTTGGGATGGATGTGGCTAGCCATATCGTGACCTTTGGAGGGATCGATGTGGAGGTGCCAGATGGCTTGAGTGTTGCTGAGATTAAGCGTCTTGCACGAGAGTCTGAAGTGTCGATTGTCAATCCTGAAAAAGAAGCAGAAATCAAGGCCTATATTGACCAAATCAAGAAAGATGGGGATACCATTGGCGGGATTGTTGAGACGATTGTCGGAGGAGTGCCGGTGGGACTGGGTTCCTTTGTCCAATGGGATCGCAAGTTAGATGCCAAACTCGCCCAAGGAGTGGTTTCAATCAATGCCTTTAAGGGAGTTGAATTTGGAGTAGGCTTTGAAGCAGGACGTCTGAAAGGAAGCCAAGTCATGGATGAGATTTTGTGGTCGCAAGAACACGGCTTTACCCGTCGGACCAATAATCTCGGTGGATTTGAAGGCGGGATGACCAATGGCGAGCCAATCGTCATTCGTGGCGTGATGAAGCCGATTCCGACTCTTTATAAACCTTTGATGAGTGTGGATATTGAGACGCACGAACCGTACAAGGCGACAGTGGAGCGAAGCGACCCAACGGCTCTTCCAGCAGCAGGAGTTGTTATGGAAAGCGTGGTTGCCACCGTCCTTGCAGCAGAAGTCTTAGATAAATTTTCTTCTGATAATATGGAGGAATTAAAAGAAGCGGTGGAAGCTCACCGTGCCTATGTGAAAGGCTTTTAATACTCGTTAGACTTATCAACAATCACATTCTGACATCATTGAATTTCAGTTCGATCTGAGCTTTAGTCCGAATTTTGAGATAAAGGAGTGAGAAAAGGTAGTGGGACAAAAATCGTGATTTCGTAGAAATCGATTTTGTAGTCCCACCCCCGCAAGGTTGACGCGGCTTGTAGAATATTGATTTATGAATGTTTTACAAGCCCGACAACTACTGCGTCAAACTGTTCAAACTATAAAAATAAAGAAGTTGGGTACTTTTGTCCCAACCTCGATTGAGTCTCACCTTCCCCATTTCTTAATTGTGGATGTTCGTTAGATGTTGAATGTTGTAAGGTATGCATAATCATTGATTGCATGCGAATAAATCCTGTTTGAGGAAGGAGAAATAGTGGAGACGAAAGTTGTATATATTGCAGGTCTAGGTTTAATTGGGGCGTCTATCGCACTAGGCATCAAGCGGGACCATCCAGAGATTGAAGTCTGGGGCTACAATCGAGGCGAGCAATCACGGCAAATAGCACTGGAAAAGGGCATGGTTGATCAGGCAACGGATGATTTTCTTTCCCTAGCTCCAAAAGCGGATGTGATTATTTTAGCCGTGCCAATCCAGCAGACTATTGATTTTTTGAGAGATTTGGCGACTGTTCCCCTGAAAAAAGGAGCGATCGTGACGGACGCTGGCTCAACAAAGCTTGAAATCGTAACAGCAGCAGAAACCTACCTAGCTCAGCCTGGGATTTCCTTTGTTGGAGGACACCCCATGGCAGGGAGTCACAAGTCTGGGGCAAGTGCAGCAGATGTGAATTTGTTTGAAAATGCTTATTATATTTTCACACCGTCACGTTTGACAGGTGAGGAAACGATTCCGACCTTGAAAGAGCTTCTATCAGGACTCCATGCTCGTTTTATTGAGATTGATGCAGCAGAGCATGATAGAGTCACCAGTCAAATTAGCCATTTTCCCCATGTTCTAGCGTCTAGTCTCATGGAGCAGGCTGCTGCTTATGCGGAGAATCATGAAATGGTTCAGCATTTTGCAGCAGGTGGTTTTCGAGATATGACGCGGATCGCAGAAAGCGAGCCGGGAATGTGGACCTCGATTTTGATGACCAATAAAGAGGAAATCTTACAGCGAATAGAGGATTTTAAACTTCGATTGGACAAGGTAGCAGAGCTGATCCGAGCAGAAGAAGAGGACAAAGTGTGGGAGTTTTTCAACCATGGTCGTCTGAAGCGCAAGGAAATGAACATCCACAAACGAGCTGGTGTTGATAGCTTTTATGACCTCTTTGTCAATGTGCCGGACGAAGAAGATGCTATTTTGGGCATTTTAGAGCTTTTGCGTGGCACTTCTGTGGTCAACATCCACATCAACGAAGAAAATCGAGAAGACATCAACGGTATTTTGCAGATTACCTTTAAAAATCGCGAAGATTTGGAAAAATCTGCTCATATCATTGAAACCAACACCCCTTACCAAGTATTTATTGATTAAAAAGGAGAAGTTTGAAAAAAAATAAAAGCTAATTGATTTATTGTTTATCCTAATTTTGGGCGCACTAAAAAGAGGTGTTGAAACCTGATTTTTGAGATTAAGCGACATTGAATCCGTGCTGTTGTGCAAAACGAACAGCGTCTTGAACAGACATCGTTTTATCAGGATTTCGTATTTCGGTCAGTCCTTGTAAAACAGGATTGTAGTCTTCTTGTTTCCGTAGCACTTGGTACACAGAAACCAGTAATCTGCGACAGATAGCGATGATAGCTTTTCTGTGCCCACGACGTTTCTTTAGCTTGAGATATTTGTTTCTGAATTCAGGATGTTTATCAGACCTAACAATAGCATTAGCAATTTGAACGAGAAAAGGTTTGAGGTATTGTCCACCTTTAGAAATACGAGTAGAATATTTCTTCCCCGCACTTTCATTGTTGGCAGGGACAAGTCCAGCCCAGGAACAGAGTTTTCCAGCAGAATCAAAGACAGTCATATCGTCCCCTATTTCAGAAATGATTCTGAGTGCAGAGAGTTCCTCTTTGAAACCAGGCACAGTTTGAATTAACTTGACCTGTTCTTGATATTCTTTTCCCAATTCCCGAATCATTGCTTCTAAGTCTTCTTTACAGATAGCTAGGGCATCATAGTGGGCTTTGATGACTCTGATTTTCTCAGCTTGTTCAGGTGTTAATTCGCCTTCCGTAGCGATTTCCAAGTCTTGCACTTTATCCTTCATTCTCTTGTGAACGAGTTGTTCAATGTTTGGTTTCTCTTCAGGATTGTCAAGGATGCTTGTAATAATAGCTTGAGCACTCTTTCCGAAGACATCGGAAACGACACTTGCAATTTGAAGATTAGACCAAGTTAGGCAGTTTTGGTAACGATTTTTCTCGCTAACTTGAAGTTGTGTTAATTTCATTCGATAGCGAAATAGGTCACGTAATTGTCTGATTTTGAGCGGGGGAATAAAGCTAGAAGCAACTAAATCATGCTTGAAGAGGTCGGCTATCCATTGCGCATCTTTCTTGTCGGTTTTCTTTCCTCGAATAGCTTTGACATATTTGGGATGAGCTAAGCAGACATTGGTCTGTTCTTCTAGGATATTGAAAACAGGAATCGAGTATTTACCAGTAGATTCCATACAGACATCGAAGCAGGAATAATATTCCAACCAATCACGTAGCTGAGTGAGTCCATTGGTAAAGGTGGAGAAGCGTTTACGATGGTACTCAGTAATTCCTTGACTATTGGTGATGGCAATAACTGCTACGACAAAAGTTTTATGCACATCAATTCCACAACAATTAGGATAAACGATTTTTAACATAGGAGGAAACTCCTTTCTCAAAAGTAGAGAAGCTCCTATCCCTTGACTGCTCTTCCCTTTCACAAACGAGTCGCTTATCCAAATATAAGTTTACGTGCTCTTAGTCACAGTTAGTTGTGCTTGATAGGAAGAACCACACCTATAATTATTCGAGGTAGTAGCTGAACTACTCACTTACTCTCCTCCCCGTGATTTGTAGTAGTGATAGGGCTTCTCACTGTTATTATAGACAAAAATAAAGAGCATAGCACTTTTTCATTCAGTGTTGTGCCTTGAGTGAAACGAAAGGAATGAATTATAATTATGTCAAACATTTATGATATTGCAAACCAATTAGAACGCGCAGTGCGTGAATTGCCAGAATACAAGGCTGTTGTTGAAAGCAAAAAGGCAGTCGATGCAGATAGCACAGCGAAGCAAATCTTGGAAGACTATCTTGCTTTTCAAAATGAATTGCAAGTAATGGCGCAAGCAGGTCAAATGCCAACGCCAGAAATTCAAGAAAAATTGCAAGCTTTTGGAGAAAAAATCCAAGGAAATCCTGCTCTTGCAACCTTCTTTGGGAATCAACAGCAATTATCTGTTTACCTAGCAGATATTGAACGTATTATCTTTGGTCCTATACAAGAAGTGATGAAGTAATATAAACCATGAGGTTGGTACAAAAGTATCCAGCCTCTTTCTTTTTATTATTTGCACAGTTTGACGTATATCAATAGTCAGGGAAGTGACTATTGATACCTGAGCCTAGAAAGCCGAAAGCGAGGTTTGTCGTCGAGTTCAATGCTTCTAGTCGACTATATTAGCTAGAGTTTACAAATATAGTTGTTTAGTTTTAATTTATTACATCGTTAACTCGTCTTGCCTAACTCTAGTTATGCCTACGACTCATTGCCTCGTACTAAATCCAAACTAAACAACTATAAAAGGACTGAGGGAAAGCGATTTCTTTGAAATCATGATTGATTTCATTCCTATTTTTTACACATTTTTTACAATATTGAAAGCGTGTGCAGTTTAGGTTTGCTTTTGTATCCCTCTTCTTTTTATGGTAAAATAATAAAAAGCATGAAAGTAAGAGGAAGAGAGATGAAATTGAGAACGCAAGCGAGAGCATTGGCGGGGAGCATTCGAGTACCGGGAGATAAGTCCATCAGCCATCGCTCGATTATGTTTGGAAGTTTGGCACAAGGTGTGACAAAAGTTTACGGCATTTTACGAGGAGAGGATGTCCTCTCTACCATGCAGGTTTTTCGTGACATGGGAGTGAAAATTGAAGACAAGGGTGATGTCGTTGAGATCCACGGTGTTGGATTTGATGGTTTGCAGCGTCCTACAAAGCCACTTGATATGGGAAATTCTGGAACATCTATTCGTTTGATTTCAGGTGTTTTAGCAGGGCAGGATTTTGAAGTAGAGATGTTTGGAGACGATAGTCTTTCAAAGCGTCCTATGGATCGTGTCACGATTCCTTTGCGACAAATGGGGGTGAGCATTTCTGGACAGACTGAGCGAGATTTGCCACCGCTTACGATGAAGGGGACAAAGGCTTTACAGCCGATTCACTATCAGTTGCCAGTCGCCTCAGCTCAGGTCAAGTCTGCCCTCATTTTTGCAGCCTTACAGGCAGATGGAGAGTCGGTCATTATCGAAAAAGACCTGACTCGCAATCATACTGAGGATATGATTCGCCAGTTTGGTGGAGATATTCACATCAATGGCAAGGAAATCCGAGTAAAAGGTGGACAGACCTTTAAGGCTCAAGAAGTGCAAGTACCGGGAGATATTTCAAGTGCAGCTTTCTGGTTGGTGGCAGGTCTCATTGTGCCAAATGCTAAGATTGTACTTGAGAATGTAGGTATTGCAGAGACCAGAACAGGAATTTTGGATGTTATCAAAGCCATGGGAGGAAAGATAAGCCTCACTCAAGTGGATGAACTTGCTAAATCTGCTACGATGACAGTAGAAACCTCTGAACTAGTAGGAACGGAAATTGCTGGAGACATCATTCCACGCTTGATTGATGAGTTGCCGATTATTGCTCTGTTAGCAACTCAGGCAAATGGTACAACGGTGATTCGTGATGCTGAGGAGCTAAAGGTCAAGGAAACGGATCGCATTCAGGTAGTGGCTGATGCTTTAAATAGCATGGGAGCAGATATTACACCGACCGAGGACGGTATGATTATCAAAGGAAAAACACCGCTTCACGGCGCAACTGTCAATACCTTTGGTGATCACCGAATCGGTATGATGACAGCGATTGCTAGTCTTTTGGTACAAGATGGGGAGGTGCATTTGGAGCGCGCAGAAGCGATTAAGACCAGCTATCCAAGTTTCTTTGAAGATTTAGAGGGCTTGCTTCATGGCTAAATTTTTACTCGGCTTTATGGGAGCAGGGAAATCCACCCTGGCTAGGCTTTTAGATGCAGATTTCGTAGATATGGATGCTTTATTAGTGGAAAAGCTTGGCATGCCGATTACAGAGTATTTTGAGAAATATGGAGAAGCTGCTTTTCGGCAGGAAGAAACAGCCTTGCTAAAGGACTTGTTAGCAGAAAAAACGTGGATATCCACAGGCGGTGGCATTGTGATGCGGGCTGAAAACCGAGAACTACTCAAGCAAGGGGATGCTTGTATTTATCTGAAAGCTGATTTTGAAACGCTTTATGAGCGCATTGCTAAAGACAGCACAAATGAAAGACCCTTATTTCTGAAAAACAGCAAGGAAAGTCTGCGCGCTATCTATCTTGAGAGGCAAGCCTGGTATGAAGAGGTAGCAACACGGATTTTAGAGGTTGAAGGAAAATCACCAGAAGAATTGGCGGAGGTGTTGCGATGAAGATTGCCTATCTAGGTCCTAAAGGCTCCTTTTCTCATCATGTGGCAGAAGTAGCTTTTCCACAAGAAGACTTGCAGGGGTATTCCACCATTACCGAGGTCATGAAGGCGTATGAGCGAGGAGAAGTCGCTTATTCGATTGTCCCTGTGGAGAATTCCATTGAAGGTAGTGTCCATGAAACCTTGGATTATCTCTTTCATCAGGCAACTATCCATGCAGTAGCAGAAATTGTGCAACCTATTCAGCAGCAACTTCTTGCGACGTCAAAAGAAAAGGAGATTGAGAAAATTCTCTCTCATCCTCAAGCGATTGCCCAAGGGAAAAAGTATATTGATACCCATTATCCTAAGGCTGGTATTGACATGACGGCGAGTACCGCCTATGCTGCTCGTTTTGTGGCAGCTCATCCAGAAAAGCCCTATGCAGCGATTGCACCGCGCTCTGCTGCTAAGGAGTACGGGCTTGAGATTATCGGGCAGGATATTCAGGAAATGTCTGAGAACTACACACGTTTTTGGATTTTAGGAGAAAATGCCCCAAAGCTTGATTTATCTAGTCAGGAAAAGAAAATCAGTTTTGCACTTACATTGCCAGACAATCTTCCAGGTGCTCTTTATAAAGCCCTATCAACCTTTGCGTGGCGAGGAATTGATTTGACCAAGATTGAAAGTAGACCTCTAAAAACAGCCTTGGGAGAATATTTCTTTATTCTTGATGTTAATGGAGCGAAAGAAGAGTTGATTTCCTTTGCAGCTGAGGAGCTACAAACGATTGGAATTACTTATAAAGTTTTAGGAAACTATCAAGTCTATCATATCAAAGAGCAGTAGATTGGAGAAAGTATGCCAAAGAAATCAGACCGTCTCAATCATCATGAGAGTTTAAGACTTCAATACCTCTATCAAAATTTCCATTATCTCAATGAAAAAGAAATGCAAGAATATGAGTATTTACGAAAGAAAGAGCAGGGGAATGTTTTTAAACAGGTACATCAAGAAGAAGTAGCAACTGACTTTGGCTATACAGATCTAGGTTTACCCAAATACTCTAGGGAGCACGATCATATAATGTCTTTCAAAGCGAGAAAAAGACAGTCTCCTAAAAAGCGGAAATTTAAACGGATTGTGAAATGGGTAGCACTGGCATTTATTTTTATCCTTTGTGGTATGATGTTCATGTTTGTTAAAGGCTTGATGGGCGGACATGGCAATCAAAAAGCAGCTCAAACAGAAGTCTTTCATGGAGAAAATACAGCAGATGGGGTCAATATCTTAATTCTAGGAACGGATGGTCGTATTGGTGAGTCTTCGACGGACACACGGACGGATTCCATAATGGTCTTAAATGTCGGTGGAAAAGACAAGAAGATGAAATTGGTCAGCTTTATGCGAGATACTCTTGTTCATATTGATGGCGTTAGCCAAGGAGATGAATATGATCAAAAGTTGAATGTGGCTTACTCGATTGGAGAGCAAGACAATCAACAGGGAGCAGAGTTGGTGCGTGAAATGCTTAAGGATAACTTTGATTTGAGGATTAAATACTATGCTTTGGTGGATTTCTCAACGTTTGCAACAGCGATTGATACCCTCTTTCCAAATGGAGTAGAGATGAATGCTAGTTTTTCAACCGTTGATGGTCAAGAAGTGGATGAAGTAGAAGTTCCAGATGATTTGAATATGAAAGACGGTATTGTACCAAATCAGACTATTCGTGTCGGAAAGCAGCGTATGGACGGACGAACTCTTCTCAACTATGCTCGTTTTCGTAAGGACGACGAAGGGGACTTTGGTCGAACTCGTCGCCAGCAAGAAGTCATGGTAGCCATTTTTTCACAGGTGAAGGATCCAACCAAGCTCTTCACAGGCTCTGAAGCAGCTGGGAAAGTCTTTGCTCTCACTTCAACCAATATTCCGTATAGTTTCTTATTAACCAATGGCTTGGGAGTAATCGGAGATGCTAAAAATGGGATTGAAAAAGTGACAGTTCCTGAAAATGGTGACTGGGAAGATGCCTATGATATGTATGGTGGACAAGCTCTTCTTATTGATTTTGAAGCCTATAAGAAAAAATTAGCACAGTTAGGATTACGCTAGTTTATCCGCTTTATGGTATAATGAAAAGGTTGGGGATTCCCCAACCTTTAGTTTTTTGAACAGAAAGAAATGAAAATATGATGAAAAAAAATGATATTGTAGAAGTAGAGATTGTGGATTTGAGCCACGAGGGGCTAGGGGTCGCAAAAGTAGACGGCTTGGTCTTTTTTGTGGAAAATGCCCTGCCAGGTGAGATGATTTCCATGCGCGTGCTCAAGGTCAATAAAAAAATTGGCTATGGAAGATTGGAAGAATATCTCACCACATCACCTGAGCGCAATGAAGCGATTGATACGACTTATTTGCGAGCTGGAATTGCAGATTTGGGGCATTTAAACTATGAAGCACAGCTCCAATTTAAAACTAAGCAGGTCAAAGATAGCCTGTATAAGATTGCAGGGATTAAGGACATAGAGGTGCCACTCACGCTTGGTATGGATCAGCCTTTTGCTTACCGTAACAAGGCACAAGTCCCTGTACGTCGTGTCAATGGTCAGCTAGAAACAGGATTTTTCCGTAAGAATTCCCACGATTTAATGCCGATTGAGGATTTTTATATCCAGCATCCTGAGATTGATCAAGTGATTGTAGCTGTGCGTGATTTGCTGCGCCGTTTTGACCTTAAACCCTATAATGAAGAGGAAAAATCAGGTCTTATTCGCAATATCATTGTTCGCCGTGGGCATTATACAGGTGATATCATGGTAGTTTTAGTCACCACTCGTCCGAAAGTCTTTCGCATTGAACAGCTGATAGAGCTTTTGGTAGCCCAATTCCCGCAGATTAGCTCCATCATGCAAAACATCAATGACCGTGACACCAATGTCATCTTTGGGCAGGAGTTTCGTCTGCTTTATGGTAAGGATTGTATCACTGACCAGATGCTGGGCAACACATTTGAAATTTCAGCTCCGTCCTTTTATCAGGTCAATACCGAAATGGCAGAGAAACTCTACCAGACAGCCATTGATTTTGCGGATGTTAAGCCTAATGACATTGTTGTTGATGCCTACTCTGGGATCGGAACGATTGGACTTTCCTTTGCCAAGCACGTAAAAGCTGTCTATGGTGTCGAAGTCGTGCCTCAAGCGGTAGAAAATAGCAAGCGCAATGCAGAGCTAAATGGCATTACAAACGCTCACTATGTCTGTGATACGGCTGAAAATGCTATGAGCAACTGGGTCAAAGAAGGTATCGAAGCCAATGTCATTGTCGTTGATCCACCGCGCAAAGGCCTGACAGAGAGCTTTATTAAGGCTAGCTGCCATATGAATCCAGACAAGATTGTCTACGTTTCTTGCAATGTCGCAACTCTCGCCCGCGACCTCAAACTTTACCAAGAATTAGGCTATCATCTTAGTAAGATTCAGCCTGTCGATCTATTTCCGCAGACGCATCATGTGGAGTGTGTTAGTCTGCTCGTGAAGGAGAGATAAAGTCCACGGTTTCAAAGTGAAGAAAAGGCTTGATTTTAAGCCTTTTTTGCCTTTTTGAGAGAAGTATCAGTTCAACTTCCATGACTGAGGTAGTGGGATTGATGTGGATAATGTTAGAAATGTATTTCCATTTACACAAAGAAGGTGTGTTTTTTAAAAATAGTTTGTTTGTGAGAATAGATTTGTCCCTAGTCTGAACAGAATCTTTTATAATGGCAAAAAAGGAAGTACATTCACTCACTATTTCCTTGAAGAGATGATGCTAGCGTTAGTGTATCGGTGATTACTGTCTCATTCTAATAAAGTGTTTATTTTAGCGCTTGAGTTTGGAACAGGAAAGAAGTACATAAAAATAGCACCTCATTGGGCGCTATTTTCTTGCTTGTTAAACTCATCGAATGTAGTATCTTTTTTCTGTTGAGGAGGCAAAATTTTAGATAATCATTCTTTACTTGTATGCCGCTTACCTTGGGCGATAGCTTCTGATTCGGTCATGGAAATCACGCGGTCTAGGCGAGTGTTTTTAGGCATGTTTCCTGTATCATACCAATAGACATCTGCTGCACCATAGCGAGCAATATAGACTGTTCGTTCTTCTTGTTGGTTTGCTTCTTGAGGAGCAGCTTCAGGAAGATTTTGTTCAGGAGGAACGATTTGCTCTTCAGATTTTTGAGTTTCTTCTAGCTGTCGTTGCTCGGCAGCTTTCTTTTCTTCTTCGGCTTTTTTAGCCATGTCAATAGGGCTTGCTTTGCCTGTGGCATAATCAATTGTTGCATTTGGAGAGAGATTGTCGAGTATAACGGTCGTAATACCGTGTTCATCAACCGTTTCTTTACCTCCTACTTTAATTTCCAGTTTTTGTCCATGTTCATCCAAGCCAACATACTGCAACTTGATTTGGCGTGGTAGAAGTTCCTTATCTGTATAAATCGGCGTGACTTTATAATCTAACCAGTAGTTTGGATGAATGGCCAACCAGTTGTCCAATTGATTCTCATAGTAGAGCATGCTCTCTTGATTCTTCTCATCTGTACCCTTGAAGTTACCAGCATTCAACCAAGCTGTCATGGGCGCTAAGTTTCGTTTTTCATTGGTCAATCCACTAAATTGATAGCCGATCAAATGTCCACGATGCATAAGCCAAGCTTTTTTCTTGCCATCATTGTATGCAAATTTAAAATTATGCCAGCCTACGGGATCATACTTGATTTTTGGTTCTTGTTGTTTCTTAGGTTCGTCCTTATCTTGTAGCTGAATATGTGCAGATGTAGCACGTTTTAGGGAATCTAATTCACCTAGTAGTACTTGTTTTTGACCAGTAAAGGAAAGGGTCCCATCTTCAGCGATTACAGGAGCAAAGTTCTCAGCATAAACGATAGAAGGGGTGAAAGTGTTGGTCTTATTTGATGAGACAAAAAGGTTAAGACTCAATAAGGCTAGTGTGGCGAGAAGCCATTTAGAAGATTTTTTCATTATCAATTCTCCTTGATCAGCGAATGATTTAACAAGTTTTATACTATTATTATACTCTTTCGAAAGCGCTTTATCAATGAAAGACTAAAAAAATTGAACAAATTTCGTTCAATCTTTTGAGCTATTCTACATAAAATAAACGATAGCTAAATACTGCAAGACAGATGCAGCTAAGATAAATAAATGCCAAATCATATGGAAATAGGGTCTGCGTTTGGCATAAAATCCTGCTCCCACAGTATAACAAAGTCCGCCAGCTAACATCAATCCCCAAAAGAGTGGAGTTGTTTGGCTGATAATAGGAGGAATGATGAAAACAACTAACCAGCCCATGATGAGATACAAAGCCAGGCTGAATTTTTCATTGACTTCTTTGGCAAAGATTTTATAGAGAATACCAAAGAGAGTCGCTCCCCACTGGATGGTAATGATGAGGTAGCCTAGCCAGTTATTCATCAAGGTCAAAACAACAGGTGTATAGCTTCCTGCGATAGCGATATAAATCATAGAGTGGTCAATGATTCGCAAGATATACTTGTGAGTTGATCCATAGGCCATAGAGTGATAGATCGTCGAAGATAGAAACATGAGAAAGAGGCTGATGACGAAAATTGAAACACCGATAGAAGATAGAAGACCATGAGTCTCATAGGCATAGGCAGACGAGATAGGCAGTAAAATCAGCATAGCAAGGCTTCCAACAGCGTGGGTAATGCTATTTGCTACTTCTTCGCCAAAGCTGAGTTGTGGACTAAGTTTGAGGGCTTGTTTCATGAGAGTCTCCTTTCAAGGTGAGGCTGATGATTCTAGTTTGATGAAAGAGTTGAACCGTTTGGCAGGCGCTTTGAATGGCGGGATGTGCTTCGCTTTTTGAGTGTTGATTCATACAAGTTGCAAATTCGTCATAGAGTTCTTGAGAAGTTCGTGTTTCTAACAGTAGCTCAATCGTTTCTGCAATATCTGGAATCGGAAATACCTGCTTGAGTATTGTCAGTGCTAACAGACGAGCAAGTTGGGCTTGATTGTATTTTTTCTTGACGGGCTTTTGAATATAGCCGTGTTTGACATAATTGTTAATCATGGAGGAAGTTAAGGGTTTGTCTAGGCTCGTAAAGACCTGTTGGTTGATTTGATTGATATAGAGCAGGACCTGATCGAGATAGAGGTCAAGATCGGGTAATTCTTCCCACAGGGGGATAGAGGGTTTATTCATGATTATCAACTCCTTTTTTATCTAGTCTTTATAACTAGATTATAAAGTAATTGACTTTAAATGTCAAGTTTTGTACAATAAATATATGAAAATTTTAATTCCCACCGCAAAAGAAATGAATCTAAATGTTGAAACGACAAGGAGAGAACCTTTATCAGTAGCTAGCCAAGCAGTGCTAGAGGATCTAGCCGCTTATACTGTCCAAGATTTGGCAACATTATATCAGATAAAGGAAGAGCGTGCAGAAGAAGAGTATCAGCATATCCAAGCTTTAAAGACACAAACAGCGAAAACCTATCCAGCTTTGGAATTGTTTGACGGGCTTATGTATCGAAATATCAGACGTCAAAATTTGGAGTTTGCTGAAAAGAATTATTTAGAAGACCATCTTTTGATTACATCGAGTTTGTATGGTGTGATCCCTGCTTATGGAACCATTTCTCCTCATCGTCTTGATTTTATGATGAAGCTAAAAGTAGCTGGCAAGAGTTTAAAACAGCATTGGAAAGAGGAGTTCGATGCTGCGGTAAAAGGAGAAGATGTGCTACTTTCTCTCTTGTCTAGTGAGTTTGAGATGGTTTTTTCAAAGGTGAATCGAGATAAGATGATTCGGTTTAAATTCTTAGAAGAAAAAGAAGGGCAGCTCAAGGTTCATTCGACGATTTCTAAAAAAGCAAGAGGACAATTTCTTACGGCTTTGATGGAACATCAAGTAGAAGATCTTGCGGTGATAAAAGACATGAGTTTTGCTGGCTTTTCTTTCCGAGAAGATTTATCGCATGATCAGGAATATGTCTTTGTCAAAACAGTATAGTCATTTAGTTTTCATTTATTACGTCGTTAACTCGTCTTGCTCCAACAGTCTGGGAGACTGTTGGAGGTTGGAAATAAGGATTATCTCATAATCCTCAGTAGTTTCAGTTATGCCTGCGACTCGTTGCCTCGTACTAAATCAAAATTAAACAACTATATAAAAAAGTTGGACCATTTGGTCCAACTTTTTTTAGGATGGATTATAAAAGATAGGTTATTGAATCGCTGCAAGAAGTGCTTCTGCTTGTGCAGCTAATTCAGCTGTTTTTTCTTCAGAAAGAACTAATTCCCCTGTTCCCCAAGCTTCTGGATTGACAGGAGCACCTGTGAATGGTTCAACGACTTGCATACGGATGAATGGCAAGAGTTTACGGTAATCTTTGAAGACTTCTTCTGGAGAAGTTCCATTTGCCACAGAAGAAACTGTGACGAATTTCTCATGAAGGGCTGAAGCACTTGTCGTATCAGACAAATCAAGGGCACGAGAGAGCCAGTCAAGAAGGTTTTTCACAACACCTGGGATAGACCAGTTGTAGACAGGTGAGAAGATCCAGATAGCATCTACTGCGAGAACTGCTTCGCGTGCTGCAGCAACAGCGCTAGGTGCTGGAACTTCAAGGTCTTGGTTCATCAAAGGAACTTGGCTGTAATCAAGGTAAGAAACTTCCGCACCTCCAGCTAGGGCTTTTTCAGCTATTTGTGCCATTTGGTGGTTAAACGAACCTTGGCGAAGGGAACCGACGATAAATAAGATTTTTTTAGACATAGTATTTCTCCTTTTTGTTGTATGAAAATATATTACAACAAAAAGTACTAATTAGCAATAATTTAGCTCAGATTTTTAAATTTCTTTAAAATACGAATTAAATCTTTTTTATCTTGCTCATCTAAAACAGTCATGGCTTGCTGGATATTTGCAATATGATCAGGCAGGATCGCCTCGATCTTTGTGCGTCCTTCAGGAGTCAGACCGACAAGAAAAGATCTGCGATCATTTGGATCACAGGTGCGAAAGATAAGACCATCTCGGACCATGTTTTTGATGACGACTGTCATATTACCAGAGGTAGCCAGAATTTTATCAATCAGATCTTGAATGCGTAAATTTCCCTTGCTATATAAGGTTTCTAATACTGCAAACTGAGTCGGTGTGAGCTGGTGCTCTTTAAAGGTTCGATTTTCAAAAGGTAGAAGTGTTCTTTCTGCTTTTTTAAAGACAATCATTGTCTTTAGATCTAGCTCGTGTTTTTTTAAAAGTTCAAGCATTTGTTTCATATGTATATTTTACTAAGAAATACTTGATAAAGCAAGAATTTTTTTGATATTACTATCTAGTATTTTGAGGCTCAGTGTTGCAGATTTGGATTTTTAGAGATTTTTGGTATAATAGGTCTATGATTCAATTAGTATTTATTCTCAGTAGTCATTTATTTTTTATCTATCTGTCCTTTCATTTGCTCTCAAGTCTCGTGCAGTGGGACAAGTATTTAAAAGTAACAGCTGAGAATAGTGTGAAAATTCGTTTATTGATTTTTCTGTTGAGTGTGATGATGGGCTATTTATTGAGTTCATTTTTCATCAGCTTATACCAGCTAGGTAGAGAAGCTTTTTTAACAAATTTATGAGAAAGAGTAGTGTAGAAATTATGGATAAAATCGTCATCAAAGGTGGCAATACACGATTAGAGGGAACAGTGGAGATTGAAGGGGCAAAAAATGCAGTCTTGCCTCTTCTTGCAGCGACCGTTTTGGTAAGCAGTGGAAAAACTGTCTTGACCAATGTTCCTGTCTTATCAGATGTCTTCACTATGAATCATGTGGTGCGTGGGTTGCATACGACAGTTGATTTTGACCAAGACAAGAAAGTCATCACAGTGGATGCTAGCCAGCCAATTACAGAAGAAGCTCCTTATAAGTATGTCAGCAAAATGCGGGCTTCTATTGTGGTATTAGGACCGATTTTGGCACGTAATGGTCATGCAAAGGTCTCTATGCCAGGTGGATGTACGATTGGGAGTCGCCCGATTGATCTTCATTTAAAAGGATTAGAAGCCATGGGTGCTGAAATTCACCAAACAGCTGGTTTTATCGAAGCGAAAGCTGACCGTTTGCACGGAGCGCATATTTACATGGATTTCCCTAGCGTGGGAGCGACACAAAACATCATGATGGCAGCGACCTTGGCTGATGGTGTAACGGTAATTGAAAATGCTGCTAGAGAGCCAGAAATTGTCGATTTGGCAGTCTTGCTCAATAAAATGGGCGCAGATGTACGCGGTGCAGGGACTGAGACCTTGACGATTACAGGTGTGAAAGAGCTACACGGAGCGACTCATAGTGTGGTGCAAGACCGTATTGAAGCTGGAACATTCATGGTCGCAGCTGCGATGACGGGAGGAAATGTTCTTATAAAAGATGCGATTTTTGAGCACAATCGTCCGCTCCTTGCGAAAATGCAGGAAATGGGTGTGACCGTCACAGAAGAAGAAAATGGTATTCGTATTCAAGCAGAGTCTGGTAAGTTGAAAGCAGTTCATGTTAAAACTCAACCTCATCCAGGCTTTCCAACGGATATGCAGGCGCAATTTACAGCCTTGATGACAGTGGCGCAAGGTGAGTCTATCATGACAGAAACGGTCTTTGAAAATCGTTTCCAACATCTAGAAGAAATGCGTCGGATGGGACTTCACTCGGATATTATGCGAGATACGGCACGCATTGTTGGCGGGCAGCAGCTCCAAGGTGCGGAAGTCATGTCGACAGATTTACGAGCAAGTGCAGCTCTTATTTTGACAGGCTTGGTAGCTAATGGTGAGACTAAGGTTGGTCAACTTCAACATTTGGACCGTGGCTATTATCGCTTCCATGAAAAGCTAGCAAGTTTAGGAGCGGATATTCAACGAGTGAAGGAAGACGACGATGAAAGCTAATTTTTCATATATTGGTAAACAGTTGGGGTTGATCGCTTTGGTTCTCTTTGTGGGATTTCTTCTTTTTTGTGCAGGTCTGATGATTGGATACAGCCTTGTGGGCAATGGAGAGAATGCTTGGGCGATTTTATCTCCTGAAAAGTGGCAAGGTTTAGTGGATAAATTTACAGGAAAATGAAGAGGCTAAGAGAGCTTAGTAACAGCTGAGCTTGGTCTTTTTCTGTGATGAGAAAGGAAATCATGGCAAGAAAGATGAGAAAAAAAAGCCAGCAAACCTTGGTTGGTCTGCTTCTTAGTTTAGCCTTAGCGGCAGGTGGCTACTATATTGGTGACCAAGGTGGCTTTCTCCCAAATGAACAAGTCCAGCAGACTAGATCAGAAAGCGTAGCAACACCTGATCAAGCCTTAGCTGAAAGTGTCCTAACAGACGCGATTCGTAGGCAAGTAAAAGGAGGACTAGAGTGGAATGGGGCAGGAGCTTTTGTTGTCAATAGCAATCACACGGATCTTAACGCCAATGTGGCCAGTCAACCTTATGCGGATAATAAGGTCAAAACCGTCGGTGGAAAGATAGTTCCGACTGTGGCAAATAGCTTGATGACAAAAGCTACTCGCCAGTATAAAAAGCGAGAAGAAACAGGTAACGGCACAACCAGCTGGACGCCTGCAGGCTGGCATCAGTTGCGAAATCTCTCAGGCGAATATAGTCATGCGGTGGATCGTGGGCACTTACTAGGCTATGCCCTGATTGGTAATCTCAAGGGCTTTGATGCCTCAACGAGCAATCCTGAAAATATTGCCGTTCAAACTGCCTGGGCAAATCAAGCGAATCGATCTGATTCAACAGGGCAGAATTTTTATGAAACCAAGGTCCGAAAGGCTTTGGATCAGAATAAACGAGTGCGCTATCGTGTCACTTTGCTTTATCAAACTGAGCAAGATTTGGTGCCAGTAGGTTCACAGATTGAAGCCAAATCAAGTGATGGCAGTTTGGAGTTTAATGTCTTTATTCCTAATGTTCAAAAAGGAATTGCTCTCAATTACCAAACAGGGGAAGTGAGATTGGTACCGTAAGAGAAAAGGCTGTTCTAAGCCTTTTTTACATATCTATTTTTTATGGATTTTTTTAGTAAAAAAATTTGCCATTTTTCTTGTCATTTTTGGAAGAATTTTTTATAATAAATGGAGTTAGGAGATGCCATGAGTAAAAAAATTGTAACGATTTTAGCAAGCGTTGGATTGGGCTTATCTTGCCTTTTGTTTTTCCTATTTTTATATAAGGGTCAAGAAACCAAGGCAACAGGAAACGAGTCTGCCAATGAAACCTTAAAACAGGTAGTAGAGCGAGACCATCTCATTAAGCCAACGGCAACAGAGACAGAAAAAAATGCGGCCAAAGCAGAGCCTAAAACGATGGAAGAAAAACAGGCGGTGATGGAAGCAGACAGAGAGACTATGGAGTCCTATGGGTTGTACTATGACTATGCCAATATGGGTTTGGTAGAGGTTGTTCAAGCTTATCTTGCAGAAGCAGGAATTGATCCATCTAGCATTGCTTTTACCTATCAAGATATAGCGACTGGAGACACATTCTCGCTGAATGATACGCAACCAATGACGGCAGGAAGCACATATAAACTTCCTCTTAATATGCTAGTAGTGGATGAGGTTGAAAAAGGGAAGCTTTCTCTAACAGAAAAATTTGATATTACCCATACGGATTACGAATATGAAGGGGAGCATGATAATTATGTAGCTGCATTTGCTGGTGAGATGACGATTCCAGATATGCAGGAATACTCTCTTGTATATTCGGAAAATACTCCTGCCTATGCTCTTGCAGAGCGTTTGGGAGGGATGGAAAAGGCATTTAGTATGTTTGACCGCTACGGAAAATCAAAATCTGCTGAAATCCCGACTATTAGCCAAGAAAATAAAACGACAACCAGTTATTATATTCAAGTTTTAGACTATCTGTGGAAGCACCAAGAGAAATATCAAGATTTGTTGAATTTTATCGGTATTTCTTTTCCAGGTGAGTACTATAAGATGTTTGTTAATGGTGTGACCATCTACCAAAAACCTGGCTATGTGCGTGAGGCTTTGAATGTTGATGCGATTATCATGGAGAAAAGTCCTTATCTTGTTTCTCTTTATACCGCAGGGCTTGGAGGAACAACTCCAGAGAGTAATGTCTTGAGTGCCGTCGGGATGTATCAAGTCGGTCAGATTTGTTATGTAATCAATGAATGGCATCGTGTGAATATGAATAACGGATAAAAATAACGACTGAGGAATCAGTCGTTATTTTTATCATGTTGGGGGCAAATTTGGAAAATCTACTAAGTTTTAGCTGGATTTAGTAGATAGTTATTTCATAAAATCATAATCTTTGATAATATCAATACCTTCGATTTTGATATCAGAAGTTGGTTTGTCTTGCTCTCCGGTCTCTGTGGCTGCGATTTTATCAACGACATCCATGCCTTCAATGACTTGTCCAAAGACGGTATATCCACCATCTAGGCTTGGATTTCCACCTTTTTCATAAGCTTTGATTATCTTTTCTGGGTATTTCTGTGGTGAGAGTTTTCCAGCTTGATTTTGCGCATTTTGGTTGATGAAAAATTGGCTACCATTGGTGTCAGCTCCAGCATTTGCCATGGCAAGGGCTCCACGGATGTTGTAGAGATAAGGTGAGATTTCATTTTTAAATCCTTGCCCCTTATCAATATTAGGGTCTTTGCCGCTCCAGATGGATTCTCCGCCTGTTCCATTTCCTTTTGGATCTCCTGTTTGGATCATGAAGTCTTTAATGACGCGGTGGAAAATCACTCCGTTGTAATAGCCCTCTTTAGCATGAGTGAGGAAGTTTTCGACGGCTAAAGGTGCATAGGTTGGAAACAATTTAATCCGAATATCGCCTTCCGTGGTCTTAATCTTGACTTCAGCTTGGTCTTTTTCAACTGTATCACTTAGTTGAGGAAAGACAGCATTTTTATTGGTGAGGGCATCTTTGAGGTCTTTGGCGTATTGCTCAGAAGCTTTGGTATTTGCCTCTGCTGCAAGGCTAGAATCCACATAATTATCCCCTCGAAGGGCACGTTTTACATCTGTACAGCCAGATAGGGTGAGACTTGCTAGGCAGCCCAGTAAGAGTAATTTTTTCATAGATTTCCTTTCCTGTTGATGAATTATCCTTATTGTAGCACGAATTGGATTCTTTTTCAAAAATTGGATGAAACTGTTGTTTTTTAGTAAAATTTGTTATAATAAGAACAATGAAAGGTAGGATAGGAATATGGATCCAGTTTCAATGATGCCAACATGGTTTTTATTTATTGTTATCACTATTTTGGGCATTTTTCTATGGAGGGTGGCTACTAGCATTTTTGAAGGAATGAAAAATAGCACGTCTCCTCAAGAAGTAGCAGAAGCGACAGTCATTAGTAAGCGAATGCATGTCGGTGGTAGCGAAACTGCCTATACGTCCTACTATTTGACCTTTGAGTTGATAAATGGCGAACGTAGAGAATTTCGAGTGAAAAGCCAAGTCTATGCCTTATCAGTGGAGGGGGACAAAGGAGAATTAAGCTTTCAAGGGACACGATTCCTTGATTTCAGAAGGAGATAAAAGGAAGATGAATCCATATGATGATAACAAAATGGCTATTTTTGTGATTCTCTCTCTTTTTTTGATTGGTCTGTTTTGGACAATTCTAAAGTCCATGAGCGAAGAGTTAAAAAATAATGCAGCTAAAAAAGAAGTGTATCAGGCTAACTTGATTGGCAAAAGAACTGATCTTCGTCGTGGGCGCTATGCTTCAACGCGTTATTATGTTACCTTTGAATGGGGAGCTGGTGAGCGTAAAGAATTCTGGGTAGACGGAGAACTCTATGGTCTATTAGCCGAGGGAGATAAGGGAGAATTAAGTTTTCAAGGGACACGATTTCTTGATTTTAAAAGGCAGTAGAGGTTTAGGGTGTTTTAGTTTTAACTTTGTAAGAAATGTAGTATAATAAGGACAGACCAATTGAATACGGGGTGATGTTGTTCTTTGTAGGATAGCTGTTAGAAAAAGAAAATGAGGAAATAATATGATTAAAGCACTAGAAATTTATTTGGTGACAGATGGTAACGGACAAGAAGCAGTGGAATTTTACAAGGATGCCCTTGGTGCAGAAGTTCTATCTTCTATCACATGGGGTGAACAAATTCCAGATTGCCCAGCTGATCGCGCTCATCTCTTGATGAATGCCCAGTTGAAAGTTGGTGAGCAACGGTTGATGATTTCAGATGAAAATCCTGACTTTACCTACAAGCATGGCTACAATATGACCGCTGCGATTATCGTGGATAGCATCGAAAGTGCCCAAGAGATTTACGGCAAATTGAGCCAAGATGCTCGTAAGATTCATTTGGAATTGCAGGAAACATTTTGGAGCCCTGCCTATGCGAATTTAGAAGATAAGTTTGGCATGATGTGGCAAATCTCAACGGAGGTGGGATAAAACGTGACAGCAGAAGAGCAGGTAAAAGATCTTTATAAGGACCACGCCCGTATGCCCTATATTGCACCTGATCGTGATTTGGCTACTTGGTTGCTTGATGCAAAGCCTGTTCCTAAACGCAATATGGAGCTATTAGCTGATGGACTTTTGGCGGGGGATATTATTCTCTTGTGGCGGATTCAGTTTGATACGTTTACAACGGATTCTGTTTTTCCTAAGTATTTTGAGTACACGTATGGTATTGATGCCAAAAAGCACTTAGAGGATTTGGTGGACAAGGGCTATGCTTATCTGGAGACAGCTTTTGATTCGCTTGATCATCTCAATGCGACTATGAAGAAAAATATCTTAAAAAGGAAAGGCATTACAGGTCTCTCCAAGATGAAAGCAGCAGACTTGAACCTTGCCTTAAAAGAGCATTTTTCAGAAAATGAATTAGCTCAAGCCTTTAGTGTACGAGGCTATAAATTGACGGATAAGGGAGAAGCTGTTCTTGCAGCAAATCCTGAGGTGATTGACCGCCACCCCAAGAAGAAATTTTAGTAGCAATATTCTTATAAAACTGGCTCAGCTAGCCAGTTTTTTGCTATAATAGAGAGAAAAAGAACGAAGGGGACAAATACATGCCTAAAAAACGATTGATGAGAGATGGTCGAAACAAGAAGATTGCAGGAGTTTGTGCAGGAGTAGCCAATTATTTTGACAGCGATCCAACACCAATTCGTTTGATTTGGGGAATTGCATTCTTTGTCTATGGTGCAGGTTTATTGCCTTATTTGATTTTATGGGCAGTGTTACCAGTAGATGATGGCTCTAGCTCAGATGATGCTATTTTTTATTAAAGCCTATCTGTAAAAAATCAAGTTACAACAAAGTGATAAATGACAGAACACATAGGAAATATTTCAAAATATTACATGAATTAGACAGTTCTGTAAAAACGATAGAAAAAAGCTGTCGAATTTTCAAAAGTATGGTATGATAGTTTCGTACTAAAAGAAAGAGGAAATTTTTTCATGAAATTTAAAATGAATAAAAAAGCAATGCTTTTATCTACTTTAGCATTATCATTTGCCCCAGTAGTCAGCGCTCAAGCAGACGAAGTGATGAAAGATTGGACACCACGTTCAGTGGAAGAAATCAAGGCAGATATGATGCGTAGTGAGAATAAACAAAGCTACACAGTCAAATACGGAGATACATTGAGCACGATTGCAGAAGCCTTTGATCTTGATTTGAATGTTCTTGCAAATATCAATAAAATTGCAAATGTTAACTTGATTTACCCTGATACAGTTTTGACGATTACATCAAACGAAAAAAATGAAATTACAGGTGTAGAAATTCAAACTCCAGCAACAGCACCAGTATCTGAGCAAGTAACTGCAAAGGCTGATTTAGATACGAATCAAGTCGTTGTTAACGATCAAGCTGTGGTTGTTGAGGATATGACAAAACCTGTGGAAGAAGTAACAGCTTCTATGCCTGCGACTGAAACAGCAGCTCCAGTAGTTGAAACCCCAGCTCCTGCAGAGATGAAAGAAGAGCAGCCAGAAGCAGCTCAACCAGAAGTAGCTCCTACTGCAACAGAAGCAGCACCATCAGCCCCTCAGATGGATGCAGCAGCTCCAGCGGTTGAAAATGAATCAGCAGCAGTAGAAACGTCAGCTCCAGCTGAAGCAACCCCAGCTTCTGAAGAGATGAAAGAAGAGCAGCCAGTAGAAGCAACTCAACCAGCAACAACTCCAGCTGTAACAGAGGAAGCACCATCAGCCCCTCAAATGGATGTAGCAGCTCCAGCAGTTGAAATGTCAGAACCAGCAGTAGCTAGTGAACCAGCGACAGTAGCAACTCCAGAAGTGGCACAACCAGCTCCAGCTCAGTCAACTTATGCAGCTCCAGCGGCAACAGATTACGCAGGAATTGCGGCAGCAAATCCTGAAAATGCAGGGCTTCAACCACAAACAGCAGCCTTCAAAGAAGAAGTAGCAAGTGCTTATGGTATTACTTCATTTAGTCTCTACCGTCCAGGGTCTGGTGATGACCATGGTAAAGGATTGGCAGTTGACTTTATGGTAGGAAATAATAGCGCGCTTGGAGATCAAGTGGCAGACTATGCGATTAACAATATCGGAAGCAAGGATATTTCTTATATCATCTGGAAACAACGTTTCTATGCACCATACGATAGCATCTACGGACCAGCTAATACTTGGAATCCAATGCCAGATCGTGGCGGTGTGACAGCCAACCACTTTGACCACGTTCATGTATCTATGAATCCATAATAACAATGTGCCTCGAAAGGTTTACTTTCGAGGTTTTTTTCTTGATGTTATAGTTATTTAGTTTTCATTTATTACATCGTTAACTCGTCTTGCTTAAACAGTCCAGTGGACTGTTTAAGGTTGGAAATAGGGATTATGCAATAATCCTCAGCTAATCTAAGTTATGCCAGCGACTCGTTGTCTCGTACTAAATCAAAACTAAACAACTATGCAATGTCGTGTTGGAATCCTTTGCTTTGATTTTGATAGAGTATGCGTCTAAAATGTGATATAATGAAGATATGGCAACACAGAAAAAGAAGAAAAATACACGGACAACGAGACGTCCGACAAAGGCAGAATTGGAACGGCAAAAAGCATTGAAACGGATGCTTTTAACGATTTTAGCAGTTTTTTTACTCCTTTTTGCGGCTCTTCGTTTGGGAGCTGTTGGAGTGACGCTTTATAATCTCATTCGACTGTTAGTGGGAAGTTTAGCCTATGTCCTTATCGCAGCTAGTTTGTGCTATCTTTTTGCTTTTAAAAAGATAGATAAAACCGAAGGAGCTAAGTCTGGCTTTTTAAGTTTTTTTGCAGGTCTAGCTCTCATCTTTGAGGCTTATTTTGTCATGGCAGTGAATGTCAAAGGACAAGTGTTCTCTACGACCTTGTCACGGATTGTGACGGATCTATTGGCTTTTCAAGTTAAGTCCTTTGCTGGGGGTGGTCTCTTTGGAGCGATCTTATATGGACCTATTGCCTTTTTATTTTCAAATATAGGGTCTTATTTTATTGGCTTACTCTTGATTTTATTAGGTGCTCTTCTCATGAGTCCATGGTCCATTTATGATGTGGCAGAGCATGCGATGACACGCTTTCACGAGTGGCAACAAGAGCGAGAAATCAAGCGTCAGAAGAAATTTGCAGAAAAAGAAGAACAAGCGCGCTTAAAGGAGCTGGAGCTTACTGAGAGGACTGTGGATATAGAAACTGGCGAAATCTTTGAAGATGATGTTCTCGCTCATACGCCAGTCATTATGGAAGAAATAGTAGAACCTGAGATTGTGGACTATGATGAGCAAGAACCATCTGGATTTGATGAGGAGACAGATTTGGAAGATGAGGGAGAGGAGATAGAGGTCTCTTTTGCGCCTACTCCCAAGGAGCACTTGGACTATAAGTTACCGAGTCTATCGCTTTTTGCTCCGGATAAGCCTAAAAATCAATCCAAAGAAAAGAAAATCGTTCGAGAAAATATCAAAATCTTGGAGGAAACCTTTGCCAGCTTTGGAATTAAAGCGACGGTGGAGCGAGCAGAGATTGGACCGTCTGTCACCAAGTATGAAGTGAAGCCAGCAGTCGGTGTACGGGTCAATCGTATCTCCAACCTAGCAGATGACTTGGCTTTGGCTTTAGCAGCCAAGGATGTGCGAATCGAAGCGCCTATCCCAGGGAAATCATTAGTAGGGATTGAAGTGCCAAACTCTGAGGTTGCAACGGTATCCTTTAGAGAGCTTTGGGAGCAGTCAAAGACAGATCCAACGAAGCTTCTTGAAATTCCACTTGGAAAGGCTGTGAATGGCTCATCTCGTTCCTTTGATTTGGCAAAAATGCCTCATCTGTTAGTAGCAGGGTCAACTGGTTCAGGGAAGTCGGTAGCGGTTAATGGTATCATTTCCAGCATTCTCATGAAAGCACGCCCAGATCAGGTTAAGTTTATGATGGTGGACCCCAAAATGGTTGAACTTTCTGTTTATAATGACATTCCACACCTTTTGATTCCAGTTGTGACCAATCCTCGAAAAGCTTCGCGGGCTCTTCAAAAGGTGGTCGATGAAATGGAAAATCGTTATGAATTGTTCTCAAAAGTAGGGGCACGAAACATTGCAGGCTTTAATGCTAAGGTGGAAGAATACAATGCTCAGACAGAGTACAAGCAGATTCCTCTGCCGTTGATTGTCGTCATTGTCGATGAGTTGGCGGATCTCATGATGGTCGCAAGCAAGGAAGTTGAGGATGCCATCATTCGCTTGGGTCAAAAGGCGCGTGCAGCTGGTATTCACATGATTCTAGCGACGCAGCGTCCGTCGGTTGATGTCATCTCTGGCTTGATTAAGGCAAATGTTCCCTCTCGGATTGCCTTTGCGGTATCAAGTGGGACAGATAGCAGGACTATTTTAGATGAAAATGGGGCAGAAAAACTATTGGGACGCGGAGATATGCTTTTTAAACCGATTGATGAAAATCATCCGGTGCGCCTGCAAGGTTCCTTCATTTCAGATGATGATGTAGAGCGGATTGTTGACTTTATCAAAAATCAAGCGGAAGCAGAGTATGATGAATCCTTTGATCCAGGTGAGGTTACAGAAGGAGACTTTGACGGGAATTCTAGTGATGGCAATGCTGGGGATCCGCTTTTTGAAGACGCAAAGACCCTTGTCATTGAAACGCAAAAAGCCAGTGCTTCCATGATTCAACGCCGTTTGTCGGTTGGTTTTAACCGAGCAACACGTCTTATGGAAGAGTTAGAAGCAGCAGGAGTTATCGGATCAGCAGAAGGCACGAAACCACGAAAAGTACTGCAACAAGAGTAGGAGATATATGGATTTAGCAAAGACACATCACATCGCCATTATCGGACACGATTATGAGAAGACTAAAACTTTTTATATTGAGAAATTAGGCTTTCAGCTACGGGATGAATATCACAGACCTGAAAAAAAGGATATTTTGATGAATGTTGTACAAGGAGACTTGGTACTTGAAATCTTTATCAAGGAAGATGCCCCCTTGCGCCCTGCTCTTCCTAATCCAGAACATACAGGCTTACGGCATTTGGCTTTTCGGGTGCGAGATGTCGAGGCTTGCCTGGCGGAGTTTGATGAGCTAGGTATTTCACATACTGAATTGCGCTATGATGACTTTGATGGGAAGAAGATGGCTTTCTTTTTTGACCCAGATGGTCTTCCCTTAGAGATTCATGAGTAAGAGAGTGATACAAGTTTGAGACAGAAGCCTCATAAGAAAAAACAGCTAGTTCAGATAGAACTAGCTGTTTATGTTTGTAAAAAGAGAGTGATAACCAAGGCTAAGTAGAGAAAGAAAGTCAGGATAAACCCTGCTCGAGAGAAGAATTTAAAGAACTTTGGATAGTAAAAAGAGCGCTTTTTTCGTAAAAAATAAAGGATGATAGTAATAGCGAGCAGAGAAAGCGAAAAGCCTAACTGCGGAAGCCAGCTATGGTAAAAGGATTTATCCGAAATGACGTAAAATTCCAAAGCAAACAGGGGAAAAGCCAAGTCGGCAAAATTCATTCCGAACTTTCTTAGGCGAAATACTTTTGCAATAATAATAGATACGATGAGCGTTAAAAAAATAAATAAAACGGCTGCAATTTTTAAGACTGTCATAATCTTATTGTATAAAGAAATGAGGAGAATGTAAAGTAAAGAAGAGGATTTTATCCAAAAATATTTTAAAATATCCTTACAAAATTCTTGCATTTCTTTTTTGAATATGCTAGACTAATAAGGTATGTCAAAGGGCATACTTGTGGGAGGTAAAAATCTAACCATTACCGCAAAAACCACAAAGGAGGATTTTTTAAAATGGCTAAAAAAGTCGAAAAACTTGTAAAATTGCAAATTCCTGCCGGTAAAGCGACACCAGCTCCACCAGTTGGACCAGCACTTGGTCAAGCAGGGATCAATATCATGGGATTCACAAAAGAGTTTAACGCTCGTACAGCTGATCAAGCTGGTATGATCATCCCAGTTGTTATCTCAGTGTATGAAGATAAATCATTTACATTCATCACGAAAACACCACCAGCTGCTGTTCTTTTGAAAAAAGCTGCAGGTGTTGAAAAAGGTTCAGGTACACCAAATAAAACGAAAGTTGCAACAGTTACTCGTGCACAAGTACAAGAAATTGCTGAAACTAAAATGCCAGATTTGAACGCTGCAAACATTGAGTCTGCAATGCGTATGATCGAAGGTACTGCTCGTTCTATGGGATTCACTGTTGTTGACTAATCAATAACATCCCGAAAACCCGCAAGACTTCATCATTTCTGATGAGTGACGTGGGAGATGAAAATCGATTGAACCACTACTTACAAGGAGAATAGAAAATGGCTAAAAAAAGCAAACAACTTCGTGCTGCTCTTGAAAAAATCGACAGCACAAAAGCATACAGCGTAGAAGAAGCTGTGGCTCTTGCAAAAGAAACTAACTTTGCAAAATTTGATGCAACTGTAGAAGTTGCTTATAACTTGAATATCGACGTTCGTAAAGCTGACCAACAAATCCGTGGTGCAATGGTATTGCCAAACGGAACTGGTAAAACTCAACGCGTTCTTGTTTTTGCACGTGGTGCAAAAGCTGAAGAAGCAAAAGCAGCAGGTGCAGATTTCGTAGGTGAAGATGACCTTGTTGCAAAAATCAACGACGGTTGGTTGGATTTTGATGTTGTTATCGCAACACCTGATATGATGGCACTTGTAGGACGTCTTGGACGTGTCCTTGGACCTCGTAACTTGATGCCAAACCCTAAAACTGGTACTGTAACAATGGATGTTGCAAAAGCAGTTGAAGAGTCTAAAGGTGGTAAAATTACTTACCGTGCTGACAAAGCAGGTAACGTACAAGCAATTATCGGTAAAGTATCATTTGATGCAGATAAATTGGTTGAAAACTTCAAAGCTTTCCATGAAGTAATGGTAAAAGCAAAACCAGCTACTGCCAAAGGGACTTACATGACTAACCTTACCATCACGACTACTCAAGGTATCGGAATCAAGGTTGATACAAACTCACTATAATGAGAAGCTCTGCTTTTAGCAGAGTTTTTTTCTGGAGAATTTTTCAGAAATTGAGGAATTTCGCTATATAAAAGCCAGAAAATGTGGTAAAATAATAAAGATAAAATAAGGAGAGTAAAAATGGGAAATCCTAAATATAAACGTATTTTGATTAAACTATCTGGTGAAGCCTTAGCGGGTGAACGTGGTGTGGGGATCGATATTGCCACTGTTCAAAAAATGGCAGAAGAGATTAAAGAAGTTCATAGTCTAGGAATTGAAATTGCCTTGGTAATTGGTGGTGGAAACCTTTGGCGTGGGGAGCCAGCAGCAGAAGCTGGTATGGATCGTGTGCAGGCAGACTACACTGGTATGCTTGGAACGGTGATGAATGCCCTCGTTATGGCAGACTCTCTTAAGCAAGTCGGAGTTGATACGCGAGTGCAGACAGCAATTGCCATGCAGCAGGTAGCAGAGCCCTTTGTTCGAGGACGTGCCCTTCGTCACTTGGAAAAAGGTCGTATTGTGATTTTTGGAGCTGGAACGGGTTCTCCTTATTTTTCAACAGATACCACTGCAGCTCTTCGTGCAGCTGAGATTGAAGCAGAAGCGATTCTCATGGCGAAAAATGGGGTGGACGGTGTTTATAATGCCGATCCGAAAAAAGACAAGACAGCTGTGAAATTTGATGAGTTGACCCACCGTGATGTGATTAACAAAGGTTTACGAATCATGGACTCAACAGCTTCTACCCTTTCTATGGATAATGATATTGACCTTGTCGTCTTTAATATGAATGAGCCAGGCAATATTAAACGTGTGGTCTTTGGGGAACAAATCGGAACAACAGTTTCAAACAATTTATAATGGAGACAACGATGAAAGTAAATGTCTATCTTCGTTTTAACGGTAGAGCTTTAGAAGCAATGACCTTTTACACGAAAGTATTTGAGACAGACTTTGTTGGACCTGTATTGGTAGATCCTGATACGAACCATCTGATCAATGCCTGTCTTGACTTGGGTGGCTTATTGATGTCAGCTAGTGATGTGGATGAAAAAGTTTCGAATCGCTTTTCTTCTATCAGTTTAGTGGCTGCATTCGATAGTCAGGAGAAAGCGAAGTCTATCTTTAGTCAATTAGCTGAGGATGGAGAGGTTATCCTTCCCTTTTCTCTACAAGACTGGGGAGACGAATGTGGACATGTCATCGATCGTTTTGGAATTAGCTGGGATATCTTGGTCCCAGGTGAAATGAATTATTGAACAATAAGGAGAAGAAAAAATGGCAAATACAATTGTAGAAAAAGCAAAAGAGAGAATGTCGCATTCTCATCAGAGTTTGGCGCGTGAGTTTGGAGGGATTCGTGCAGGTCGTGCTAATGCGAGTTTGTTGGATCGTATCAGTGTAGAATACTACGGGGTGGATACGCCTTTGAATCAAATCGCTTCTATCACGATTCCAGAAGCGCGTGTGCTTTTGGTGACTCCATTTGATAAGTCATCCGTGAAAGACATTGAACGTGCGATTAACGCTTCTGACTTGGGAATTACGCCAGCTAGTGATGGTTCTGTCATTCGCTTGGTGATTCCAGCCTTGACAGAGGAAACACGGAAAGAATTAGCCAAAGAAGTGAAAAAAGTGGGCGAAAATGCAAAAATTGCTATCCGTAATATCCGCCGTGATGCTATGGATGAAGCGAAAAAGCAAGAAAAAGCCAAAGAAATTACAGAAGATGAATTGAAAGGTCTTGAAAAAGACATCCAAAAAGTAACGGATGATGCCGTGAAACATATCGATGAAATGACAGCAACCAAAGAAAAAGAGTTGTTGGAAGTGTAATGTTATGGGGCAGGGAGGTTTCCCTGCCTTTTGTTTATGAAAGATTGGCTAAAACAGTTTTACCGTCTTTTGTATAAACAATACTCAAAATAGAAAGAAAATGATGAATACAAATCTAGCAACCTTTATTACAGGGATGATTATTGATGAAAATGCTCAGTTTTACTTTGTCCAAAAGGATGGAGCGACCTATGCTCTTGATAAGGCAGAAGGTGAGCATGCGATTGGAGAAAGTGTCAAAGGCTTTGCTTATACGGATTATAAGCAAAAATTACGCTTGACAACGCGTGAGGTAGCAACGACGCAAACAACGTTTGGCTGGGGAGAAGTGACAGATGTCCGCAAGGATTTAGGAGTGTTTGTGGATACTGGGCTTCCGGATAAGCAAGTGGTGGTGTCTTTGGATATTTTACCAGAGCTAAAAGAATTGTGGCCTAAAAAAGGAGACAAACTCTACATTCGATATGAAGTGGACAGCAAGGACCGCATTTGGGGAATTTTGGCTGATCAGATGGATTTTCAGCGCCTAGCTAAGCCTGCCTATGACAATATGCACAATCAAAATTGGCCAGCTATTGTCTATCGCTTGAAGCTATCTGGTACGTTTGTCTACTTGCCTGAAAATAATATGCTTGGCTTTATTCATCCCAGTGAACGCTATGCAGAACCACGCCTTGGGCAGGTCTTGGATGCGCGTGTGATTGGTTTTAGAGACATTGATCGCACGTTAAATCTGTCTATCAAACCACGTTCCTTTGAAATGTTGGAAAACGATGCTCAGATGATTTTGACCTATCTGGAAAGCAATGGTGGTTTTATGACCTTAAATGACAAGTCAGATCCAGCAGACATCAAGGCAGTTTTTGGCATTTCAAAAGGTCAATTCAAAAAAGCCTTGGGAGGTTTGATGAAAGCAAAGAAAATCAAGCAAGATGCCTTTGGAACTGAATTGATCAGTAAGTAGGAAGATAACCATGTTAGCAATTGAGACCATTCAAACCCTAACAAGGGCAAATTTGCCTAGTTTAACGGTATTGACAGGTGATGATGTGGGTCAGTTTGAAGAGCTAAAGCGTGTGTTTCTGGATAAGATAGGCTATGATCGCGCAGACTTGAATATCTCTTATTTTGATATGAAAGAGGCGCAGTACTCTGATGTGGAAAATGATTTGATTAGCCTGCCCTTTTTTGAGGATGAAAAGTTGGTGATTTTGGATCACTTTCTTGATTTGACCACTGCTAAAAAGCGCTATCTGTCTGATGAGGATTTAAAGGCTTTTGAGGCTTACTTGGAGGAGCCAGTTCCGACGACTCGCTTGATTATCTTTTCAGAAGGAAAACTAGACAGCAAACGGCGCTTGGTCAAATTACTCAAGCGAGATGGTAAGCTCATAGAGGCAAATGAGCCTAAAGAAGAAGAGATTCGGAATTATTTTAGCCAGCTGGCTCATGAAAAAGGACTCCAATTTGCTCCACAGGTTTTTGAGGAATTGCTGCTTAAATCCAGTTTTCAATTCAGTGAAATGAGCAAAAATCTAGCCTTTTTAGAGAGCTATAAAGAGACGGGTACAATCTCGTCGGAGGATATTGTCGAAGCTATTCCAAAGACGCTTCAGGACAATATCTTTGATCTGACTCAGCTGATTTTAAGTCGAAAGATTGATCTAGCAAGGAGCTTGGTGCAAGATTTGCGACTGCAAGGTGAGGATGAAATCAAGCTGATTGCCATTATGTTAGGACAATTTCGGACTTTCCTTCAAGTTAAGCTATTGTCAAAAGAAGCAAGGAGTGAGGTGCAGATAGCCTCAGACTTGTCTCAGTATCTCGGTCGAAAAGTCAATCCTTATCAGGTTAAATATGCGTTGCGAGATAGTCGGAGGCTCAGCTTGTCCTTTTTACAAAATGCTATTTCATGCTTGATTGAGACAGATTATCAGATTAAATCTGGAGTTTATGACAAGGATTATCTTTTTGACCTTGCGCTTTTAAAGATTGCTCAAGAGAATTTCTAAACAAATCTCTTGAACATTTGAGGTGATTGCGTTATCATTTTTATAGAAGAAATCGAAAAGGAGAATACCAATGGCGATTATTTTACCAGACCTTCCTTATGCTTATGATGCTTTGGAGCCTTATATTGATGCGGAAACCATGCATTTGCACCATGACAAACACCATGCGACCTATGTAGCAAATGTCAATGCTGCTCTTGAAAAACACCCTGAAATCGGTGAGGACCTAGAAAAACTCTTGGCAGATGTGGAGTCTATCCCAGCAGATATCCGCCAAGCGGTTATCAATAATGGTGGTGGTCATTTGAACCATGCTCTTTTCTGGGAGCTTATGACACCTGCAACAACTGAACCATCTGCTGAGCTTGCGGCAGATATTGCAGCAACATTTGGCTCTTTTGAAGAATTCCAAGCAGCTTTCACACAAGCAGCAACGACTCGTTTTGGTTCTGGTTGGGCTTGGCTTGTGGTGAACAAAGAAGGCAAGCTAGAAGTAACCTCAACAGCTAATCAAGACACACCAATCTCAGAAGGTAAAACACCAATCTTGGGCTTGGATGTGTGGGAACATGCTTACTATGTCAAATACCGCAATGTACGTCCAGATTATATCAAGGCATTTTTCTCAGTGATTAACTGGAATAAGGTAGATGAACTGTACGCAGCAGCTAAATAATCCATCCGAAGAGGAAAGGGAGACCTTCTCCTCTTTTTTTCTGTCTCTAAACATGCTATACTAGAGAGGATTAGACTAGAAATGAGAAGTGATATGCAAAAAAAACAGATTTCAAAACGATTGGCAGCTGTGGCAAGCTTTGTTCCTCCTGGAGCAAGATTAGTAGATGTGGGGAGTGATCATGCGTATCTTCCGATTTATCTCATGCAAAAAGGAGCGCTAGAAAAAGCAGTGGCAGGTGAAGTGGTGGCAGGTCCTTACCAGTCGGCTTGCCAAAATGTGGCGGATCACTTGATGACAGAAAAGATTGAGGTTCGTTTGGCTAATGGCTTAGAGGCTTTTGATAAGGATGATGAGATGGATACCTTGGTAGTTGCAGGAATGGGAGGACGCTTGATTTCAGAAATTCTCGCTGCTGATGAAGAAAAGCTATCGGGCCTGAATCGCTTGATTTTACAGCCCAATAACCATGAAAAACGACTTCGTAGCTGGCTAAATACACATGGCTGGGTAATTGTGGCAGAAGACATTTTAGAAGAAGCTGGGAAAATCTATGAAATTTTAGTGGCTGAAAAAGGAGAACAAACGCTCTCGAGCCAAGAATTGAGCTTTGGTCCTTATTTGCTAAAGGGAAAATCAGCTATTTTTCAGCAAAAATGGCAGCAGGAGCAGGAAAAGCTCAGTCTAGCCCTGTCTCGTATTCCTGAAAAGCATGAAACAGAGCGGAGTCAACTGGCTCATAAGATTCAAGAAATCAAGGAGATTTTAGATGTTAGCAAGTGATGTTATCAAACGCTATGAGGCTTTTTGCCCTCAGGAATTATCAATGGAGGGCGATAGTGTAGGGCTTCAGATTGGAACTCTTAACAAGGATATTAAAAAAGTCATGTTGGCTTTAGATGTACGAGAGCAGACCGTTCAGGAAGCGATTGAAAAACAAGTGGATTTGTTGATTGTCAAACATGCTCCGATTTTTCGACCGATTAAACATCTCTGTGCGGACAGTCCTCAAAATCAAATCTATATGGATTTAATCAAGCACGATATTGCTGTTTATGTCAGTCATACCAATATTGATGTGGTCAAAGGTGGTTTGAATGATTGGTTCTGCGAATTGCTGGAGGTTGAGGTGGAAGATGTCTTGCGTGAGATAGCTCCCAATGAAGGCATTGGGCGGGTTGGACGGATTTCTCCTCAGTCTTTTGGAAGATTTGCTCAGAAAGTTAAGGAAGTCTTTGGACTTGATAGTTTGCGCATGATTTCCTACGGGAATGATGAAGAGAAGATGATTGAGAGAGTGGCCATTTGTGGTGGTAGTGGGGATTCTTTTTTCCGCGATGCTGTGAAAAAGCAAGCAGATGTCTATATCACAGGAGATATTTACTACCATACGGCGCAAGATATGCTATCAGAAGGGCTCTTGGCGCTTGATCCGGGTCATTATATTGAGGTGCTCTTTGTCAGTCGTTTAGCAGCTTTGTTTGAAGAATGGAAAAAAGAGGAGAAGTGGGACGTGGACATTTTGGCTAGTCAAGCTAGTACCAATCCATTCTCCCATCTTTAGGAGTCAGGATGAAGAAAATTGCAATTATCGGAGCGGGCATTGTCGGCTCAACCGCTGCCTATTATCTTTCAAAAGTAACAGACTATGAGATGACAGTGTTTGATGAGGGAGTGGGGCAGGCAACCAAGGCAGCAGCAGGAATTATCAGCCCGTGGTTTTCTAAGCGCCGCAATAAAGCCTGGTACAAAATGGCTCGTTTGGGAGCAGATTTTTATCAGACATTGGTAGAAGATTTAAAAGCTGATGGTTTTTCAACAGATTTTTACCAACAATCAGGTGTCTATCTTCTCAAGAAAAATGAAGAGAAACTAGAAGAACTCTATGAATTGGGGAAGAGCAGACGAACAGAATCTCCTTTAATCGGAGAGCTGAAAATCATCAATAGAGAAGAAGTGAACGCTGTCTTTCCAAGTCTACAAGGGTTTGAGAAGCTTTTATATGCGAGCGGTGGTGCACGTGTGGAAGGGAGCCAGCTGACCTCAACTCTTCTTGCTGCAAGTGGAGTGACAAAGATAAAGAAAAAGGTATGCTTACAGCGTACTCCAGATGGCTATGAGGTGGACGGACAGCTGTTTGACTGTGTGCTTGTGACAGCAGGGGCTTGGTTGGGTCAGCTTTTGTCTCCTTTGAGCTATGAGGTCGATGTCAGACCGCAAAAAGGGCAGTTACGAGATTATCAGTTAGAGATGGAGACAAATGATTATCCTGTCGTCATGCCAGAGGGGGAGCTAGATATCATTCCTTTTCTTGGTGGCAAGATGAGTGTTGGAGCTAGCCATGAGAATGACCGTGGATTTGACCTCACACCAGAGCAAGCTGTTTTAGAAGCTTTGGAAGCAGAAGCGATGATCTATTATCCAGTATTAGCACAAGCTAGTAAGATTCGTGAGCGCGTGGGTATTCGTGCCTATACGAGCGATTTTTCGCCTTTTTACGGCTCAGTTCCCCATGAAAAAGCATTGTATGTGGCGAGTGGTTTAGGCTCCTCAGGTTTGACAACAGGGCCTTTAATTGGCTATGAATTAGCCCAAATGGTGCAGGGGGAAAAAGGATGGCTAGATAGCTGTGACTATCCTGTGAGCAGTTATGTTCAGAAAAGAGGCTAGGATGGCAGAAAACATTGTAAATTATGTCAATATTTGTGTAAAAAAAGGCGATCAAGTTCTGTTACTCAATCGCCAGCATGATGATCTTAAGGGCTGGATTCAGCCAGGTGGAAAGATTGAATTTCCAGAGTCATTCTTTGAGGCTGCTAAGCGAGAATTAAAGGAAGAGACAGGCTTGACAGCTCTCAATTTGCAACTCAAGGGCATTTCTGGCTTTACCAATCCAAAAAAGCCAGAGCGCTATGTCTATTATGATTTTCTCTGCGAGGACTTTGAAGGGGAATTACTCAGTGAATCACGAGAAGGGCAACCCAAATGGTGGTCTATCAAGGAACTAGATAGCCTAGACATGCAGGATGATATTCGAGAGCGCCTTCCACTTTATTGGCGAAAAGGATCGTTTGAGCGGATTCATTATTGGGATGAGGACCGCCACTGTATCGCTGAAACCAAGACTATTTTGTACGATGAAGGGAGTAAATAGTCTCTATTTGAATGTGAATAGTATAGTCATTTAGTTTTAATTTATTACGTCGTTAACTCATCTTGCCTAACTCTAGTTATGCCTGCGACTCGTTGCCTCGTACTAAATCAAAACTAAACAACTATAAAAATCCGTTTGGAAATTTGTTCCAAACGGATTTTTTAGTGATAATCTAGTGTCAATCCACTAGACATTTAAGACTTTGTCTAAGAAATCTTTGAGACGCGGATGTTGCGGATTGTCAAAGATTTGGTCAGGTGTACCGTCCTCAAGGAATTCACCGTCTGCGGTGAAAATCACGCGGTTCGCCACTTGACGGGCAAATCCCATTTCATGTGTGACGATAATCATGGTCATGCCTTGCTCAGCTAGCTCTTTCATAACGTTTAATACATCGCCGACCATTTCAGGGTCAAGGGCTGATGTAGGTTCATCAAAGAGCATAATGTCTGGATTCATTGCAAGCCCTCTTGCAATGGCTACACGTTGTTTCTGACCTCCAGAAAGGCTATCTGGCATTGCATCTGCCTTGTCTGCAAGCCCTACCTTCTCCAGTAAGTCCATACCGATCTTATCAGCCTCAGCTTGGCTGTAACGCTTGTGCTCAACTGGGGCAAATGTGATATTTTCTAAAACCGTCATGTGTGGGAAGAGGTTGAAGTGTTGAAAGACCATTCCGATATCTTCACGGACCACATCGACATTGGTTGACTTTTCTGTCAAATCATAACCATTGACGGTGATATGACCGCTAGTCACATCTTCAAGGAGATTGAGACTGCGTAGGAAGGTGGATTTTCCAGAACCAGAAGGTCCGATGATACAAACCACATCGCCTTCGTAGAATTTAGTGGTAATGCCTTTTAAGACTTCGTTTTCCCCGTAGTATTTGTGCAAGTCATTGACATCAATTTTTAGTTTTGCCATTATTTAATCCTCTTTTCTAAGCGTTTTGCTAGTCTAGTCAAGAGCGTGATAATGATGAGGTAGAAGACTGCAAGAATCGCATACATTTTGAAACTTTGGTAGTTTCGTGCGATGATGATCTTCCCTGTTTGGAAGAGTTCCACAAGACCGATAGCCGATACGATGGTTGTATCTTTCAGTGCAATGACAAATTGGTTGACAAAGTTTGGCAACATAATCTTAGTCGCTTGTGGAAGAATAATCTTTCTCATAGTCTTGCTGTAAGAAATTCCAAGGCTGCGGCTGGCTTCCATTTGTCCAGATGGTACGGCTTGAATCCCCCCACGGACGATTTCCGCGATGTACGCTCCTGCGTTTAGAGAAAGGGCGATAGTTCCTGCAACAAAGTCATTGATTGGGCTTTGTTGGCCAGTCATTGATTCGATGAGGTTTGGAATCCCCCAGAAGATAAAGGCTGCAAGAATCATGAGTGGAATCCCACGGATGACATCGACAAAGATTTCAGAAAGAATGCGAAGACCTTTGATAGGACTTACGCTGAACATTCCAAAGATAATCCCGATGACAATGGCAATAGCAAAGGATACAAGGGCAAGAGCAAGTGTGACACCAAGTCCGCTCAAGAGCTGTTTATAATTGTTTTTAAGCAGTCCTAGAATAGTTGTTTCATCGACTGCTTCTGCTTCAGATGAAGATTCTTTAGCGAGGTATTTATTAAGAATTGCTTGATACTCACCGCTTGCTTTTAGGTTGGCAAGTCCGTTGTTGAACATTTCGATCAGTTCAGGATTGCTGCCTTTTTTCACAGCAAATGCCATATCTCCGATAGGAGTCCCAGCGATAGGGGTTTTTAATTTTTGACCTTGGCTGATAGAGTATTTGACAACAGGTTCGTCGTCCATAACCGCTACGACAGATCCAGCATTGAGGCTATCGTACATAGCTGAAGCTTCTGCAAAAGTCTTGATTTTATAACCGTATTTGTCTTGGTTTTCTGTAAGGAAGGTTTGAGAAGCTGTACCGTTTTTAACGCCAACAGTCTTTCCTTTTAACTCTTCGTAGCTGCTAATCTTGCTATTTTCTTTTACTGCAAGGATGGCATTAGACGTGTAGTAAGGCTCTGAGAAATCAAAGGTTTCTTTGCGGGCGTCGGTTACAGACATACCTGCAATCATACCGTCTGCTTGACCTGATTGAATCGCATTTAAGGCAGCGTCAAAACCAGGATTGCTAATGTCGATTGAGAAACCTTGGTCTTTGGCAATCGCCTTAATCAAGTCCATATCAATACCAGTGTATTGATTGTTGTCATTTTGGAAAACGAAAGGTGCAAATGACGAATCGCTGACGATGGTATATTTGGCTTTGACAGGTGTAGCCTTTTGTCCAGCTGGTGTAGTGGTTTCTGGAGTAGTGGTTGTTGCACTTTCACTTGATGAAGTCCACTTGCTGATGATTTGCTCTAGGCTACCGTCTTTTTTCATTTGGGATAAAGCTTCGTTGAACTCAGTGATGAGGTATTCGTATTTGCTTCCTTTTTTCACCCCAAAGGCAAAGCTACCGACTGCTTCACCGTCCATATCGATTTTGAGGTCTTGACCTTTATTGATAGCGTATTCGATAACTGGCTTATCATCCATAACAGCATCAATCGCACCAGCTGAGAGGCTGTTGTACATCAAATCACCTGTATCAAAGGTTTTGATGGTAAAGCCATATTGGTCCTTGATTTTTTCAAGGAAGCGCTGTGCAGCTGTACCGTTTTTGACTCCGACAGTCTTGCCACGGAGTTGTTCATAGGTGCTTATGGTATTTGCCTTGGTGGTTGCGATGACGACCTTGGTATCATAGTAGGTATCTGACATGGTAAAGACTTTTTCACGTTCTTTTGTCTTGGTCATTCCTGCCATGATGGCATCAGCCTGTCCTGCTTGGACAGCATTTACTGCGGCATCAAAGCCTGGGAAAGTCATATCAATATCCCAGCCTTTAAGCTCGGCTACTTTGTTGATAATATCAACGTCGATTCCTTTGTAAGTTTGGTCTGAATCTTTAAATTCAAATGGGGCATAGGCAGTGTCTGAAACGATTTTGATCGTGTCAGCATTTATACTGCTCACAGCCAAGATTGGAAATAAAAACAGCAATAATGCTAGTATTTTTTTCTTCATGGTTGTCTCCTTCTATAAGATATGTTTACGATTATAGCAAAAAAAACTGTTTTTGGCAAATTTTAATATTTCTCATGTAAGATAACATGACATGAAGTGATTTAGAGATGAAAAATGACCTGACTAAAAACTTATGATAAAATAGAAGAAAGAGGTAACCTATGATTGATAGAATAACAAATAATAAGTTTAAATTAGTGTCCAAATACCAGCCTTCAGGTGATCAACCAGAGGCGATTGAGACCTTGGTTGATAATATTGAGGGGGGCGAAAAAGCTCAGATTTTACTAGGAGCAACAGGGACAGGGAAGACCTATACCATGAGTCAGGTCATTTCTCGGGTGAATAAGCCGACCCTTGTTATCGCCCATAACAAGACCTTGGCAGGACAGCTCTACGGCGAGTTCAAGGAATTTTTCCCCGAAAATGCCGTCGAGTATTTCGTTTCCTACTATGATTACTACCAGCCAGAAGCCTATGTGCCGTCTAGTGATACTTATATCGAAAAGGACAGCTCGGTCAATGATGAGATCGATAAACTTCGCCACTCGGCAACCTCAGCGCTTTTAGAGCGTAACGATGTGATTGTGGTGGCGTCTGTCTCTTGTATCTACGGTCTGGGTTCGCCCAAGGAATATGCGGATAGCGTGGTGAGCCTGCGTCCAGGGCTTGAAATCTCACGAGATAAGCTGCTCAATGATTTGGTCGATATTCAGTTTGAGCGCAATGATATTGACTTTCAGCGTGGACGTTTCCGTGTCCGTGGCGATGTGGTCGAGATTTTCCCAGCTAGCCGAGACGAGCATGCCTTTCGAGTGGAATTTTTCGGTGATGAGATTGATCGGATTCGTGAGATTGAGGCTCTGACAGGGCAGGTCTTGGGAGAAGTGGATCACTTGGCAATTTTCCCTGCTACGCACTTTGTGACCAGTGATGATTATATGGAAACAGCCATTAGCAAGATTCAAGCAGAACTTGCGGATCAGCTAGAACTCTTTGAAAAAGAAGGCAAGCTCCTTGAAGCCCAACGTCTCAAACAGCGGACAGAGTATGATATTGAGATGCTACGGGAAATGGGCTACACCAACGGGGTCGAAAATTACTCTCGCCATATGGACGGGCGTAGCGAAGGTGAGCCGCCTTATACCCTGCTTGATTTTTTCCCAGATGATTTTCTGATTATGATTGACGAAAGCCACATGACTATGGGGCAAATCAAGGGGATGTATAACGGTGACCGTTCGCGTAAGGAGATGCTGGTTAATTATGGTTTTCGCCTGCCTAGTGCGCTTGATAACCGTCCGCTGCGCCGTGAGGAATTTGAAAGTCATGTGCATCAGATTGTCTATGTGTCTGCGACACCAGGTGATTATGAAAATGAGCAGACTGATACTATTGTCGAGCAAATTATTCGGCCGACAGGGCTCCTAGATCCTGAAGTTGAAGTTCGTCCAACCATGGGACAAATGGACGACTTGCTAGGTGAGATTAACGCGCGTGTGGAAAAAGGTGAGCGGACCTTTATCACAACCCTGACCAAGAAAATGGCAGAAGACTTGACCGACTATCTCAAAGAAATGGGCGTCAAGGTCAAGTACATGCATAGTGATATCAAGACTTTGGAGCGGACAGAGATTATTCGCGATCTCCGCTTGGGCGTTTTCGATGTCCTCATCGGAATCAACCTCCTGCGGGAGGGGATTGACGTGCCAGAGGTGAGTCTGGTTGCGATTTTGGATGCAGACAAGGAAGGATTTTTGCGCAACGAGCGCGGTCTGATTCAGACCATTGGACGTGCAGCCCGCAATAGCGAAGGCCATGTCCTTATGTATGCGGACAAGATTACGGAATCCATGCAGCGTGCCATGGATGAGACCGCCCGCCGTCGTCAAATTCAAATGGACTACAATGAAAAACACGGCATTGTTCCGCAGACTATCAAGAAAGAAATCCGCGATTTGATTAGCGTGACCAAGGCAGTCCTTCCTGATAAGGAAGAAACGGTCGACATTGAAAGTCTCAATAAGCAAGAGCGTAAAGACATGATTAAGAAGCTAGAAGGTCAGATGCAGGAAGCAGCAGGACTCCTAGACTTCGAACTCGCAGCCCAACTCCGCGACATGATTTTGGAAATCAAGGCTTTGGATTAGATATGAAGATTCACATTCGTTCTTTTAGAAGAAAAGTATTTAGAGGCATTATAGGAAATTGGTTATTCTAAGGAGAAACCTAGATGGAAAGAGTATGACGTTTCGATAGTCCAGCGAACTATCGAAAGTTGTGGCTAAAGCTGACTTGGTCAGCATCCTAAATGTTTAGAGACTATCAATCTTTTCCTACTTTCCAAGACTTTCGTGCAAGTGGCATGTATGAGCGTTTCTTGCAGCCCCAATCGAGCTGGGATTTTTGCAGGAAATCGACTGATTGGAACGGTGTCTCGTTATTGGGAAAGTAGGGAAACAAGGTGGCTAGAGATTGGCTTAGCACTCTACGATGAGACAGATTGGGGACAGGGGTATGGTACCTATGCCTTGCCCCTTTGGGTTTCAAAGACCTTTGTAGACTTTCCAGAGTTAGAGCACATTGGTCTTACGACTTGGAGTGGCAATCACGACATGATGCGCTTGGCTGAGAAAGTGGGCTTCAAGCAGGAAGGTCGGATTTGTAAAGTTCGCTTTTTTGAAGGTATTTACTATGATAGTATGACATATGGTGTCTTGCGAGATGAATGGTTTCAAAGACTTAGCAAGAAAAAGAGGAAATATCAGATTGATTTTACAGTAATCTAGAGGTAAGTCCAGTAGTAGTACTCTTGACAGATGGCATCCAGTGAAGTTCTGTCTTTTATGAAAATGGATTGGTGGTAAATACATATAAATATTACTCGTGGTGCTAGTTAATCTCGAAGTATCTCAGATTGTAAGCCAGTATAATTTGCTCCAGCCTTAACTGCAGACCTGCTAAACTTCTAGTCAGTGTGTGTTCTATATCAAAAAGACCGCAAAGCTCTGAGAAGCGAGTCTCAATGGTTCGTCTCATAGCCATCAATTTCCAATGATTATGTTGTTTAGCTCCTGCCATATTTTGGCGTAAGGGAGTCCATAGATGATAGCCTTTTTGGGTCAAATGATCTTTAAGTTCCTTACTAAGATAGCCTAAATCTGCCAAAATATAAGGTTGTCGGCAATTTTCTAGTAAGTCATCAACTGCCCTAATATCATGGACTGATGCAGGTGTCACAACATAATTCAGAATATAGCCTGATAAAGTTACCAGCATGTGTACTTTGAATCCATAGAACCACAGATGTTTGGAAGCATTGTAGCCAATATCTGCTAAGTCGTTAAAAATACGTGTTCTATAGTTACGGGTAGGTTGGCAAAGTGGCAAGGGAAAGCTATCTATAATAACAATGGAACCAGGTGAGATTTTAGTATTCATTGCTTGTCTAATGACTTGAACTAACCAAATCAACTGTCTTGCTCGTCTATTAAAACGGCTTCGTTCAAGAAGATGACCACAAGGAAATAAGTAACAGAGACGGTAGAAATGACGTTGTGACTTAATCCCTAGTTCAGCTTGCAAGAGAAGTAAGACTAATAGAGATTGATCTGAAACCTTAGATAGACTGACATTATGACGATGTTTGAAAGATTTAGGACAATAATCCCTATACAGTTGATGACAAATTTTTGATAATTGCTTCAAATTCCATTGTAAGTGATGAGATTTAGCGGTATACTGTAAGTGGCTCATTTGGACTTCCTCCTGTTTGTTTCGGCACTTACAGTATAGTCTTTTTGAGTTTTTTATTGTAGTTTGAAATTAACTAGCACCACGAGTAAATATTGATAAAAAGTAGCAAGCGAGCCGTTGGCTTTAAGTTAGCAGATTGAACTGGATGGGAAATTCAAATCTGCACTAGCTAGAACTAATTGTGGTATCTATTTTGTGAGAAAAGGTATTGATTTATAAGTGATGAAAAATCTCTAAAGTTTGATTTAGAGATTTTTTGCTGTCTAAAAAGTAATTTATGCTAGGAAATTTTATAAAAATATCCTAGAAACCTCAGAAATTGTTCAAAATATCAAAAGTGTCTATAAACAAGTCAAAAATATTCGGAATTTAAGCATCAATATGATATTGTATTATTGATAGGTATTTTATATTATAGACAATTAGTGATATTAGATTTTAAGATCTATTCAAGCAGAGCAAAAAATAAAAATAGACACTTTTTCTGGTTATGACTTTTTCTAAAATAATTGTATCACTAAGTAGTATTAAATATAAAAACTGATTCATATTTATATTACTAAAAGGAGGAGAAACGATGTCGTATCAGAAAAAAGACCGTTTTTCAATTCGGAAGTTTAAGATTGGTGTAGGCTCTGTATTTTTAGGTTCATTCTTATTAGTAACTCCTCAGATTCAAGCTTTGGAGAATGCCGAAGTTGTTGAGGCTAAACCGGCGATTGAAGTGGTGTCAAATGGTGATGCCACTATCTCAACAGTAGGTGACTCAACAGAAACCGTAGTTACTGAGCAAACTTCAACTGATGAAGCAAAGTCAGTAGAGGAAGTACCAAAGGCTGATGAAGCAAAGTCAGTAGAGGAAGCACCAAAGGCTGAGGAAGCAAAGCCAGTAGAGGAAGCACCAAAGGCTGAGGAAGCAAAGTCAGTAGAGGAAGTATCAAAGACTGATGAAACAAAACCAGTAGCTGAAGAAGTAAAAGTTGAGGAAACATTAAAAGTAAAATCTACAAAACCAGTAGAAGCAAAGCTAGCTGAAAAAGTAGTATCTTCAAAAGAAGAAGTTGCAAAACTAGCTGAAATAGCGGTCGTTTCAGAGCGTGTGGCAGCAACTACTTACAAGGTGACTTATACAAACCAAGAGTCAGGTGACGTTGTTTATGCCTCAAATCACTCAGTTTCAGAGAAAACAACTCTTCCACAGGAAGAAGCAGTTGAGTTTCATATTTCTGTTGATGCAAAAACAGATTTGAAAGTACAGCCTGCTCTTCAAGGCTATAAGTTGGCAGAAAATCAAGCAGAAGTTCAAGCAGCGGTTGTGGTGGAGCGTGGTGGACGTAAGAATCTTGTTAATATCAATGTTGTCCGTGATGACCAAGCAGCAGCTGGAAACAACGATACAGAAGCTTACACTGGATTTAGATCGCTTCCGACAGAAAAGACCGAAGGCGAGTACAACTATACGACATCTCAGGCACAAAATTCTCAGGTCTTCAAAGAAGAAGCCAAGAAAGACCATGCGAATCTGATTAAACAGTTGACATGGTTGGACTGGGGTGATCCAACAGCAGCTCACAATTTAAAGACAGTTGGAAACCAACAAGCTCTTCAAGTAGGGTCATACTTTGAAAAAGAAATCTTCCCTGGTTACGTCGTTCGTGTGGAAGTAACAGGATTAAAGCCTTTTAGAGCTTCTGAAACTTATCGTCAGCGTGTAGAAGGAACGGATGCTGAATCTACCTATGATCCAAATGCGATTAATAACACGCTTGGGGATAAGAACGCACCTAAAGAGGTATTGGTTCTTCCTCAAGGATTCTACTCAGCGGCTGCTAAAGTAGGAATTAATGCAGGAGCTAAGCCAACCGTTGGTACTAATGTAAATGGTGCTGATGTTGGGGTTCAATTCAGCGTAAAAGCGACTTACCTGGGTCGAGAAGTGCCATCGGCTATCTTTATGACAACTGGTGAAGAAGCCGGTGGTGGTGAGATAGAGATGTATGTGGCAGACGGTGAACCATTTGAACTCTTGGGAGAACTCTCCAATGCTAATACAAAAGGTTCTTACTATCCACTTACTTTTGATTCTAGCTTGTATTTTTTGAAGGATAAAGCAGCTACAGGTGCAAATCCAGTAGATGTTCGTTTGGAATACTTAGCCAATGTCAATCCAGAAGCTTCACGGATCACCTTAGAAGGTCGTAAAGATAGGACTGGGACAATTGGGGACTTTAGAACCGGAGATGGTATTGGAACGAATGTCTTTGGACCAGTAGCTACCAGTCAAAATAATCGCTCGCTTCCAATTGTAATCTCCCGTAATGCCAAAAATGCAGAAGTCTATATTATGACATCAGGTCAGCAGTCCCTAATGCTTGGGGTAATCGCTTTTGACGAGGGAGATGCGCCAGAGTCTTATGGAGCGGCGTCTCATATCATCTCAGATAAGGTAAGCCAACCGTATCTTGGAAGTAGAAAAGCAGATTTGGATATTGCAGCTGAAGATGCTCCAAAAGAGAGATTTAAAACAGACGATCTCTTTAATGAAGCAGATGAAGGAGCGCGTCAATTAGTAGGCGATGCAGAAGTTCATGTGACGGCTAGTGGAGAAGAAACCTATAAACTTCATAAAGCAGATGAAAGCACTTATACGCTTAAAATCAAAGCAAGTCCAAATGCCAATGCAGAAGCTTTTGTTTATGCGTGGGCAGACTTTAATAATGATGGTAAGTTTGACGATAGCGAACGCTCAGAGCTTTTGACGGTCAATGCTCAAGGAGACTATGATCTTACATGGAATAACGTTCCACAGATGGTTGATCCGTCTGTTCGAAAAGTTGCTATTCGTACACGTATTGCTTTGAATCAGTTCGATATTGAAAAGCCAACAGGAATTGCCTATACAGGGGAAGTTGAAGATTTTGAAGTTCAAGTGACTCATCCACCACGTGGGGATAAGGAAACATCAAAAGGCTATGTTGGTGAAAAACAAACGATGAACATCGAGTTCCGTGTGGGTGGTACAAATCCTGTTGTAGATACATCGGATAATGGTCGTATTGAGTTTACAGCTTATGGTCGTCAAGAGTATGATTTTGATCAAGATAATATCATTGAAGACACTGCCGAGGTGAAAATTGTAGATCCAAGTGGTAATCTTGTAGATACATGGACAGAGCCTGGTCAAGGAACTTATGTCGTAACAGGTAAGACTATTACCTTCACACCAGAAGTAAGCTTTACAGGAACAGCGAAAGGGGTAGCTCTTCGCGTCACAGATAAAAATAAAGCAACGACAGCTTGGACGGCAGCAGATGTAAACGCTTCTGAGATTGAACTGCCAAATATCAATGATGGAAGTCATACATATACAACACCAAGCATGGATGCGGTATATATTCCAACTGTTATCAATAACAAACCAAAAGGTGAAAACAAAGAGACCTCAGACTATGTAGATGTTCCACAAACACAAAACGCTCTTGAAATGTTCAAAGAGTACACAGTAGATGACCAAGGAAATCCAACAGAGACGGTAACGGACAAAGAAGCGCTTAATAAAGACAGCCTTACCTTGATAGATGCCTCTGGCTCTCCTGCAACAACTGTGACAGTAGTAGAAGGAACTTATACATTGTCAGATGGTGTGATTACCTTCACTCCGAACAAAGGATATGAAGGTACAGCGACTTCTGTCACTGTTCGTATCGCAGATACAAGTGGTGATGAAGCAACAGCGACTTACACCCCAACTGTTATCAATAACAAACCAAAAGGTGAAAACAAAGAGACCTCAGACTATGTAGATGTTCCACAAACACAAAACGCTCTTGAAATGTTCAAAGAATACACAGTAGATGACCAAGGAAATCCAACAGAGACGGTAACGGACAAAGAAGCACTTAACAAAGACAGCCTTACCTTATTAGATGCTTCAGGAGCTCCTGCAACAACTGTAACAGTAGCAGAAGGAATGTATACATTGGCAGATGGTGTCATTACTTTCACTCCGAACAAAGGATATGAAGGTACAGCGACTTCTGTCACTGTTCGTATCGCAGATACAAGTGGTGATGAAGCAACAGCGACTTACACACCAACTGTTATCAATAACAAGCCAAAAGGAACTCCAGCAGAAACCAAAGGCCCTCAAGGTATTGCTCAAACAACAGATGCAAAAGCGATGTTTAAAGAGTACACAACAGATGCTCAAGGAAATCCAACCACTACTGAAACGGACAAAGAAAAGCTTGATATGACAAGCCTTACTCTTCTTGATGCTTCAGGCAATCCAACCAAGACTGTGACAGTGGATGGTGAAGGAACCTACACGTTAGGAGAGGATGGTATTATTACCTTCCAACCGATAGGAAGTTTCACTGGAACCGTTAAAAATCCAGTTCGTGTTCGTATTTCAGATGCAAGTGGTGATGAAGCAGAAACGACTTACACGCCAACTGTAGATCCAATTACGCCAACAGCAGATCCTTCTAAAACATCAGGAATTCAAGGAGCTACTCAAACGTCTCCGATTGTCTTTGGAGATGACAGCCAACCAAATTCTGTCAACTTCAAAGAAGGAGCATCCACAGCTCCAATTGATCCAGCAAGTGTGAAATTACTTGATGCGAATGGTCAAGCAGTTACCAAGACAGATGCTTTGGATGAAAAAGGGAATGTTATCGGTAGCTATGAACTTAAGGATGGAGCTATTATCTTCACTCCAGATGCAACATTTGTCGGAACACCTCAACCAGCTAAATTACAAGCGACAGATAAGAATGGTACAAAAGTTGAAACAACTTACACCCCAACCGTAACCGAAGTAACTCCAACAGGTAAGGATACAACCTCAACAGGTGTTCAAGGACAAACACAAGAAGGCACTCCAAGCTTTGAAGGTGGTGATGTAGCAGTACCAGTTACAATCTCATCTGACAATCCAGCTAAGTTTATCGATCCGACCACTGGAAAAGAAACAGATGCAACCGAACTTCCAGCTCTGAAAGATGGAAAACAAGTTGGTACATATACGCTTGATCCAGCGACTGGTAAGGTTACCTTTACACCAAACCCAGACTTCGTAGGTACTCCAGATGCGATTACAGTTCAAGCGAAAGACGCGAATGGTACACCAGCAACCGCAACTTACACCCCAACCGTAACCGAAGTAATTCCAACAGGTAAGGATACAACCTCAACAGGTGTTCAAGGACAAACACAAGAAGGCACTCCAAGCTTTGAAGGTGGCGATGTAGCAGTACCAGTTACAATCTCATCTGACAATCCAGCTAAGTTTATCGATCCGACCACTGGAAAAGAAACAGATGCAACCGAACTTCCAGCTCTGAAAGATGGAAAACAAGTTGGTACATATACGCTTGATCCAGCCACTGGTAAGGTCACCTTCACACCAAACCCAGACTTTGTAGGTACTCCAGATGCGATTACAGTTCAAGCGAAAGACGTGAATGGTACACCAGCAACCGCAACTTACACCCCAACCGTAACCGAAGTGAAGCCAACTGCAGAACCTTCTGCAACAACAGGACTTCAAGGTGCTAAACAAAGTTCTCCAATTACCTTTGGTGAGGATGATAGTGCAAAAACAATCAACTTCAAAGACGGTGATAAGGTTGTTAAGGTAGATCCAGCAACAGTGACGCTTCTAGATGCAGATGGAAAACCAGCTTCTACTGTTGAAGTCATGAAAGACGGCAAGAAAGTCGGAACTTATGAAATTGTAGATGGTGTCGTGGTCTTCACGCCAGAAAAAGACTTTGTAGGTGAAGCACCAGCAGTGACTATCCAAGCAGCAGATGCAAATGGCACAGCAGTTACTACGACTTATACCCCAACAGTAACTCCAGTAAAACCAACAGGAGAAAATACTTCATCAGTTGGTGTTCAAGGACAAGAACAAACTGGTACTCCAACTTTCAAACCAGGTGATGATTCAGTTCCTGTTACAATTTCAGCTGATAATCCAGCCAAGTTGATTGATCCAGAGACTGGTAAACCAACGGATGCGACTACGATTCCAGCCATGAAAGATGGAAAACAAGTTGGTACCTATACAATTGATTCAGCAACAGGAGAAGTAACCTTTAAACCAAATAAAGACTTTGTAGGAACACCAGATCCGGTAACTGTCCAAGCAACAGATGCGAACGGTACGCCAGCAACCGCTAAGTACAGTCCAACAGTAACCGAAGTGAAACCAACAGGTGAAGATACAACTTCAACAGGTAAACAAGGTCAAGAACAGACTGGTACACCGACCTTTGAAGGTGGAGATCCAGCAGTACCAGTTACTATCTCAGCTGAAAATCCAGCTAAGTTAATCGATCCAGAGACTGGTAAACCAACGGATGCAACTACGATTCCAGCTATGAAAGATGGAAAACAAGTTGGTACATATACACTTGATCCAGCAACAGGTGAGGTAACATTCCAACCAAATAAAGACTTTGTAGGAACGCCAGATCCTGTTACAGTTCAAGCGACCGATTCAAACGGTACGCCAGTCACCGCTAAGTACAGCCCAACTGTAGAAGGTGTAACACCAACAGGCGAAGACGCCACTTCAACAGGTAAGCAAGGTCAAACACAAACAGGCACTCCAGTCTTCAAGGAAGGTGACGAGCTTGTACCATTGAGTGACGAGCCAGCTAAGTTGATTGATCCTAAGACAGGTGACGAAGTTACAAGCGTCACCATTCCAGGCGAAGGAACCTACATAGTTGATGAAGATGGAAATGTGACCTTCACTCCAGACCCAAGTTTCACAGGTGATGGAACAGGTGTCACTGTGAAACGTACAGATTCAAATGGTACTCCAGTGACCGCTAAATACACCCCAACAGTAGAAGGCGTAACACCAACAGGCGAAGATGCCACTTCAACAGGTAAGCAAGGTCAAGAACAGACTGGCACTCCGGTCTTCAAGGAAGGCGATGAGCTTGTACCATTGAGTGACGAGCCAGCTAAGTTGATTGATCCTAAGACAGGTGACGAAGTTACAAGCGTCACCATTCCAGGCGAAGGAACCTACACAGTTGATCCAACAGGTAAGGTAACCTTCACTCCAGATCCAAGCTTCACAGGCGATGGAACAGGTGTCACTGTGAAACGTACAGATAAGAACGGAACCCCAGTCACCGCTAAGTACAACCCAACTGTAGAAGGTGTAACACCAACAGGCGAAGACGCCACTTCAACAGGTAAGCAAGGTCAAACACAAACAGGCACTCCAGTCTTCAAGGAAGGTGACGAGCTTGTACCATTGAGTGACGAGCCAGCTAAGTTGATTGATCCTAAGACAGGTGACGAAGTTACAAGCGTCACCATTCCAGGCGAAGGAACCTACACAGTTGATGAAGATGGAAACGTAACCTTCACTCCAGACCCAAGCTTCACAGGCGAAGGTTCAGGTGTTGAAGTGAAGCGTACAGATTCAAATGGTACTCCAGTCACAGCTAAATACACTCCAACAGTAGAAGGTGTAACCCCAACAGGCGAAGATGCAACTTCAACAGGTAAGCAAGGCGAAGAACAAACAGGAACTCCAGTCTTCAAGGAAGGCGATGAGCTTGTACCATTGAGCGACGAGCCAGCTAAGTTGATTGATCCTAAGACAGGTGACGAAGTCACAAGTGTAACAATTCCAAGTGAAGGAACCTACACAGTTGATGAAGATGGAAACGTAACCTTTACGCCAGACCCAAGCTTCTTAGGTAAAGGTTCAGGGGTTGAAGTGAAACGTACAGATAAGAACGGTACGCCAGTCACCGCTAAGTACACCCCGACTGTCACTCCAGTAACCCCAACAGGTGAAAATGTGACTTCAACAGGAAAACAAGGTGAAGAGCAAGAAGGAACTCCAACCTTCAAGAATGGTGATGGAACTCCACTTGTTCCAGACGCTTCTAATCCAGCTAAGTTGATTGATCCTAAGACAGGTGACGAAGTCACAAGTGTAACGATTCCAGGTGAAGGAACCTACACTGTTGATCCAACAGGTAAGGTAACCTTCACTCCAGAAAAAGACTTTACAGGAACTGGAACAGGTGTAACAGTTATCGCTAAAGATAAGAATGGCACACCAGCTAAATCAACTTACACACCAGGTGTAACACCAAACACCCCACCAACCGGTACGTCACCAACAGTAACCGTACCACAAGGCAGCACGTCAATCACTGATGAAGACTTGATTTCTTCAGTCATTCCAAATGACAAGGAAGACGGAACAGATGTTACCGTAACAATCAAGGATAACCCAGTTGATTATAACGTTCCAGGCACTTATGAAGTAACCTTCGTGGTGACAGATAAGGGTGGTTTGACAACCGAAGTCAAGAAGACAGTGGTTGTCACGCCAAACACTCCACCAACTGGCACTTCACCAACCGTAACCGTACCACAAGGTAGCACGCCAATTACTGATGAAGACTTGATTTCTTCAGTTATTCCAAATGACAAGGAAGATGGCACAGATGTTACCGTAACAATCAAGGATAACCCAGTTGATTACAACGTTCCAGGCACTTATGAAGTAACCTTCGTAGTGACAGATAAGGGTGGTTTGACAACCGAAGTTAAGAAGACAGTGGTTGTAACACCAAACACCCCACCAACCGGTACGTCACCAACAGTAACCGTACCACAAGGCAGCACGCCAATCACTGATGAAGACTTGATTTCTTCAGTCATTCCAAATGACAAGGAAGACGGCACAGATGTTACCGTAACAATCAAGGATAACCCAGTTGATTATAACGTTCCAGGCACTTATGAAGTAACCTTCGTAGTGACAGATAAGGGTGGTTTGACAACCGAAGTTAAGAAGACCGTAGTTGTCACACCAAACACTCCACCAACTGGTACGTCACCAACAGTAACCGTACCACAAGGAAGCACACCAATCACTGATGAAGACTTGATTTCTTCAGTTGTACCAAATGATAAGGAAGACGGAACAGATGTTACCGTAACAATCAAGGATAACCCAGTTGATTACAACGTTCCAGGCACTTATGAAGTAACCTTCGTGGTGACAGACAAGGGAGGCTTGACAACTGAAGTTAAGAAGACAGTGGTTGTAACGCCAAACACTCCACCAACTGGCACCTCACCAACAATAACCGTACCACAAGGCAGCACGCCAATCACTGATGAAGACTTGATTTCTTCAGTCATTCCAAATGACAAAGAAGATGGTACAGATGTTACCGTAACGATCAAAGATAACCCAGTTAATTACGATGTGCCAGGTGTGTATGAAGTGACCTTCGAGGTGACAGATAAGGGAGGCTTGACAACTGAAGTTAAGAAGACAGTAGTTGTCACACCGAAACCAGTAACTCCAGCCATTCCAACAGATCCAATCATCGTTGAGCAAGATACACCAATCACGCCAGATGATGTGGCTAAAAATGTGAAATTGCCAGACGGAGCTAAGATTAGTAAAGTTGGTAAGATTCCAACAACTGAAATTCCAGGTAAACAACCAAGCGTCACAGTGACAGTTGAATTGCCAAATGGAGATTTGGTAGATGTTGAAGTACCAGTCTTTGTCACACCGAAACCAGTTGTACCAAATACACCTCCAACAGGTACATCGCCAGCTGTAACCGTATCACAAGGCAGCACGCCAATCACTGATGAAGACTTGATTTCTTCAGTCATTCCAAATGACAAAGAAGATGGTACAGATGTTACCGTAACGATCAAAGATAACCCAGTTGATTACAACGTTCCAGGCACTTATGAAGTAACCTTCGTGGTGACAGACAAGGGAGGCTTGACAACTGAAGTTAAGAAGACAGTGGTTGTAACGCCAAACACTCCACCAACTGGCACCTCACCAACAATAACCGTACCACAAGGCAGCACGCCAATCACTGATGAAGACTTGATTTCTTCAGTCATTCCAAATGACAAAGAAGATGGTACAGATGTTACCGTAACGATCAAAGATAACCCAGTTAATTACGATGTGCCAGGTGTGTATGAAGTGACCTTCGAGGTGACAGATAAGGGAGGCTTGACAACTGAAGTTAAGAAGACAGTAGTTGTCACACCGAAACCAGTAACTCCAGCCATTCCAACAGATCCAATCATCGTTGAGCAAGATACACCAATCACGCCAGATGATGTGGCTAAAAATGTGAAATTGCCAGACGGAGCTAAGATTAGTAAAGTTGGTAAGATTCCAACAACTGAAATTCCAGGTAAACAACCAAGCGTCACAGTGACAGTTGAATTGCCAAATGGAGATTTGGTAGATGTTGAAGTACCAGTCTTTGTCACACCGAAACCAGTTGTACCAAATACACCTCCAACAGGTACATCGCCAGCTGTAACCGTATCACAAGGCAGCACGCCAATCAGCGATGAAGACTTGATTGCTTCAGTCACTCCAAATGACAAGGAAGACGGAACGGATGTTACCGTAACGATCAAGGATAACCCAGTTAATTACGATGTGCCAGGTGTGTATGAAGTGACCTTCGTAGTAACTGACAAGGGGGGCTTGACAACTGAAGTTAAGAAGACAGTGGTTGTCACACCGAAACCAGTAACTCCAGCCATTCCAACAGATCCAATCATCGTTGAGCAAGATACACCAATCACGCCAGATGATGTGGCTAAAAATGTGAAATTACCAGATGGTGCTAAGATTAGTAAAGTTGGTAAGATTCCAACGACTGAAATCCCAGGTAAACAACCAAGCGTCACAGTGACAGTTGAATTGCCAAATGGAGAGTTGGTAGAGGTAGAAGTACCAGTATTTGTGACACCAAAACCAGTTGTACCAAATACACCGCCAACCGGAACCTCACCAACGGTAACCGTACTACAAGGTAGCACACCAATCACTGATGAAGATTTGATTGCTTCTGTCATTCTAAATGACAAGGAAGACGGAACGGATGTTACCGTAATGATCAAGGATAACCCAGTTGATTACAATGTTCCAGGTGTGTATGAAGTGACCTTCGTAGTGACTGATAAGGGTGGCTTGACAACTGAAGTTAAGAAGACAGTAGTTGTCACACCGAAACCAGTAACCCCAGCCATTCCAACAGATCCAATCATCGTTGAGCAAGATACACCAATCACGCCAGATGATGTGGCTAAAAATGTGAAATTGCCAGACGGAGCTAAGATTAGTAAAGTTGGTAAGATTCCAACAACTGAAATCCCAGGTAAACAACCAAGCGTCACAGTAACAGTTGAATTGCCAAATGGAGAGTTGGTAGAGGTAGAAGTACCAGTCTTTGTGGCACCAAAACCACAAGAACCAGGAGTGGATGTACCAGCTGAGCCTGCTAAACCAGCTGCACCAGTAATTCCACAAGCACCAGTTTCAAAAGAAGTACCAGCTCAAGTAGCAGAGAAGAAGATGGAAACTTTACCGAAGACAGGTGAAAGCTCTTCAGCATTGACACTTCTTGGAGCACTTTCAGCAGGTCTTGGACTTCTTGGAGTGACAAAACGTCGTAAAAAAGAAGATTAGTCTTAGATAGATTGAGTATATAAAAGACCAATCTCTTGATTCACAATCTTACTTTTACAAGAATCGTGTCTTTGCAGTAAAAATGCGACTGACATATGACTACTATTTCGGGGAATTCAGATAAACGAACCACTGTTTGTAGTAGCGTTTGCAGTAGAAGATACTGAAGACATCCAAAAACGACGGAAATAAGATGAGAGAGGATTATATCCTCTCTTATTTTTTATTAAAATGTTGAATATTTTTCATCCATCTTTAAAAAATATGTTATAATAAATTTAATATAAAATTTTCACAAAAGCATGACCGTCTATCCTCAAGAAATATCCGAATCGTGAGATTGTGATAGTTCTAGCATAAGAGCCATTGGTTGTTTTCCTGTTTGATGAAGGAAAGCAAGTGAAAAATAGAAAAGGAGAATTCAGATGATTGAATTTAAGGATGTAACCAAGGTATATGACGATAAGATTGCGCTCAATCAGCTCAATTTGACCATTAACAGTGGAGAGATTGTCGGCTTGATTGGTCACAATGGGGCAGGTAAGTCCACGACGATTAAGTCGCTGGTCAGTGTCATCAATCCAACAAGGGGACAGATCTTTGTCGATGGAGACGAACTCTCGGAAAATCGGTTGGCGATTAAGCAAAAAATTGGTTATGTAGCAGATTCTCCGGATTTATTCTTGCGTTTGACGGCAAATGAATTTTGGGAGTTGGTGGCGACAGCTTACGATATGGAAACAGTGGAATTCCAAGGTCGTTTAGAAAGCTTGCTAGATTTGTTTGATTTTGCAAGTCATCGATATGAAGTGATTGAGTCTTTTTCTCACGGGATGCGTCAAAAAGTCTTTGTCATCGGAGCACTCTTGTCAGATCCTGATATTTGGGTCTTGGATGAGCCGTTGACTGGGCTAGATCCGCAGGCAGCCTTTGATCTCAAGCAGATGATGCGTGAGCATGCGGATAAGGGAAATACCGTCCTTTTTTCAACCCATGTCTTAGAAGTCGCTGAGCAACTGTGTGATCGTATCGCTATTTTGAAAAAAGGAGAGCTCATCTTTTTTGGCACGATTCAGGAACTAAAAGGTCAACATCCAGAAAAATCTTTAGAAACGATTTATCTGGATTTAGCAGGTCGAAGAGAAGAGGTGAGCGAAGATGCGTCTGAAAGCTATTAAAACCCTAACAAGAATCAATATTCTCTACTCTGTACCGCCTTCTAACCTTGCCCAATATCGGAGAAAACAAGCAAAAAATCCAACTAAACCTCTCAATGTAGCAAAAAGGCTAATTTTGACCTATGGAAGTGTAGGGATTCTCTATCTCTTCTTGTTTGGGATGCAGGCGGTGGTCTTTCCTCTGCCAGAGTTTCCAGGTATTTTTACAAATCTGATTGGTATGTTTTTCCTCTATATTTTTTCACAAGGATTTTTATCCTTCTACAATGTCTTTTATGAGAGCAAAGATTTGCAAGCCTATCGTCCCTACGCTTTTAGTGAAGCAGAGATTATGCTTGGAAAAGGCATTTCGGTCTTACTTCCCTGCTTGATAGGGGTCTTTCCGATTGTGGCTTACATCATCGGACTTCAGCTTCAAGCAGGTAATCCCATTTGGCTTTCGATTCTAATTGTCCTTCTATCTAGTGCTCTGATTTTTGTTAATTTGTCCTTCTTGCTTTTAGTGGGTGTGCATTTTGTGACCAAGACCAGCATTTTTCGTCAGTATAAGAAAATCTTATCAAACCTTTTTATTGCGATTGCCAGTCTCGTTGGTTTTGGAGCCATTATACTAGCAAATATGGGAAATAGCAGGATTAGTGAAGATGGAACGATAGTGGATAGTAGCAGTTACTTCCCATTTATGAAACCTTTTCATGATTTTGGAGTAGCCCCATTTTCTAAAGACTCACTTCTAGGAATCGGTGCTTGGCTTTTGGTGACTGCCTTATTAGGCTTTGTGATTTATAAGAAAGTATTACCAGAATTTTATGAGGCAGCAGTAAAGACGACTTCCATTGTCAATAAAGTCAAACGTAGCAAGGCTTTATCGCTCGGCAGTGTCAAGGATTTTCCAAATTTTGTCTGGCGTTACCAGCTCAATCTCATTAGTGATGGATCTGTATTTTTACAGTCCGTCTTGATGCCGAGTTTACTAGCTTACATGTTCTGTCTCCCTGTGCTTATATCTGGAGATGTGCGGCATCCTGAGCTGTTTACTTCCTTCTTTTCTTTGCGTTATGGGGTGACCTTTATCTTATTAACAGTTTTTATTGCTAGTGTGAGTGTTGGAGGAGCAAATCTGACCGCTATTGGTTTGTCACTTGAACGTGAAAATTATGATTATTTAAAGGTCTTACCGATTGATATGAAACGCTATATGCGCTTAAAATTCTGGTATCTGACTCTTTTACAATCTATCGTTCCGCTTATCTTACTTTTGATATTCTGTCTCTTTATGGGCTTGCCTCTTTCCATAACGTTCTTAATGGTAGTAGTTTGGGTTATAACCTCCCTAGGATGGAGTGCTTGGGGCTATCAGTGGGATAAGAAGCACATGGTGACCAATTGGTCCAATGTCACAGAGCTCTTTAACCGTGGCAATAACACCCTTAAGATGCTGTTGGCCATGCTTGCATTTTGTGCTTATATGGCTATTGCTATTTTTGCAACCATCATGATTTATCATCTACCAGAGCATATGGGCTATGTTTTGACAGTGCTTGTTTTCATAGTTGTGTTAAGCTTATCCATTTGGGCTATGATTTATTATTTGAAAAAATTAGACGATATGGCTGATTAAAGCAGGTAGGATTTCAAAGGAGTATCTTTGAAATCTCCTGCTTTTTCTTTTTTCAGTCCATAAACAGGGCTTTTGGCATACGAAATCTAAAAAATTTGCTATAATGGAAAGAGAAGAAAAAGGGGGAAGTATGAGCGTAAAAGTCAAAGATTTACTAAAAAAAGTCCGTTTAACCTTGGTCTATGGAGACGAGGAAATGTTGGAAAAAGAAATTACCACATCTGATATTGCCCGTCCGGGGCTTGAGATGACGGGGTATTTTGATTATTATACTCCTGAGCGGATTCAGCTCATGGGGATGAAGGAGTGGTCCTACCTCACCAAGATGACTTCTCATAATCGTTATCAAGTGTTGCTTAAAATGTTGCAGGAAGAAACGCCGATGATGATTGTGGCGCGCAATTTAGAGATTCCTGAGGAAATGCTTGAAGCAGCTAAGGAAAAGCGTGTGCCAATCGTGAGTAGTCATGTGCCAACGAGTCGCTTGTCAGGGGAAATCTCAGCTTACTTGGATTCACGCTTGGCAACAAGGACCAGCATTCATGGAGTTCTGATGGATATTTATGGCATGGGGGTCTTGATTCAGGGAGATAGCGGTATTGGAAAGAGCGAGACAGGATTAGAGCTTGTCAAGCGTGGTCATCGCTTGGTCGCTGATGATCGTGTGGATATCTATGCCAAGGATGAATCTACCTTGTGGGGAGAACCTGCTGAAATTCTCAAACACTTGTTAGAAATCCGTGGCGTGGGGATTATTGATGTTATGAGCCTTTACGGAGCAAGTGCGGTCAAGGATTCTTCTCAAGTTCAGCTGGCTGTTTACTTGGAAAACTACGATACAACCAAAACATTTGACCGTTTGGGCAATAACGCCGAAGAGTTTGAAGTGTCCGGTGTATCCATTCCTCGCATTCGTATTCCTGTTAAAACAGGGCGGAATATCTCTGTCGTGATTGAAGCGGCAGCCATGAATTTCCGTGCCAAAGAAATGGGATTTGATGCGACCAAGACCTTTGAAGAGCGCTTGACAAATTTGATTCGCGAAAATGAGGTGAAAGAATGATTGATCCGATAGCGATTCAGTTCGGTCCCTTGAGCATTCGTTGGTATGCCATTTGTATCATCACAGGTCTCTTAGTGGCGGTTTATCTGGCTCGCAAAGAAGCGCCACGCAAGAATATTTTTCCAGATGATGTCTTGGATTTTATCCTGCTTGCTTTTCCCTTATCTTTAGTGGGAGCAAGGCTCTATTATGTAGTCTTTAGCTGGGATTATTACAGCCAGCATTTGGGCGAGATTATTGAGATTTGGAATGGTGGAATTGCCATCTATGGTGGGCTTTTGACAGGAGCTTTGGTCTTGTATGTCTTTTCGCAGCGCAAGCTCATCAATCCTTTGGATTTTTTGGATATTGCAGCTCCAGGTGTCATGATTGCCCAAAGTTTGGGACGCTGGGGGAATTTCTTTAATCAGGAAGCTTACGGTGCTATTGTGAAGAATCTGGATTATTTACCAAGTTTTATCCGCAATCAGATGTATATTGATGGTCAGTACCGCCAGCCAACCTTTTTATATGAATCTCTGTGGAATCTGCTTGGTTTTGCCTTGATTATGGTCTTGCGCAGACGTCCTCATTTCTTGAAACGTGGAGATGTTACCGCTTTTTACCTCATTTGGTATGGGATTGGTCGGATGATGATTGAGGGGATGAGGACAGATAGTCTGATGCTTGGTGGATTGCGTGTGTCTCAGTGGTTATCAGCGATTTTAATCGTGATAGGTCTTGCCCTTACTATCTACCAACATCGCAAACAAGATACCCCTTATTACGAATAGAATTGGAGAATATATGTTAGAAATTGCTTATAGTTTAGTCGCAGTTGCCTTAGTTGCCTTGATTATCTATGTGATTTTATTGGTGAAGAAAATCGGACATGTGGTCGAGGAAGCAGAAAAAACGGTTCAAGTCTTGACCAGTGATGTCAATGTTACCTTGTACCAAACCAATGAATTGCTAGCTAAGGTTAATGTCTTGGCAGATGATATTAACGGCAAGGTGGCAACCATTGATCCTCTCTTTACCGCAGTAGCAGACCTTTCTGAGTCAGTATCAGAATTGAACACTTCTGCCCGTCATTTGAGTCAGAAAGCTACCGTAGCCGGGAAAAATAGTTTGAAAGCAAGTGCAGGATTATCCGCCTTTCGCATGGCTTCCAAAGTTTTTAAAAAGAAAAAATAAGAAAGTAGGTTGAGCATATGGGAAAATTATCCTCTATCCTTTTAGGGACGATTTCAGGAGCAGCAGCGGCAGCTTTTTTGACCAGTAAAAAAGGAAAAGAAGTAACCGCTAAAGTCGTAGATTTTGTCAATGATGTTAAGGAAAATCCAGAAGATTTTAAGGTACAAGCCGTCGATACATGGACAGAATTTTCAAACCAAGCAGCAAGTACAATCTCTGAAACTAAAGAAAAGGTTGAAAATGGGGAGATTACAGGAGAAACAATCTTGGAATCTGTCAAAGAAACAACCAAACAGGTTATTGATTTCTCACAAGATAAGTTTGAAGAAATCAAAGGTAAACTCAATGATCAAGACATTGTATCCACTGTTAAGGAAGAAACCGTTGATGTAGTTGATGATGCAGCGGATGAAGAGATTGTCATCGAAATTGATTTAGACGAAGAATAATAAGGCGAGAGCCTTATTATTCTTACAACAAATGTAAACGCTTTATAAAAAGAGGTGATTTATGAAGATAAAAACACTAGGAATGATTATTTTGACAAGCTTTGTCTTGAGTGCTTGTAGTCAAAAAAATCAAGAAAAATCCTTATCTTCGTCCTCTGAAATCATCAAAAAAAGTAGTGAGAAGGAGACGATGAATGTTACTGTTTCATCGCTTGTAGAAACAAGCGAGAAAGAAGCAAGTCAGCCCAGCTCTTCTATGAAAGAGACATCACAAGAAGCGACAAGTCAGCTGACTTCTCTCAAACGGTGCTTGGAAGTGCCCATGCAGGTGCAACGAAAATGGTACACCTGTGCTCCAACGACTGTGAGTATGATATTAGAGAGTCAAGGGATTCAAGTATCGCAAGAGCAGCTGGCAGAAGAGATGGAGACCGATGATTCCTTTGGAACGCATAATAAAAATGCTGTTCAGATATTGAACAAGCATTTATTTGGCTATGAAATTCCCAAAGAAGGTCAGGCAGGCTATCGTCTTGCTAAGGTGAGTTCAAGCGATAGCAGCTCAGACGACATGCGTCTTTTTAAAGAACGTCTCAAGAAAAATATTGATGATGGTTATCCTATGTACTATACCATGGAAATTGCTAAAGTTTACCCTGGCCATAAGGGGGAACACAATGTCATTGGAACAGGCTATGAACTAACAGCTGATGGCAAGGACATTGCTGCGATTTACTATGTTGATCCTTTGGAAAGTGTGCAGGATCCGATCTATGGAGGACTGCAAAAAATTACTCCAGAGGAATTACTAGAAGCTATGGTGGTTTGTGAAGAACCCAATTATGCTTGGTAAATAGAAATAAGAGGAGTAGTTGTGGCTACTCCTCCTGTTTTTTATAGTGTTCTTGGATCGTTTGGTAGGTTTTTAACAAGCCTAAACTCGCTCCCATGGCACAAGCAAAAGCCAGAAAAGCATTGAACTTCAATGATAAAAAGAGAAAACTAAAGAGAGCTGTTAATACACAAAAAACAGCGATGTTTACAAAAAATAGTAATTCTTTTAAATCTGGACTTAGTTCTGCTTCTGGGGAATACTCTTCATAGAGGGAGGTTTGTTCTTGTTTTATCTCATCATACTCGTACTGGTAGTCCGCTTCTTGGGACTGAAATCTTCTAGCGTTCATACTCTCTCCTTACGATACTTTACTATTTTACCATGTTTTGGAGATAAAGTATGTTACAAAAATGTTACAAAAGAAATAAGTCTCTTTTTCAAAAAAAGTTGGAAAGAGGAATCGAAAAGTGCTATACTTTTAAGTATGGAAAAAATTATCATTACAGCAACGGCTGAGAGCCTTGCACAAGCAAAAGCATTGGTAGAATTAGGTGTGGACCGCATTTATGTGGGGGAAAAGGATTTTGGCCTTCGGTTGCCACATACCTTCTCTTATGAGGAGTTAAGAGAGATTGCAGAGGTCGTTCACGGAGCGGGTAAGGAGTTGACAGTGGCTGTCAATGCCCTCATGCACCAAGATATGATGAACCGTATCAAGCCCTTTCTTGATTTCTTAGAAGAAATTCAAACAGACTACATTACAGTGGGCGATGCGGGTGTTTTTTATGTGTTGAAGCGAGATGGTTATTCGTTTAAAACGATTTATGATGCGTCAACGATGGTGGCTAGCAGCCGTCAGATTAACTTTTGGGGAGAAAAGGCAGGAGCTAGTGAAGCTGTTTTAGCGCGTGAAATCCCTTCGGCTGAGCTTTTTCAAATGGAAGAGATTTTAGAAATTCCTGCTGAAATCCTTGTTTATGGAGCTAGTGTCATTCATCATTCTAAGCGGCCTCTATTGCAAAATTACTACAATTTTACAAAGATTGACGATGAAAAGAGCCGTGAGAGAGATTTGTTTTTAGCAGAGCCGGGAGATCCAGAGAGTCACTATTCGATTTTTGAGGACAATCATGGCACGCACATTTTTGCTAACAATGATCTTGATATGATGACAAAGCTCGATGAATTGGTCGAACATGGCTTCACCCATTGGAAATTAGAAGGTCTCTACACACCAGGGGAGAATTTCGTAGCCATTGCCGCTCTTTTTGTCGAAGCTAGAAACTTGTTAGAAAAAGGTGAATTTACAGCTAACCAATCCTTTTTGTTTGATGAAAAAATCCATCAATTACATCCTAAAAATCGTTTCCTTGATACAGGCTTTTACGAATTTGCCCCAGACAAGGTTCAATAAAGTTAAAAATCGGCAGATAGCCGATTTTTTTCGTAAAGTGAAATAATCTGAAAATTAGAATTGTGAAAACACTTGACTTTATCTTGATTTTGACCAATTTTTACTATACAATGAAAGGGAAACATCAAACTTTTATATTGCAAATAGGAGGATATGATGACAAAAACATTGAAACGTCCAGAGGTCTTAGCACCTGCTGGTACTTTAGAGAAGTTAAAAGTCGCCATTCGTTATGGAGCGGATGCAGTTTATATTGGTGGACAAGCCTATGGATTGCGGAGCCGCGCGGGAAATTTCACCTTTGAAGAGATGGAAGAGGGAATCCAGTTCGCACGCGAACATGGAGCTAAGGTCTATGTCGCAGCCAACATGGTCACCCATGAGGGCAATGAAGTTGGAGCTGGTGAGTGGTTCCGAAAATTGAGAGATATTGGGATTGCAGCAGTGATTGTATCAGACCCTGCCTTGATTGCGATTGCTTGTACTGAAGCCCCAGAGCTTGAAGTCCATTTATCAACACAGGCTAGTGCAACCAACTATGAAACCTTGGAATTTTGGAAAGAGTTGGGCTTGACCCGTGTTGTCTTGGCGCGTGAAGTTTCCATGGAAGAATTAGCTGAAATTCGTCGCAATACTGATGTGGAAATTGAAGCCTTTGTTCACGGAGCGATGTGCATTTCCTATTCAGGACGCTGTACCTTATCCAACCACATGAGCTTGCGTGATGCCAACCGTGGCGGTTGCTCTCAGTCTTGCCGCTGGAAATACGATTTATACGATATGCCCTTTGGACAAGAACGTAAGAGCCTAAAAGGTGAAATTCCAGAAGAATTTTCCATGAGTGCGGTTGATATGAGTATGATTGACCATATTCCAGATATGATTGAAAATGGAGTTGATAGCTTAAAAATTGAAGGACGGATGAAGTCCATTCACTATGTTTCTACCGTCTCAAATTGTTACAAGGCAGCTGTGGATGCTTACTTAGAGAGTCCAGAAAAATTTGAGTCTATCAAGCAAGACTTGGTGGATGAGATGTGGAAAGTTGCCCAGCGTGAATTGGCAACAGGATTTTACTATGGAATTCCATCTGAAAATGAGCAGTTGTTTGGCGCTCGCCGGAAAATTCCAGAATACAAGTTTGTCGCAGAAGTGGTATCTTACGATGCGGACAAGCAAGTAGCAACCATTCGCCAAAGAAATGTCATCAACGAAGGAGATCAAGTTGAGTTTTATGGTCCAGGTTTCCGCCATTTTGATGCTGTTATTACGGATTTGCATGACGCTAAGGGCAATAAGATTGACCGTGCGCCCAATCCAATGGAGCTTTTAACCATCGCTATGCCGACTGCAGTTTGCCCTGGAGATATGGTGCGAAGTCGAAAAGAGGGGCTTATCAATCTCTACAAGGAAGATGGCACTAGCCAAACCATTCGTGCTTAATCAAACAAAAAAGAGCCGTTCTAAGAATCGGCTCTTTTCTGTGCTTGGCTAATCGTATCTGGCACCAAGCGAATTCGCTTAATATCTGCAATTCGAATAATGGTTGAAATATTTTTTTTGAAATTCTTGACAATCAATTGCTGGCGCTCTTCATCGTACTTGACAATATCTCCCGTAAAACTCTTATCAGAAAAAATGACATGAATACCTGATTTTCTTTGCAGAGCGATCCGAATGACACGCAAAATATCCGTTTGCTCAATGGAGCTTTCTTTTATCGGTTCTTGATCGCTGACAAACTCATGTGCCCTGTGTAAAATCATCTTGAGAAATTTTTTCATAGCTAAATTCTCCATAACTTGTTACAATATATTATATAAAAACTGATTGGAAATGTAAAATGTTTACGAATAAATCAGGAAAGAAAATGAAAAGGAGAATAAAATGGCAGATTTTAAATTCGAAATTGAGGAACATCTCCTCGTTTTATCAGAAAATGAAAAAGGCTGGACCAAGGAGTTAAATCGCGTAAGCTTTAATGGTGCTGCTGCTAAGTACGATATTCGTACGTGGAGTCCTGACCATACCAAGATGGGCAAAGGCATTACCCTGTCAAATGAAGAATTCCAAGTCATGCTGGATGCCTTTAGAAACTAAATCATTTTTGAACGCTTGTAGTTGTCACTGCAAGTGTTTTTTAGAGGATAAAAAAGAATGGTTCTGAGAACCATTCTTGATCATTATTTGAGACCGTATTTATTACAATTTATATTATGTATAGATTTAGATAATTCGAAAACTCAGTCATATCAAGCTTTTTCATGATGATATAGTTTTCAACATTTATCATAAATTTTTATATGTCGCAATCATTTTCGCAACGCTTGCCCGTATTATTAAGAGTGCAAAAGTAGAAGCCAAGTCAATGTCATTAAGTTAAAGAATCTATTACTCGAAATTTGAGTAGTAGGTTCTTTTTTTGTGCTACACTAAAAGAAAAAGAGGTGATTCTTATGAAATTGAAGCAGGTTAAACATCACTTATTGGATTGTATCTCTTCTATTGTGTCACATTCTCAAGACTTTATTCATCATCCCGCTACAGCGTTTAGTCGTACTAGTCCTCTTGATTTGAAGACCATGCTCTATGCCCTGCTGGCAATGGGAGGCGATAGCCTATCTAACGCCCTCCCGATACTAGCTGTTGATGGGAGCGATGTCTGTATCCCTAGAAATCGATTGGACTCAGGAACCCTTGTCCAAAATAGCCCAGAGAGTACGCCTTATAACTTGATTCACATCAATGCTCTATATGATATAACGAATGGAATATATCATGACCTTCTGATTCAAGACAAACGAGACCAAGATGAACGTGCTGCTTTTCTGAACATGATGGAGAACTCTCCCTTTCGAACAAGCACTCGTTATTCTGGACAGAGGATATGAAGCCTATCATGTGATGGCCCATTGTCAAGAAAGGGGGTGGTTCTACATTATCCGGATTCGAGATGGGCGTCAATCCATCAAGTCTAGATTGATACTCCCAGACACACCGTGCTTTGATGAAACCATTCATTTAAATCTTTGTCGGAAGCAAACGAAGGAGATGAAACAAGTCTATCAAGACTTGCCAAATCAGTTTCGCTTTTTACCCAGTAACGTTACCTTTGACTTCTTACCAAAGTATAATCATAAAAAGGAGCCAACCATTTGTTATCGGCTTGACTTTCGCATTGTGCGTATAGAGATTGCCAAAGGACAATATGAAACCCTCGTGACAAACACGGACTATCCGCCTTCAACATTAAAAGAGCTCTATGCCAGTAGATGGAGCATAGAGACTCGTTTTCGTGATCTTAAATACAGTATGGGACTCGTTCATTTTCACGCGAAAAAAAAGGAAGGGATTCTCCAAGAAATCTTTGCACGCTTCATCGATTTCAATTTCTGCCAATGGCTAACTTCCCTTATCGCTATCCATAAGCCTAAAAGTCGTTACGATTATCAGATATGCTTTTCAGACGCCTCTTATGCTTGCTTACGATTTTTAAGGGGAGTGATCACTTCCTTCCAGTTAGAAACCTTCATTGCCAAGCATTTATCTATTATTCGCCCCAATCGGCAATTCCCAAGAAAGATAAAAACTCAAGCTGCTGTTAGTTTCACTTATAGAGTACCATAAATCGGTGAAAAAAGGGAGTAGGAGCAGTTCTTTTTGTGCGCCCAAAATTCTCTGAACGGACAAAAACTACTCCAAATGTAAGCGAAATAGCTACATGTTGGAATAGTTGGTATCTATTTTAAACTCTTAGCTTAATGACATTGGAAGCCAAGTAGGCTTTTTTTGATTGCTGATAAGTATATTATACCAAATTTCACTGTGTCCGAAAAGCTAGCGCGTGGCTAGGCTTGTAATTTTTTATCAGCGATTGCTTCGGTGAGTGTTTGAGAGAAGTTCAAGCCTAACTCACGCCCTAACTTATCCGCCCAACGTGGGATAGTGAGGGTCTTTTTGATTGGCTCTTGACTTCCTAGATACTCTGCAACATTGACCATTACAAGAGAAATAAAAGATTTTTCTGGGGCATAAGTCATTTTTAATTCTTCGTCATCTTTGAGTATCGTCATAATAAAATAAGGCTGGATAAGTAACTAACATCTCGCTACCTCCGTTGCTTCTAAAGGTTAGTTATACCTGCAATTCTTCACGGATTGCTTTTTGTAATAACTGGCTGAAATTGATTTTGTTTTCTTTCCCAACTTCCACAAGCCAGCTTGGTAGCGTAACAGTCTTGTTGACCACTCTAGACCGTTCACGCTCACGGACAAGCTCGGTATCTACTGAAATGGCCTGCAAGATGTCCTCATCACTAGAGAGCTCCCCAGCTAATGCCTTAAAGCTAGAAGGGGCTGGAAAAGCCTTGCCCTCGTCTTCAAACATGATTGTATAGATTTCAAGCACTTCACGGGCATTATAGATAGCCTCGTTTAGCGTGTCTGCCTCGCTGATTGCTCCATGGAAGTCTGGGAAAGTAATTGTATATCCGCCGTTTTCTTTATCCACTTCAAAAAGTGCTAGGTAAGTGTATTTCATGATCTGATAGTTCGCTAACGACCACTCTAAAAGAGTAGGGGTAGGATTTACCCCCTATTTCCCATTTAGGACTTTAAGAACGTTGTTTAAGGTTTTAGGCTTGTAGTCTTTCTGTTTTGGGTTACTGATGAGAATTGTCCGCCCGTCTTCATGCTCCCAAAGTGTGTGCGACCCTTTACCTTTATCCGTTGGATAGAACCCCTTAGCTTTTGCTAATTTTTCAAGTTCTCGCCTTGTGGTCATTAGCTATCTCCTTTCCTTATCTTTAATTATATTATACACTTGTTTTGAACACTTGTCAATTGTTTGCGCGTGTTTTCTACACATGTTTTGTTTTTTCTAGCTGGTAGGTTTTCCCCTATTTTCTTATCTCAAAAGCCCAATAATAAAGGATTTTCTCTTTATTTCAAAATTTCAAAAAGGGAATTTTTCGCACGGAAAAGGGCAGCGTTCTTTATTTCCGAACAATACACGCCCCGTTCAAAATCAGCGGGGGTATTTCCGAACATCAGAAAAAGCCCCTAAAATCGCTTATACGGGCTTTTAGTGTGTCCATGGTTAATTTATCGGATAAGCTAAAACAATGGCTAGAACCTAGCAAAATTTCAATCTGACAACGTTTCAAGCGCTCCACTTCTGTAGTGTTTGGCAAAAGCTAGTAAAGCCTTATTTTTGAGATAGTTGCATTGGCTTTCTTTGATTGGTTCATAAGGTTTATTTTGTCTCTCAATCAACCGACGGACGTCTTTCAGCTCTTTACGCTCCAGATAGTTCAGTATCAGCAGTTGGCGTAGTCGTTTGTTATCAATGCTATTTATTGCTGACTTTATCGCATTCAGTTCTTGCTCTGCTATCTCTTGGTTAATTTTCAAGCGTTCCACGGGCTGAAAATCGTTGCTTTCTGCTTGTAAGATATAATCATCAGAATAGGCCAAATCAAGACTTCTTGCAATCCTCTGCCAACGTCTAAACTCTTTTAGTTTGCGGTCAGCGTACTGTCTAATTTGTTTCTTGTTCATAGATGACCTCCAGACGCTCTAAGGCTTGCTTGTGTAGTCTGTATGTGGTGGTAAGCGAATAGTTAATAATACCTGCTACCTCTTTCCAGCTTCTGCCATTCCGATAGCGTTCAAGTAGTAGCGTCTGATAGATTGGATTGTCCAGCTTATCGATAAGCTCCAGCGTGGCTCTCTGCTGTTCTCTTAGCTCCTCGATATGCTTTAAATGGTTCTGCTCAACCTCGGCCAAAGCAGACGGTAGGGAGTTGTATAGCTGCCTATCTTTTTCCAGCCCATCTTCAAAGGTGGCTATCAATAATTCGGCTGTGTATAGTTCTTCTAATCTCTGTTTTAAATCCATAGTACGCCCCATTTGTGATATAATAGTTAGTGGAGTTATTACATCACAAGGAGTCAGCGCAGAAGTGTTGGCTTTTTTGATTTTCTCGAGCTTCGTTCAAGCTTCAAGCACGCGCCGCTGGTTGAAAAAAGTTACGATTTGTTACGACTTCATGCACCAATCATCTTTTTACAATTTCCTGCTATTCGTCTGCTGTTCAATTCCCTGTACCTAACCAAAACCTCACCATTTCCACCTAGCCTAGACCTCATCCGTTTTATTCCCTACACCTCCCCTAAATCTCCCCAAACCTTAGTACTTTTTTTACCCCTTGTCCCTTATCTGAACCTTACCATTTGTTTATTTTTGTAATCTGCACCCGTTCCGTATTTATTTGGAAAAAGTCAATAAAAATCAGCAGTCATATTTTAGCAGATTATGTAGGAACTTTTCAGACCTACCGGCAAAATATGGCCGCGCTTGTCAGTAACAGCTATCAACTCAACCAATACCTATCCCCTTTGTCTAGATAATCTATATACTCGTGGTGCTAGTTAATTTCAAACTACAATAAAAAGCCCAAAAGGACTATACTGTAAGTGCCGAAACAAACAGGAGGAAGTCCAAATGAGCCACTTACAGTATACCGCTAAATCTCATCACTTACAATGGAATTTGAAGCAATTATCAAAAATTTGCCATCAACTGTATAGGGATTATTGTCCTAAATCTTTCAAACATCGTCATAATGTCAGTCTATCTAAGGTTTCAGATCAATCTCTATTAGTCTTACTTCTCTTGCAAGCTGAACTAGGGATTAAGTCACAACGTCATTTCTACCGTCTCTGTTACTTATTTCCTTGTGGTCATCTTCTTGAACGAAGCCGTTTTAATAGACGAGCAAGACAGTTGATTTGGTTAGTTCAAGTCATTAGACAAGCAATGAATACTCAAATCTCACCTGGTTCCATTGTTATTATAGATAGCTTTCCCTTTCCCTTGCCACTTTGCCAACCTATCCGTAACTATAGAACACGTATTTTTAACGACTTAGCAGATATTGGCTACAATGCTTCCAAACGTCTGTGGTTCTATGGATTCAAAGTACACATGCTGGTAACTTTATCAGGCTATATTCTGAATTATGTTGTGACACCTGCATCAGTCCATGATATTAGGGCAGTTGATGACTTACTAGAAAATTGCCGACAACCTTATATTTTGGCAGATTTAGGCTATCTTAGTAAGGAACTTAAAGATCATTTGACCCAAAAAGGCTATCATCTATGGACTCCCTTGCGCCAAAATATGGCAGGAGCTAAACAACATAATCATTGGAAATTGATGGCTATGAGACGAACCATTGAGACTCGCTTCTCAGAGCTTTGCGGTCTTTTTGATATAGAACACACACTGACTAGAAGTTTAGCAGGTCTGCAGTTAAGGCTGGAGCAAATTATACTGGCTTACAATCTGAGATACTTCGAGATTAACTAGCACCACGAGTTCTATATACTTCCGCCAATGCTTCAAGTAGGTAGCTAATCTCATGCGCTTAGGTCTGCTCGGGAAGCTGTCAAATACATAGCCACCCAATTTTGGCTTATAGTCTGGTTGTACTTTTCTGGTTTCCCTCAGCGCTCTTTCCCAATAGTAAGTACAATCTGTCTTGGTGCGGTTTAGTGTGTCCCTATGAATATCTTGACATGTTCCGCAAGCGTAGAACTTACGGACTTCATACATCACCCTGCACCGTCTGCCACATTGAGGACAAGAAAAGAAGTAGCGGTATCCTCCTTTTGTTCCTGATATTTGCTCAAGAGTAAAGGTGTTTTGACCGTATCTGATCGTTAGCTCCTCCAAATCAACCTCTACGGCTTTGATCTGAAATTTAGTTTCCCCTGTTTTCTTCAAGGGTCGGGTGAAATCCTCAATACTAATTCTAGCTACTTTCATTCCTAGCTACTCCCTATATACGTTTAAATGCCCAAATCTATTTGCTTAACTCATTATAGCAAAAAAGAAGAAGCGCGTGCTTCCTCTCGGCTGTGGTCAAATCCCTTGCCCCTGTCTGATAGTGGTAGTAGTTCATAGTGTTTGCTCCTTTCTGATACCCTCAAATCGTCCATATTTCGCCCCTTTTAGCGCGTGTAAGGCTTGGGCGGTAAATTCTACCGCCTTGCCCTTAAAATCGCTAGAAGGGGAGTTTTCGTCTGTCCTCGGCATGTTCTGGATAGACGAAGATGTTTTTACCGACTCCATCCATGATACGGCTAATCAATGATGGATCATAAACTTTTTTCAACTGCTCACCGTTTAGATTGGTGTTGATGATGGTCTTACCTCTCATATCCAGCAGCTCATACAAGAATTCTTGTTTCCAGTTGCTAGCCTCGTTGCCATGGTTTCCAAAGGTTGTCTCTTTCCCTAAGTCATCCAAAAAGAGATAATCCACGCGCTCCAGTAGTTTCATCATATCATCACGGCTAACGCCATCCGATTTGTTAAAGCTGGCTTGTATCGTCTGAAAAAGCCGATTAACGGGCATAAATAGCACGCTTTTAGGTTTCTTGATAGCTTTCCAATCCTCATTCAATTTCCGAGCGATAGCCAGCGTCAGATGGCTTTTCCCAACTCCCGGACGTCCCTGTAAAATAGCGTTGCCTGTGCCTTCGTTTTTGAAATAATACTCATTGAGCCGCAAGCCGAATTTTTTTGCCTGCTTGTCTATCTCATTGCCTACCGTGAACGTCCTATAACTCGCTAGCTGTAATTTAGGCGTGATGATACTTTTTCGCTCAAAGAGATCATAAGTTTTTGATAGCTCAGCATTTAGCATAGATTCACCCGTTAGCTCTGCCAGTTCCCTATCTATCTTTTCCTGAAAACAGACGGGACATTCTTCTGCATAGTAAGGCTCTTTTCGATCAGTGGCTCTCACTTTTTCATTTAATTGCCATGTATATACGTGGTGTTTTGGGCATAGCCTATCTGTGATGTGATGGGTTATCTGTTGCATTTTCTACCTCCTAAAATCCTAAATCTTCCGCCCTGCCTAATTGGTCAAAGGGGATACCATCGGTCTTGTATTGTTTATTCTTGTAAGCCTGCTTGTTTTGCTCAACTTGTTCAACAGTTCGCAAGCCTTGACCCTGCCAACGTTCCAAGATAGAACGGGTATATCTGATAGACCTACCGCCATTTAAGATGGTTTCATTCAGGGCGTGCATGAGTAGAGCCTCGCCATGTACTCTAAGCAATTCCTCAACCTCCTCAGCAATCGTTCCAGATATAGACATTTCACCGAAAGCCTCCTTTAGTTTTTCAAAGATTGGATTTCCAACAGAGCCAGCAGCCTTTTCTAGCTGTAGCTGTTGCTCTATATCTAACTTTATATCTTTCTCTATCTCTATCTCTGTCTTACACTTTTCAACGTTGTTAGACTTTGGGTTTACATTGTAAGATTTTGCACTTTCCAGACGTTTATTTTTCCGATATTCTCGTATGTATGCAGCTTGGTCCGTTTCCTGTTGGATCATGGCCTTAGCTTGTGGCAATTCAGCATTTCCTTCTGTGTCAATTTGAACTAATCCACATTTCGTAAAATAGGCTAATGTCATATTGATGTCGTCCTCGCTAACATCTAATTTGAGAGCTAGCTCTTCAGCGAGATTTTCAAAATAGCCTTCATAGTACAAAATGCAATCACTTTCTAGGCTTTCCAACATCAAGCGGATATAGATAACAGTCATCGTATAACCGCCCGCCATATTTTTTAATCGTTTGATGAAAATATTGTCAAAAAATTTCTTATCCACCTTTAGCCAAAAATAAATTTTTGTTTTTGCCACCGTCTCACCTCCAAATAGTCCCTTTTTGCTTTATTGTATGGATTAGCTGCGCGTGCTCGTCTTTTGATACCTTGTCGCTGATATAGATAATATCTAGGCTAGGCGAGTAGTGCGCCTTCCCTCGCCAGTTGTTGCCGTCTATGATAAGGATTTCCATATTAGCCCCCTTTCAAATATTTATCCTGTTCATTCAGATTTCCGTACTTAATCACTTCAAGGCGTTTTTGTTCCTCTGTGACCTGCTTATCCAGTTCTACCATGCCTTGGAAGCGTCCCGCGTCATTGGTGGGAAAGTAGTAGCCTGGTGTGTGATTTCGTAAGATACCGATAGGGATTTTATAGCGGACAGTCAGCCGTTGCACAATTTCTCGTATCGCTCGTTCACTTAGTCCTGTTGTCTCTTGCACCTCTCGATTTGTAATCGGTCACTCACTCCCTTTTGGGATAAGCTCAAGCACGCGCCTATAATTCTCTGGTAAGGTCATTCGGTCCCTCCTAATTGCTTCGTCTCATGCCAAGCTGGATATAAGCCCCGTAGCAAGGGTTTAGCTCCTCCTTGGTATATTTGTCCACTCGCTCGCTTTTTGTCTCTGTATCCAGCTGAAAATAGCCTAGATGACGCCATAAATAGATGGCAATAGTCAACGTGACAACTGTCAAAATGATCACTTGGTCAAGCGGTAGGTTAAGTTCATCTAGCATGGCTGTCCTCCTAATTCTTATTTTTTACAAGCTCCCAGTCCAATAGTCAAGGTTGTTAGGCAAACCTTCGTTTTTGCGATGTATATCATCCCTAATCAGCGATACAATGTAATTTGCTACGTGGCTGCTATCCATAGGATACTTATTATCTTTTGATTTTTCTTTTAAATAGGCATCTAGGAAAAGAAAGCCATCAAATTGAGCTAACTCGGTGTACGTTTTATAATCTTCATTCATAACGCACCAGGAATTAGCGTATCTTTTTTCTCTGCCCTCTATGTCTTCAATCACACGCCGTATCGCATTTTTCTTAATCAATTGATATTCGGCGCTTTCATCTCGCTTAATTGTGCTTAATTCAAGTTCTGCCACGTCATTATATAAATCATCAAGATTTGCTATCAATGCTTTTAACTGTCTCTTAGCGTTCATATTTCTAAAGCCTGATAGACTATCTTTAATGATGGTTAACCTATCTGTAATAGTTGCTAGCGTTGATGTTGCTTCCATATTTCCCCTCAATTCATTTTTCTGTTAACCCTCTCGGGCTTCATGCGGTTGTTTACGATCCAATTATTTTTGTTTTAAGTAGCCAAGCTGGCTGTATTTGTTTTCTTAATTATGCGGGCAAGCTTAATCGTTATTCTTTTAGTTTTTCTAGTAAATTGTCAACGTCTCGGACATCATAGTAGATAGATTTGCCTTGTCTGCGATGTTTTAAACCAAGACTTTTGAGATATTCCATGTATTTAAAATCAAAGCGGTAGAGCTCCATGATCTCCCCTTGTCGTAAAGGTTTGCGCCTTTCTCGCTCGATTTCTTCCCTCGCTAGTTCTTTGGCTAGCTCCAGTGTTCCCCTCACAAGCTCATGACTTGCGGATTCGCTCAAAATTGATTCCATTTTCTCCCTCCTCGTAAAATAAGTTTATGGGGATTTTTAATCCCAAGTTTTAACAATTTTTAACTTGACTATTGCAAGGTTTTCCAGAACAATAGAGTCATGGAATGGACTCATGGTTGTTTCTTCTCCTCCTTGTTGCTTAGACTTCCGAAGAAAGTCTGTTACCCAAGCCTTGTCCCTACTTCCAACACACTAGCTGTTTCCACTAGTCTCACTTCTGTACTTAGTAGCGTACAGGCGGCAGGTGAGCTAGTGATGTGAATTCTATTATGCGAGGCTGTTGGTTCAAGGTGTTTCTGGGGAACCTTACAGTAGTCAAGAAATTTTCCAAATCCATATGAAAGGAGACCTTCCAAATGAAATGTTTTGTCGGTTTAGATGTTAGCTCTACCAAACTTGATGTCTGTATCATGCTCAGTGATACAACAACTCCCTTTACAGCTTCTCTTTCTAATGACCTAGCTGGTGCTTCTGAAATTAAGGAAAAGATCCTTCAGCTTCATGAAATCCATATCTTTGAACGAATCGTCATCGGCATGGAAGCAACTAGTCTCTATAGCTTTCACCCTGCTATGTTCTTTCATGAAGATAGTCAATTGAAGGCTCTTAACGTTGAAGTGATGGTGGAACAGCCCAATAAGATTAAGAAATATCGCGAAGCCTTTGAAGAAAGCAAAAATGATACCATTGATGCCTTCTACATCGCTGATTATTTTCGGATTGAGCGCTTTTCCCCTGCCTTTCTCAAAGAAGAGAAATACCTTGCCCTCCAACATCTGACTAGAACGAGACTTCAACTCATTGAACAGCTAACAAGAACCAAACAGCACTTTATTGAAAATATTTATTATAAGTGCAATACCTTATCAACTGAAATCAAGAATGAAGAGCTAACTACCAATCTCTGGTCTAGCACTGTCATCTCTTTGATGACGGAAGACTATACTCTTGATGACTTGGCTAATATTCCACTCAATGACTTGGCTGACTTCATCCAAAAAATGGGAAGAGGCCGATTTAAAGCGCCTGAGAAATTAGCGAAAGCCATTCAAGCTGCTATTCGTGGGTCTTATCGACTCTCTAAACTCCAACAGGATTCCGTCAATGTGGTGCTTGGATTATTAGCTAGAGAAATGCGACATCTTGAGAAGATGATTAAGGATATTGATAAAGCTATCGAGGATATGGTAGAGGTCATTCCTGAATATCAATGTCTAACCTCTATACCTGGTGTCGGGAAAGTCTACGCTGCAGGGATTATCGCTGAGATTGGACAGATTGAACGCTTTAAAGACCATCCTCAAGTCGCTAAATATGCGGGATTGAACTGGAAACAGAATCAATCTGGGAACGCTCATTCTCCAAATACTGACCTTGTGAAACGAGGCAACCGCTATCTCCGTTATTACTTAGTTGAAGCCGCCAACTCTGTCAGACGACATGATAGCGAATATCAAGCCTTTTACAAGAAGAAGTATCAAGAAGTGCCTAAACACCAACACAAAAGAGCCATCGTCTTAACTGCTAGAAAGTTTGTGCGTCTGGTGGATGTGCTACTACGCAACCGCCAACTCTATACGCCACCAAGGAGGCTTATGGAAGATAATTGATTATCGGCACAAGTCCTTGGATAAGCTAGTGAAAAAAGCGATTTTCACTAGGTGTTTTTACTGCACCCTTTTTTCTAGAAAATTAACTAAAAGTTATTCAACTTTTTCTTGACTTTTTACCACTAGACTTGTGGTATAATAGGGGCACAAAGAAATACCTAAGCGGTGTTTCTTCGTGCTTTGTTTAAAGGCTAGGAAGTTTGGTCGCTCTCTAAGCCTTTTTTGTTTGTCGTTTTTAACGGCTCTAATTGCTGTTTTCAGCTTCTGAAATGTTCTCGGATATATTTACCTTAGGGAGATATTTCAGTTCTGTTTTTTAAAGCCCTATGCTTCGTTATCAGAAGAAAAACGCATTTTAGCCCGTCGGCTTATCTCTGCTTTTTGTTCCTCGGATAACTTCCTTTTGTTTTTTACAAACGGATTGACTGAAAAATCTTCTAAATTTGAAAGTTTTGCCCGAACGTAGATACAAAAATCATTCTCAAGCTCTTTTTCTACACTATCAAAAGCATGTTCCATTTTTAAAATCTTTGTAACATGTCGTCTTACATTGCTTTCAAAGAACCAACAATTGTCAAACTCATCGTAACGAATAACCGTTTCACGTTCTTCTGGTAAGTAGCCCATATTTCTATTTTTGAGTACACAAAAAGCGTACTACCTTTCTGTAAATTTTGGGTTCACAAAATAGAGTACGCATGGTATAATATTTACGTACCTACTTTGTGGGTGCTGCGATAGTGTATAGCCCAAATTTTGGCGAAGGCGGGTTATACGCTATTTTTTTAGCTCATGGTAGACTTTTTCAAGTCCTATCATCAAAATATCTGTTTGAGTTTTGCCTGTTGCTTTTACACAATATTCAAGCATTTCTACTTGTTCATCAGTCATTCTCACACGTTTACTTTGATTTTTTGGATTTGTGGTAGGTCTGCCAATCTTTTTAGATGTGGTCATTTTTTCTCCTTTCTGTATCCACAAAAAAATTATATACTAACGTGGATACATAAGTCAACCCCTAAACCAAACTTTTTTTTAAAATTTGCGTACTCTATTCAGTTTTCAAAGTTCTTATGGTATAATCTAATCAAATAAATTCACTAAAACTCTTACGGCTTGCCTGTTGTATTTTGTTTTAGTTGGTGTTTAAAGGCTTGAGAGTTTGCCGACTGCTAAGCCTTTTTTTGTTGCTCTCACGCGCCCTGTGGTGCGTTTTTTTGTGTCTGTCATACTGTCAAGAGTCCAGCAATACCAAATATTGGTGGGCGTAGCTGGTCAACCTCTGACGGCTGCCAATCCTTTAGGGTCGCACGAACATAGGGCAGTTTTAGCTTTTTCTTAACCGCACAATAGTTTACGATTTCCTCGAACTCTGCCAAGCCAATCTCCATCACCTTAGGGCGGATAGAGCGAATATAGGGGTAGGAGATACTCTTATCATGTCCGTAGTAGCGGAGCAAGCCATAGATACCGATAGCGAAGTAGTCCCGCCCTAGCTCGTCATCCTTTGGTTGGATGATGATGTCAGCGCGTGATAGGCGGTCACGGATGATCTCGACTAGCTGGGCTGGCGTTGGGTTTTCGGGGTCTGCGATGGTTTGATGTTCAAGGGCTTTTTGCATGCGGTCAAATTCTTCAATGTAAGCGCACTGATATGCATCGGCTTTTTCTCCTGTATAACCCATAACTAAGTAAGTGCATCCTTTTTGTGTCATAAAATAAATAGGACGTTTTTTACCTTGGCTATCTGTGTAAGTTTCTTCCCAAAAGTACGTATCTACTTCATCTTTTGGCGTGAGCCCAATTTTGGGCTCACCTTTTTTTAATCTTTCAATCTTGATTCTTATATCCTCTAATACCCGCTTGTGTCTTTTTCCAAAAACTTCCGCAACTTGTAAGCTACTTACTACCAAGGTCCTATCTCTCAAAATAATTCCTAAATCCATTGAGTTCCTCCTTTAAAATCCAAATGCCTTTTTATTTTGCTCGATAATCTCTCGCTCTGTTATCAGTTTCATCATCACTTCAAAAGATTTTTGGGAATCTAGCTGAACTTCACCGACTAACAGAGCAAAACCGTTTTGAGTGATGAAATAGCCGTTCGTGTCTTTGATGAAATAGTTATTGATGTCAATATCTGACGGGATTAGTGATTTCAGATTGTCTTTTTCCTCTGTCATCAGGTCAATCATCTTTTCAATAGCTCCGATAATGTCGCTATGTTCCTTGTCAAACTCTTTAGCGAGTGATTGACTGCCAATAGCTGGCATATCGTGTGTTGTAATAATTTTAAGTTCCATTGTGTACCTCGTTTCTAATTAGTTTCAGATTTTTCATGGGTGAAAGGTAGTGAAAAATCTTAGTGCTGGGTAGTGATAAGCTCATCTAGCGTTACATTCAAAAAGTTTGCAATCTTAGTCATGGTTTCCATGCTAGGATTTTTTTGAACGCTCATAATAGATAGCAGTTAAGGTACTTTTAGAAATACCTGTACCAGTATGAACATCAGCAACCTTTTTCCGTTGCTTGGCTAGAATAACTCGAAAATTATTTTTCAAACTTCCATCCTCCTTTTTGATATTTGTTATATTTTAGCGAACTCGCTAACAAAAAACATATTACACCATTAAAAAATATTTGTCAATAGTCTATTATATTTTTTTGATATTTGTTTTTTTTTACAATATAGGTTATAATCTAGCTATGGAGGAAAGTAACTATGATAAAGACAAATTTTGCTGTACTGATGGCTGAGAGAGGTTTAAAAATTGCTGATGTATATGAAGATACAGGCATTTCAAAAACAACTCTAATGGCACTATCTGAAAATACAGGTAAAGGGGTTCAATTTGATACAGTTGACAAACTCTGTAATTATTTGGGAATTGAGTTGAAAGATTTTTTTGTGTATAGTCCATATATTTGGAAGATTTATAACAAAGAGAATTATGAATACAAAGAAGAGAGCGATAACATAATCGCTATAAATCTAAAATCTATTCACAGTGAGCGAATTTATATCTTTAACCTTTTCTTTTTCTCCCCCAAACACATCGACTCACCAACCGATGATGAAACTGTAAAACTTTGGGTACGCTTATCTCTAGATGAAGATAGTGGAAATTTTGGGTACAAGGATTTTTATAATTTCGTGTCATCTTTGCCAGTGGCGTTTAAAACACACTTTTACAATGATGTAATCGAAATATTAAAAAAACATTATATAAATTCTGAAACTGTGATTTCTGCCTATAGATATGACTTTCATCCCACAAAGGAATATTTAACTAAAATTAAACTAAATAAAAATGACAAAGTTCTTATCTCATTTTTTGATAATTACGGAAGCTCTCACGTTCCTAAAGAAGTCCAAATTGATAAAACTGTCAAAATTGACTAACCCTCAAGGCATACCGTAGCCGTTTCAAACTAACCCACGCGCCACAATTTGATTATTCCCGCCACATATACATCAAGGAGAAAACAAAATGAAAAATAAAAAAATCTGGATTATTTCTGTATCAGCAATCATGGTATTAGCTGCAGTTGCGTATTATTTTTATATCTTTGCACCACATCAGCAAGCTGTAAAAGCCTTTGAAGCAGCCGAAGAGAAAGTTGTTGATAAAAATAAAAAGCTAGAGAGTTCAATAACTGAAGCTCAAGAGCTTGTAAAAACGGGCGAAAAACCATTAGAGGATAAGACGCTAGACTACTTAAAAGCGACTGTGGAAGAAGCCGACAAGGAAAAAAGAAAAATCCCTGAAATAGCAAAGAAAACCGAAGATATTCTTAAGCAAACAGAGGAACTTGAACAACCCTTAGATTATACGGAAATTGAAACGAAAATTGCTGCTGCTATAAAAGAATATCAGAATAGTGTTACTCAATTAAAGCAAATTACAAATCCGTCTCAAACATTTGTAGAAGAACGCTTGAAAGAACTTGATACTATCAAAGAAATTCAATCGGTTACAGAATCCAACGATCCAAACGGGAAGCTAAACAAACAAGGAGGATATACTGCCTCGGTCTATTTTATTGATAATCAAGTCACTATCCCTGTTGAAGGGGCTGATATTGTAGCCAAAGGCAATGATGGCGGAGGAAATATTGAAGTTTACGGTACAACTGAAGATGCTGAGAAAAGAAATACTTATCTTAGTGCGTTTGACGGTCAAGGCTTATTAGACCCTGGTTCTCACTATGTTTATGGAACTATTGTAATTCGTACATCAAGACATCTAACAGCAAGCCAGCAAAAAGAACTAACAGATAAAATTTATAAAAAACTAATCGAACTTAAAGAACTTAAATAAATCAAAAGGAGCCACAATGCTAGAAAAAGTAGAACGCCTAATAGCTGAAATCAACCGAATACATCTCGCCTACTCTCAAGATTATTTTGAAACCGGTAAGGTTGAAAAAGTAAACTTAAAGCACACCTTTGCTAAAGTACCGAAACGGTAGAAATGACGGTTCAAATCGTCCCATCATCCAAGATGACCCCTCAAAATAGGAGGTCAGCCACTCAAAAAGGGAGTCGTTCCTACCGACCTCCTACCAGCCAACGATAGGATGATTTATCCTGTCCTCTATCGAATAGCTTTCTTTTGCTAAGGTACCAAAATGTTGAAGTGTTTTTCTGTTCGTTGGATCATGGTTTCCTTAGCTATATTTAATTTGATGATGTGGTCAGTCGTATTTTGACCTGTTGAAGAGGCGAGACATTTTTGGGTCACCTTTAACAAAATCAACTGATAAAGTTGTTTCAAGCTAACCCACGCGCCACAATATTGGCATTCCTGAAAAATGTCAAGTTTTGTCAATAGCCCCACCCGCTGCGCGTGATCACCAAGCCAACAAAAAAGGCGTAGCAGTGCTACACCTTAACAGAAATGGTAGTAAAAGAATAACAAAAAGCCAGCACTCGCTAACTCTGCGAGCAATAAAAATACTATTATATCATTTTCTAATATTTTTATTTTGGGATGGCTCCCAATAGTTCTAGTATAACATAAAAAGCTAAAACTATCCCAGTACAGATTGCAATAACAGATAGAAAGTAGCCTTAATGAACGAATTACAATTTTTAATCTATTCTGCTAACAATGATCAAGAAACAGCCAGCGTGATTATCCGTGGTGAAACCATTTGGGCTAGCCAAAAAGAAATGGCCAGATTGTTTGATGTTGGTGTTCCTGCAATCAGCAAGCACTTGAAAAATATCTTTGATGAGGGCGAACTAGAAGAGAAAGCAACTATTTCCAAAATGGAAACAGTTCAAATTGAGGGGAGCCGTGAGGTCAGTCGTCAAGTTGATTATTACAATCTAGACGTGATCATCTCTGTTGGCTATCGGGTCAACTCTCAGAAAGCCACGCGCTTTAGGCAATGGGCAACCTCTGTATTACGTGAGTACATGATAAAAGGTTTTGCTATGGATGATGAGCGCCTTAAACAAGGTGAAAATCTCCTAGAAAAAGATTACTTCCGCGAACTCTTGGAACGTGTCCGCTCAATCCGTGCAAGTGAGCGCCGTATTTGGTTACAAATTACGGATATATTCGCAGAAATTTCTATCGATTATGACCCAGAAAGCAATATGACAAAACAGTTTTATGCTGCTGTTCAAAATAAATTCCATTATGCCATTACTGGAAAGACTGCTGCTGAAATTATCTACACTCAAGCAGACCATACCAAGGACAATATGGGACTAACAACTTGGAAACACTCTCCAGACGGGCGTATTTTACAATCAGATACCCAGGTAGCCAAAAATTACCTATCGGTTGATGAAATCCGCTCCTTGGAAAGAAGCATATCCAGCTTTTTTGATTATCTAGAAAGACAAATCGAGCAGAAAAAAGCCCAGACCATGCAGCAGCTTGCTGAAAGTATTGACCGTTTTTTGACCTTCCAAGAGTATGACGTTTTAACTGACCGTGGGAAAATCAGTTCTAAGGCTGCAAAAGAAAAAGCCAAAGCAGAGTACCAACTATTCAACAAAACTCAAAAAATCAATTCAGATTTTGAAAAACAGATAAAGAAATTGACTGAGTAAAAAGCGCATTTAAAGCCGATTTTAGGCGTTCTATCCCTCTTTGGTATAATTGACCACCAAACCAAAAACAGACGAAAATAGGGGCGGTTTCGTAACGCTAGCACGTTAAAAATCATGATTTATTTTCTTAATTATGCGGGCAAGCTAAAAGAAGGGAAATATACATGATTAAACAATACAAATTGAAAAGCGGAGAAATCCGCTATATGTACCATGCCTATCTTGGCATAGATAAAGACACTGGAAAAGAAGTCAAGGCTTGCAAACGTGGCTTTAAAACCATGAAAGAAGCGAAGCAGGCGGAGCGTTTGCTATTGGTTAGGGTGGAAAAAGAAGGGTTGCCGAAAGCTCCCCAACGTATCAAGTTTGAGGAAGTGTTCAGGTTATGGCTAAATCACTATAAAAATACGGTCAAAGAAAGTACCTATGTCAGACAAAAGGCACAAGCTGAATTGCATATTGTCCCTATTTTTGGCGATTTGTACGTTGATAGCATTAAGCTGCCTTTTTGTCAGCAGCAAGCCAATACTTGGTTCAAGAAATACGCCAAATATTCTAATTTTATCGGTATGACTCAAACAATTCTAGATTATGCGGTCAATCTTGGCTATATCGATGACAATCCAATGAAAAAGGTCATCAGACCCCGTAAGATTGAAAAAGTCGATGATGAGAAGATAGAAAACTTTTACGACAAGAAAGAGTTGAAGGAGTTCTTATCTTGCGTGGAAAAGGAGAACAACAAAGAATTAAGTGTTATTTTTCGGATCTTATCCTTTACTGGGCTAAGAAAAAGCGAGCTGATGGCTCTACGGTGGAAAGATATAGACTTGGCCCATGCGAGCCTAACGGTCAACCAGACCGTTGTTTACGGCGAAGATAATCAAATGATTTTTCAGACACCAAAAACCAAAAAGAGCAAACGAACCATCTCACTAGATCCAATCACTGTGAGCAAACTCAAAAGCTGGAGGCTGGAAAAGAAAAAAGAGGCTTTTCCGTATCAACTCAAAGAGAGCCATTTAGTCTTTACACGCTTAGATGGTCAACCTCATAGCTTTGATTTTATCAATTACAACTTGAGAAAAATTCTAACAAAATACGAATTGAAAAAGATAACCCCTCACGGTTTTCGCCATACTCATTGCAGCTTGCTGTTTGAAGCAGGAGCGACAATCAAGGAAGTACAAGAGCGACTAGGTCATGAAGATATCAAGACGACCATGAACATTTACGCTCACGTTAGCAAAGAGACGAAGGAGCAGACCGCCCATAAGTTCGCCCAATACATGAACCTATAAAAGTATGTCGCAATCATTCTCGCAATCACGCGCAAAAAAAGCCATCCCAATCTCTCGGAAATGGCTTAAAATCAACATTCTTAAGCAATAAATGCGGTTGATTATTTGAGACCGTATTTTTTGTTGAAACGATCCACACGTCCATCTGCTTGCGTGAACTTTTGACGTCCAGTGTAGAATGGGTGTGAGTCTGATGAAATTTCGACACGGATCAATGGGTAAGTTTCACCTTCGAATTCAACTGTTTCGTTTGAAGATTTTGTTGAACCGCTAAGGAACTTGAAGCCAGTAGTAGTGTCCATGAAGACAACAGGGCGATAATCTGGATGAATATCTTTTTTCATTTTAAAAAATCCTTTCTGCCATGGTCTCTGTGCGAGCCATAGATTAGTTACTTTGATAGTATATCAAAGTCTGCGTGGCTTGACAAGTATTTTCTATCAAATTTCTTTGTTTTTTACAAGATTTTGTAATTCTTGGTAGATTTTATCCACTTCTTCTGAAGAGTAGGCGTTAGCACCGCTTGCAAGCGGATGTCCTCCACCATCGTGGTTTTTAGCGACTTCGTTAATGGGGATAAATTTACTGCGCAAGCGTACACGGTAGTTACCATTTTCCTGCTCCACAAAAATTCCCCACAACTCAACCTTGTCAATCTTTCCTGGAGCAGATACAATGGCTGCGGTATCGGCATCGGTCAGTCCGTTTTCTTTTAAGAGTTTTTGGGTGAGAATTACGCGTGCGACCCCATTTTCATCCATTTCGAGATGATCATAGACATAGCCTTGGAGTTTGGCGATAGGATAGCTAAAGGAATCCATTTTCCGAGCTAATCCTGCAAAGTCAAATGGATAAGCGCGGAGCTTACTTGCGATTTCTAAGGTTTTAGCAGTGGTTGCAGGATAGAGGAAACGCCCAGTATCGCCGATAATCCCTGCATAGAGCAATTTTGCGGTGTAATCATCTAAGGCTAAACCTAGATCAAAAGCAAAACGAGCAATCATCTCACTGGTACTGCTGGCATTCGTATCGACCCATAGGAGATCGCCATAAGCATCATCATTCGGATGATGGTCGATTTTAATTAAAAAATCACCATTTTCATATCGCTTGTCATCAATGCGAGCTGTATTTGCCGTGTCACAGACAATGACAAGAGCGCCTTCGTAGCTAGTGTCTAGGACTTCATCCATGCGTGCTAACCAAGTCAAACTTGGCTCATCATAACCTGGCGTTAAAATCGTTTTCTCTGGGAAATGGAGCTGCAAGAGATGTTTTAGACCTACTTGACTGCTTAGTGCATCAGGGTCTGGTCGCATGTGACGATGGATGATAATCGTATCGTATTCTTTGATTTTATGTAGAATTTGTGTTTGTAAATTCATAGATAGTCTCCAATCTCTTTCCTTCATTCTACCATAATCAAACATGTTTTGAAAATGGATAAGCTAGAAAATTCGCTTGAAAATGGTGCAATTCTTTGGAGAACATGGTATAATGTTTCTCATATGAATACGAGGAGGAAACTATGGCTTTAGCAAAGGTTGTATTTGCAAGTATGACGGGAAATACGGAAGAAATCGCAGATATTGTCGCAGATCGTTTGAAAGATTTGGGACTTGATGTCGATGTGGATGAGTGTACGACGGTTGATGCCGAAGATTTTTTAGAGGCAGATATTGCGATTGTAGCGACTTATACTTATGGCGATGGAGAGTTGCCAGATGAAATCGTAGACTTTTATGAGGACTTGGCAGGTTTAGACTTGTCTGGTAAGGTCTACGGAGTGGTTGGCTCAGGTGATACTTTCTATGATGAATTTTGTAAAGCAGTAGATGATTTTGAAGCTGTGTTTGCAGGTACAGGGGCAGAAAAAGGAGCTGATAGTGTCAAGGTAGATTTATCAGCTGAAGATGAAGATATAGAAAAATTAGAAAACTTTGCAAATAGCCTAGTTGAAAAATTGGGTTAAACCATTGAAAGGTGTCTCATTGCATATATAGAGAATGTCACGCACTTTTACGAGACTTGCTAGTAGTGAGACAGTTGAAAACAGGGGAGAGGGAGATCGAGATGGACTATCACGATACAGTCCCGCTCCCTCTTTTATAGTCAATTAGTTTTCATTTATTACATTGCTAACTTGTCTTGTCTAACTCTGGTTATGCTTGAGACTCATTACCTTGTACTAAATCAAAACGAAACAACTATACTAGAAAGGATTGAACATGGATTTAGAAAAAATTCGACAAGAAATTGATCAGGTTGATAAAGATTTGGTGGCTTTGCTTGAAAAGCGGATGGACTTGGTCAGTCAAGTTGTTGCCTATAAGGCAAAGGTTGGAAAAGCTGTCCTAGACAGTAAACGTGAAGAAGAGGTCTTGGAGAAGGTTGCAGAAAGAGTGGAGAATAAAGATTATCAAGAAAGACTGGTTGCAACCTTTGAGGCGATTATGAAAGAATCAAGAGCCTATCAAGCAAGTGTCTTGGAGCGCAAGAAATGACAGTTTTGCTCAAGGTCAAGGATGGTGTGATTTGGACTCTTTTTGCTCTGGTCATAGGAATCTTGGTGGGTACCTTAGCAACGGTTTTTGGTCGTGTACTCTTGTGGATAGGAGAGCTGCGTTCCGCTCACTTTCTTATCTTTTTACCTTTTTTGTCTTTGGTGGGGATGTTGATTGTCTTGATTTATCAGAGATATGGAGGAAATGCAGGTAAAGGGATGGCTCTTATCTTTGAGGTCGGGCACGGTCGCGATGACGAGATTCCAAAGCGTTTGATTCCCTTGGTAATGGTGACGACTTGGTTGACCCATTTGTTTGGTGGCTCAGCAGGGCGCGAAGGTGTGGCAGTACAGCTAGGCGCAACGGTTTCTTATCAGCTAGGGAAAAGTTATTTCTCGAGGCGAGAACAAAAGCGCTTGATTGTGATGGGCATGGCGGCTGGATTTGCTGGATTGTTTCAAACACCCTTGGCTGCAACCTTGTTTGCTATGGAGATTTTGGTCGTGGGTTCCCTAGCAGTATCAGCCTTTTGGCCAGCTCTTGTAGCTGCTGTGGTGGCAAGTTTTATTTCACATTCTTTGGGGTTGGAAAGGTTTGCGTTTCCTCTAACAGGAATTCCTGATTTGACAATGGAACTCTTTTTCAAGCTCATCTTGTTAGGAGTTTTATTTGGTCTTTGTGGAAATGCCTTTGCGTGGAGTCTAGCACATTTGAAAGGAGTGGTTAGTCAGTGGTTTCCTAGTCCCTATAGACGGATTGTTGTGCTAGGGTTTGTGCTGAGTTTGGGCTTGCTGGTCCTTGGACAAGGGCGTTATGCAGGTCTAGGGACCAACTTGATTGCAGCGAGTTTTTCAGGGCGAGGTATTGCTGCTTATGATTGGTTTTTCAAGCTCATCTTTACCGTAGTGACCCTCGCTGCAGGCTATCAAGGTGGAGAGGTGACGCCTTTGTTTGCTATTGGAGCTAGTTTAGGTGTCTTTTTAGCTCCATTCTTTGGCTTGCCCCTTGTATTTGTGGCAGCCTTGGGCTATGCAGGCGTCTTTGCGGGAGCAAGTTCAACCTTTTTAGGACCTATCTTGATTGGATGCGAGGTGTTTGGCTTTGTACATTTTCCAGCTTTTTTTATCGTGTGTAGCCTTGCTTTTCTCCTCAATCGTTCTCAATCCATCTATTCTCTACAAAAAGTAGCAGAATCGTGATTAAAACTCTTTACATTTTTCAAAGAAATGTGATATAATAATGAGCGTGTGTAATGGACGCACAAAAAACGGCTAATCCGCTGGACCGAGCGTTTATGATTAGCAAGAATAGGAGAAGAAAAAACATGAATCCATTGATCCAAAGTTTGACAGAAGGTCAACTTCGTACTGATATCCCTGCATTCCGTCCTGGTGACACTGTGCGCGTTCACGCGAAAGTTGTCGAAGGAAACCGCGAACGTATCCAGATCTTTGAAGGCGTTGTAATCGCTCGTAAAGGTCAAGGAATCTCAGAAAACTACACAGTTCGTAAAATCTCTAACGGTGTAGGTGTAGAACGTATCTTCCCACTTCACACACCACGTGTTGAAAAAATCGAAGTCGTACGTTACGGTAAAGTACGTCGTGCGAAATTGTACTACCTACGTGCTCTTCAAGGTAAAGCTGCACGTATCAAAGAATTCGTCGTTAATCGGAGCTTTAGAGTTTTCTCTTTGCTCCAACGACTTGAAATCTGTCCCAGTGGCAGATTTTTTCGTAAGTCCCTTTAGTTCAATGGATATAACAACTCCCTCCTAAGGAGTAGTTGCTGGTTCGATTCCGGCAGGGGACATGGATAGGGTTGAGCGGTTGTGCTCAGCCCTTTTGAATAGGAGTTTTTATGCAAGCTTATTTTATAGGTGGGTTGGGCTGTAATGTCTACTATCCTCAGGATTTAATGGCTGAATTGCCTTTTGAGATCAAGTATGTGGATCTATACCATGATAGTGTTTTCCCTTTTTTAGAAAGTATGGAGACTTTTGCTGCTTGGTTTGAGAAGAAAGTGGACATCTCAGAGGATATTTTTCTCATCGCTCATTCATTGGGAGCTGATTTGGCGGTAGCTTTGGCTGCACGTTATGAGTGCGTTCATTTGGTTCTTTTAGATGGTGGTTTTTTAGATATGGATAAGATTTGCTCCTTGGAGGATGAGTTGTCTGGGGCAAAATTCTATCTGGAGCAGACACGCTTTGAGAGTCTTGAGAAAGCTGTGGAAGTAGAAAAAGCAAGTTCTTTATTTTGGACAGAACATTTAGAAAAGGCTGTAAGAAATTCATATGTGTATGATGAAGTTTCACAGAGCTTTGCTTTAAATTTCTCTTTTGACCTTGTGAAATCTTTGCTACATTTGAGAAGACAGGTTTTTGGGCAGATTGACAAAATTGCTGGTTCTGTATTGCTTTTGATTCCAGCCTTAGATGAGGATACGCCTGCTTGGAAAAAGGAGGCACTGAGCACCTTACCTAGTCATGTGCGCATTTGTGAAGTAAGAGACACTGGACATTCTCTTTATACAGAAAAGCCTAAAGAGGTTGCCTCTATCATTTACGAGGAGTGGGAAAAGATTCTTACGGCTAAACGCGGTTCTTAAAGACCGTGTTTTTTTATCGAACTTTTTTGGCTGAAAATGATATAATAAAAGAATGCAAACGAAACCGACATCCGCTTATGTGCACATTCCTTTTTGCACACAAATTTGTTATTATTGTGATTTTTCCAAGGTTTTTATTAAAAATCAGCCTGTGGACAGCTATCTGGAGCATTTGATTCGTGAATTTGACTCGTATGAGATTGAAAAACTTCGAACGCTTTATATCGGAGGAGGGACCCCGACCGCTCTTTCTGCTTCCCAATTAGACTTTTTGCTCCGCCATTTGACAGAAAACTTGAACCTGTCTTTTTTAGAAGAGCTAACAATCGAGGCAAATCCAGGGGATTTGGATGAGGAAAAAATCGCTGTGCTCAAAGATTCGCCAGTCAATCGGGTATCTTTGGGCGTGCAGACCTTTGACAATCGTATGTTAAAAAAAATTGGGCGGAGCCATCAAGAGCAAGATATTTATGAGAACATTACCAACTTAAAAAAAGCAGGTTTTGACAATATTTCGATTGACTTGATTTATGCTCTGCCTAAGCAGACCATGGAGCAGGTGCAGGAAAATGTAGCTAAAGCTTTGAGTCTCGATATTCCACACATGAGCTTGTATAGTTTGATTTTGGAAAATCACACGGTTTTCATGAATCGTATGCGCCGTGGGAAACTACCTTTGCCTAAGGAAGATTTAGAAGCCGAGATGTTTGAATACATCATCACGGAGCTAAAAAAAGCAGGTTTTGATCATTATGAGATTTCTAATTTTTCGAAACCTGGCTTTGAAAGCCGCCATAACCTCATGTACTGGGACAATGCGGAGTATTACGGGCTTGGTGCTGGGGCGTCTGGCTATGTGAACGGTGTTCGCTATAAAAATCACGGTCCGATTCGGCATTATTTAGAAGCCGTAGAGGCAGGAAACGCACGGATTACAGAGGAACATTTGACTCTTAAAGAAAAAATGGAAGAAGAGATGTTCTTAGGCTTACGCAAGAAATCTGGGGTATCAAAGAGGCGCTTTGAGGAGAAGTTTGAGACTTCTTTTGAGAAACTCTATGGTGAGGTAGTGGAGACATTGACAACTCAGGGTTTGTTAGTACTTGACAAGGACATCGTTCGGATGACGCAAAAAGGGCTCTTTTTGGGTGATACCGTTGCAGAAAAATTTATATTGGAGTAAGTATGGGACAGATTTTTCAGATGGAGATGAAGATTCCCTTTGACATGAGTGATGTCAATGGGCATATTAAAATTCCTCAGTTGATTTTGCTTTCTTTACAAGTGTCAGAAATGCAGTCAGAGTATCTGGGGATTAGTGATCAAGATTTGCTTGAAAAGCACCAGTTGGTCTGGATTGTGACAGACTATGAAATGACCATTCATCGTCTGCCTGCTTTTGGAGATCAGATTAGGATTGAGACAGAGGCGCTTTCATACAATCGACTGTTTTGCTACCGACGTTTTACCATTTTTGATCAAGAAGGGCAGATTTTGGTGGAAATGTTGGCAAGCTTTGTCATGATGAATAAAGAGACTAGAAAAGTTCATCCTGTTGATGGTGAGTTGATTGCTCCTTATCAATCTGAGTTTAATAAAAAAGTGATTCGAGGACCGAAATATCCGAAGTTAGAAGATGGTGAACAAAAGGATTTTCAAGTCCGCTTTTATGACTTGGATATGAATGGACATGTCAATAATAGCAAGTATTTGGACTGGGTCTTTGAGGCTATGGGAGTGGAGTTTTTGTGCGAGTATGTTCCGCGTAAAATTAATCTCAAATATGTCAAGGAAGTCCGCTCAGATAGCTGCGTGTCCTCCTGCGTGAAAAAAGAGGGAACTACTAGCTACCACCAAATCGTGAGTGATGGTAGCTTGCACGCGCAGGCAATCATTGAGTGGAAAAAAGGAGAAAAAGATGTATAAGGGATATTTGATTGACTTAGATGGCACGATTTATAGAGGAAAAGAGCGGATTCCAGCGGGAGAAGCCTTTGTGCATGAATTGCAAAAACGCTCCATTCCCTATCTCTTTGTGACCAATAATACAACGAGAACACCTCAGTCCGTTCAGGAGATGTTGGCAGAAAACTTCCATATTGAAACGCTACTAGACACCATTTACACAGCGACATTAGCGACGATTGACTACATGGCGGAGAAAAATCTAGGCAATACTGTTTATGTGATTGGTGAAGAGGGCTTGAAACAAGCGATTTTTGAAGCGGGCTATATTGAGGATAAGGAAAATCCTGCATATGTAGTTGTGGGATTAGATTGGAAAGTAGATTATGAAAAGTTTGCGACAGCGACCTTAGCCATCCAAAAAGGGGCTCATTTTATCGGTACCAACCCAGATTTGAATATCCCAACAGAGAGAGGTTTGTTGCCAGGAGCTGGTTCTTTGATTGCACTCTTGCAGGCAGCAACACGAATAGAGCCAGTCTTTATTGGAAAACCCAATCAAATCATCATGGATAAGGCAGTTGCAAAGCTGGGATTTGAAAAAGAAGACCTCATCATGGTCGGAGATAATTATCTGACAGACATTCGTGCTGGGATTGATAATGGGATTCCTAGTTTATTGGTAACGACAGGTTTTACTAGAAAAGAAGAGGTGGCAGATCTTCCTATTCCTCCCACTCATGTGGTAGAAAGCTTAGCGGAGTGGGATTTTGATGCGGACTAGATGGAGTTTTCTTGCCAGTCAAGTATGGCTATTAGCCTTTAGCATTTGCTTGACGATTTATGGGATGTGGCTTGTTTATCCTTTGGAGATTGCTTATTTGGATTTGCCCAATCAAGCCTATGTGAGTGCTAAAACGATTGCCTATAATTTTCATATCTTGATGAACTATCTAACCAATCCTTTTGTTCAGGTACTTGAGATGCCAGACTTTCGCTCGTCTGCCGCTGGCTTGCATCATTTTCAAGCGGTTAAGTGGCTCTTTCATTTGGTGCAGGCTTTGACTATATTTCTCTTGCCTGCGGTTTATGCCTTTTACAAAGATGTGATAAAAGCAGGCTATTTAACATTATTTAAGCGAAGAATTTTAGCCATTCTTTTGACACCAGTTGTGATTGGTGGAGTAGCTATGAGCATGGGTTTTGAATTCTTTTTTACCCTGTTTCACCAAATTCTCTTTGTAGGAGATGATACATGGCTCTTTGATCCGAGATTCGATCCTGTGATTCGGATTTTACCCCAAGATTTTTTCCTGCATGCCTTTGTGCTCTTTTTCGTCCTGTATGAAGGTCTGCTCCTTGCTCTTTATTTCTTTAGTCGCAAAAGAAAGGATGATGTAGATGGAAAATATGAAACAAGCGAGGCGTGATGTCGGTATTTTTGCAGGACTTTGCCTTTTGTATGGTATGGTCATGATGCTAGTAGCTGGTTTTTGGAGTATGGCGGTAGTGATTTATCAAGCCCTTCAGCACCCTGGACGAGCAGAAGAAATTGCGAATGGCACCTACGAATTTTTACAGACAGATGGGACGCATTACCTCATCTCTGTTGCTTTTGGAATCTTAATTTTCTACCTGTATCGAAATGGTCAGCTGTTTAAATCAGACTTACGAAAGAGCAAGAAGATGACAGTGGCAACCTTTGCCAAGTTTTTACCGTTCTTGTTATTGGCACAATTTTCCTTTTTATTGGTCAATATGGTCTTGGAAAGTGTGTTAAATGTCTTTGGTTGGACCATGCAGTTGGCTGTGGAGCAGGCTTCTAGCCAATCTGACAGCATTACCATGTTCCTGTATGCAGGGATTGTAGGCCCGATTTCAGAAGAATTGATTTTTAGAGGAGCAGCGCTTAGAAAGTTTGAGACGCATGGCAAGGTTTTTGCGATTGTCATGTCTTCCGTATTGTTCGGTATTTTTCATGGCAATCTAGCTCAGTTTTTCTTTGCAGCTGGTGTCGGTCTCCTTTTTGGATATGTGACCATGGAGTATTCGATTTATTGGGCTATGTTGCTTCATGTCATTAATAATTTGGTGATTAGTGATGGTTTAGCTCGCTTGTATGCAGGATTGACTGAGAGTGTGGCAACCATGCTTCATCTGGGGTTATTGCTGACGGGAACGATTATTGCTATCTTTTTCTTGATCCGATATCGTTTTGCTATCAAGGCTTATTTGGCTGAAAATAGCTCTCCTAAAGCTATCTATGCGCAAGTCTTTCGCTCTCCTTATCTCTGGATTTTTATCCTGCTATTGGTTTATCTCTCGTTTGGAACAATTTCTCCGTTATAAACAAAGGAAATTTTTCAGAAAATTTTCTGAATATGATATAATAGAGAGAATCTAAAAAAGGGGAGAGCAAATGGAGAAGACATTTTTTATCATTAAGCCAGATGGAGTGAGACGCGGTTTGATTGGTCAAGTTCTTGGACGGATTGAACAGAGAGGATTTACGATTGAGCGATTGGAATTACTCACTCATGTGGAGAAAGATGTGATTGATCGACATTATGAGGCATTGGTGGAGCAATCTTTTTATCCTGCTATCCGTGAGTTCATGATGAGTGGTCCTGTGGTGGTTGGGATCATCTCAGGTGAGCAGGTTGTCTCTACTTGGCGTCAGATGATGGGGGCGACACGACCAGAAGAAGCCCTTCCTGGGACTATTCGTGGCGATTTTGCCCAAGCAGCGCCGATTGGACAAACCATTCAAAACATCGTGCACGGTTCTGACTCTTTAGAGTCTGCCGAACGTGAAATCTCCCTGTGGTTTGGAAATGAGAAAAAGTAGAAATTCCGATAGAGAATTGGAGTAAGATAATGTAGTGGATTATTTTAGCCCGAATTTAGAAATAAAGGAGTGAGGAAAATCGATTTCTGTGAAATCATGATTTTGCTCACACTCCTTTTTTGTTTTTTAGATGAGCTAGAGTATATCAAGCTGTGGCAAGTCACTTTATTTTTTGCTACAATAGTCCTATGAACAGCATTATTCAATCAAAATTAGAACTCTTGCCATCTAGTCCTGGTTGTTATATTCATAAAGACAAAAATGGCACGATTATTTATGTCGGAAAGGCGAAAAATCTGCGCAATCGGGTGCGCTCTTATTTCCGTGGGAGTCATGATACCAAGACAGAGGCTTTGGTCTCTGAAATTGTGGATTTTGAATTTATCGTCACGGAGTCCAATATCGAAGCTCTGCTTCTTGAAATCAATCTGATTAAGGAAAATAAGCCCAAGTATAATATCATGCTCAAGGATGATAAATCCTATCCTTTTATCAAAATTACGAATGAAAGATACCCAAGGCTTTTGATTACACGACAGGTGAAAAAAGATGGTGGTCAGTATTTTGGTCCTTATCCTGATGTGGGTGCGGCTAATGAAATTAAGCGATTACTAGACCGCATTTTTCCTTTTAAAAAATGTACCAATCCGCCAGAAAAAGTTTGTTTTTACTACCATATCCATCAATGCAAGGCGCATACCATTTGCCAAGTGGATGAGGATTATTTCAAGAAAATGGCAGTGGATGTAGCAAATTTCCTCAAAGGTCAGGATGACAAGATTGTGAATGATTTACGCGAGAAAATGCAGACAGCTGCGAGCGAGATGGAATTTGAAAAGGCTGCGGAATACCGTGATTTGATTCAGGCGATTGCCACTCTTCGCACCAAGCAACGCGTGATGGCAAAAGACCTGCAAAACCGTGATGTCTTTGGCTACTATGTCGATAAGGGTTGGATGTGTGTGCAGGTATTTTTTGTCCGTCAAGGCAAGCTCATCGAGCGTGATGTCCATCTATTTCCTTATTACAATGACCCTGATGAGGATTTTTTGACCTATGTGGGGCAATTTTACCAAGAAAAAGAGCATTTAGTGCCAAATGAAGTCTTGATTCCAGCCGATATTGATGAGGAAGCGGTCAAGGCTTTGGTGGATACCAAGGTGGTAAAACCGCAGCGAGGGGAGAAAAAGCAACTGGTCAATCTGGCGATTAAAAATGCTCGTGTCAATCTGCAACAGAAATTTGATCTCTTAGAAAAATCACTGGAAAAAACGCAGAGAGCGATTGAAAATCTAGGACGTATCCTACATATTCCGACGCCTATGCGAATCGAGGCTTTTGATAATTCCAATATCATGGGGACTAGCCCTGTATCTGCCATGGTGGTCTTTGTCAATGGCAAGCCTAGTAAGAAAGACTACCGTAAGTATAAGATTAAGACAGTAGTTGGACCAGATGATTATGCTAGCATGAAAGAGGTGATTAAAAGGCGGTACAGTCGTGTGCTACGAGATGGGTTGACACCGCCTGATTTGATTGTGATTGATGGTGGGCAAGGTCAGGTCAACATCGCAAAATCAGTGGTTAAGGATGAGTTGGGCTTAGACATTCCAATTGCTGGTCTGCAAAAAAATGACAAGCACCAGACTCATGAACTGCTCTTTGGAGATCCACTAGAAGTGGTGGGATTATCCCGAAATTCTCAAGAATTCTTTCTTTTACAAAGGATCCAAGACGAAGTGCACCGCTTTGCCATTACCTTCCACAGGCAAGTTCGGTCGAAAAATTCCTTCTCATCAAGATTGGATGGAATTGAAGGTTTAGGACCAAAGCGCAAACAACTGCTCATGAAGCATTTTAAAAATTTAGCGAATATCACGGCAGCAAGTTTGGAGGAGCTAACCCAGCTGGGGATTCCTCAAAGGGTAGCAGAAAATATCCAACAGCATCTGAGCGAGAAACCGTAAATCTGTGCAATCCCTTTCAAAATATGGTAGAATGAAAGTATCTTAAAAGCGAAGGAAGTGACTATGAAATTTTTAGCATTAAATAAAAAACGCCATGCTGTTAAGCATTTCTTGGACAAGGAAGTTGATCCTAAGGATCTCCGTACAGCCATTGAAATTGCAACGCTAGCACCAAGTGCCCACAATCTGCAACCTTGGAAATTTGTCGTGGTTAAGGAGCGTAAAGATGCTCTAGTACCGCTTTCCTATGGTGGAAATGCAGATCAAATCCGTGAAGCTCAGTATGTGGTTGCTCTGTTTACAGATACTGATTTGGACAAGCGGGCACGCAAGATTGCTCGGACTGGAGGCGTTCATAACTTTACCGAAGAGCAGTTGCAAAAGTATATGATGAACTACCCAGCGGAGTTTGCTCGTTATTCAGAGCAGCAAAAGAGTGATTATCTTGCCTTAAATGCTGGTTTGGTGGTCATGAATCTAGTCCTTGCTTTGACAGACCAAGGCATTGGATCTAACATGATTCTAGGGTTTGATAAGTCACGGGTCAATGAAGTTTTGGATATTGAAAGCCGTTTTCGTCCAGAATTGCTCATTACAGTGGGCTATACAGATGAGGTGCTTGAGCCAAGCTATCGCTTACCAGTAGATGAAGTGATTGAACAACGGTAAAAGGAGAAAGAGATGACGATTGATTTTAAAGCAGAAGTAGAAAAACGCCGTGAGGATTTGCTGGCTGACTTGTTTAGCCTTCTTGCTATCAACTCTGAGCGTGATGATAGCTTGGCAGATGTGGAGCATCCATTTGGCCCTGGTCCTGTCAAAGCCCTTCATAAATTCTTGGAGATTGCAGAGCGTGACGGCTACCCAACCAAGAATGTAGACAATTATGCGGGGCATTTTGAATACGGTGAAGGTGACGAGGTGCTTGGCATCTTTGCCCACATGGATGTGGTGCCAGCAGGAAGCGGTTGGGATACTGACCCTTACACTCCGACCATTAAAGACGGCAAACTCTATGCGCGTGGTTCAAGCGACGACAAGGGACCAACCATGGCATGCTACTATGGTCTTAAGATTATCAAGGAATTGGGGTTGCCGATTTCAAAGAAAGTCCGCTTTGTCGTAGGAACAGACGAAGAGTCTGGCTGGGCAGATATGGACTACTATTTCGAGCACAGCGGCGTCAAAGCGCCTGATTTCGGCTTCTCACCAGATGCAGAGTTTCCGATCATCAACGGGGAAAAAGGAAATATCACCGAGTATCTTCATTTCGCTGGGGAAAATAGCGGAGCGGCACGTTTGCATCGCTTTACAGGCGGTTTACGTGAGAATATGGTGCCTGAGTCAGCGACAGCCCTCGTATCAGGTGAACTTCCAGAGCTTGCTGACAAATTAGCAGCCTTTGCGGCAGACCATAAGGTGACCTTTGAATTAGCAGAAGAAGATGGCAAATACAAGGTGACCGTTATCGGAAAATCAGCCCACGGAGCTTCTCCACAATCTGGAGTCAACGGTGCGACTTACCTCGCTCGTTTCTTGAACCAGTTTGACTTTGCAGGACCAGCCAAGGATTACCTTGCCATTGCAGGTGAGATTTTGTTTGAAGATCATGCAGGTCAAGCACTTGGTGTAGCCCATACAGATGAGAAAATGGGAGCTCTTTCTATGAACGCAGGTGTTTTCCGCTTTGATGAAGCAGCTGCTGACAATACCATTGCCCTCAACTTCCGTTATCCAAAAGGGACGACACCAGAAGCTATCCAAGCAGTTTTGAAGAACTTGGCAGTGGCTGATGTGACTTTGTCAGAAGATGGTCATACCCCTCATTATGTCTCTATGGATGATCCATTGGTAGCAACGCTTCTAGATGTTTACGAACGTCAGACAGGTTTGCGTGGGCATGAGCAAGTCATCGGTGGTGGAACTTTTGGTCGCCTTTTGAAGCGCGGAGTTGCTTACGGTGCCATGTTCCCAGGCTATACAGACACCATGCACCAAGCCAATGAATTTGCAGATGTTGAAGATTTGATGCGGGCAGCAGCCATCTACGCAGAAGCCATCTACGAATTGGTCAAATAAGCATGTTTGAAAAATAGAAAAGAGGAGCTGGACAAGTGTTCAGTTCCTTTTATAAGAGAGGTATCAAGATGCCGAGTATAGAAGAGATAGGGACTAGCATTATCCAGGATGTTGAGAATCAAGCTTATACAGCAAAAGGTATTCATCCCTTGTTTCAAGCAGGTGCTAATGCTAAACTATTGATTGTCGGTCAAGCTCCAGGCTTGAAAGCCGAGCAGCGTGGGAAATTATTTGCAGACCCGAGTGGCGACAACCTGCGGTCATGGCTGGGTGTGGATGAAGAAACTTTTTATAATGCCAATCAAATAGCGATTTTACCTATGGATTTTTACTATCCAGGAAAGGGAAAGTCAGGTGATTTGCCACCGAGAAAGGGATTCGCAGAAAAATGGCATCTCAAGCTATTAGCCATGCTGCCCCAGATAGAGCTGACTTTACTGATTGGGCAGTATGCGCAAGATTATTATTTGAAAGATAAGAAAAAACGACTGTTAACAGAAACGGTTCGCACCTTTGAGGACTACTTACCGCAGTATTTTCCACTTGTCCACCCTTCTCCTCGGAATAATATCTGGCAGTCGAAAAATCCCTGGTTTCAAGAACAAGTACTTCCAGCATTGCAAGCAAAGGTGGAGAGTATCCTTTAGTAGTCGAAATGTGGTATAATAAAAAGAAAAGGGAGAGAATAAAGATAGATGAAATTTAATAAATATGTAATTACTGGACTGAGCCTAGCTTTGTTGTTGAGCGCTTGCTCCAAAAAAGAAGAGGAAACTCTATCAAAGCATCAAAAAGAATCTGAGACAAGCATGACAACCACAGAAAAGACTCAAACGAAGATGGAAGAAGATAGTCCCAAAACACCAACCATGGATGATACGGTCTCTTATAATGGTCTCTATTACAGCGTAAAGGGAAAATACGGTGATGTCTTGGTAGTCAATAAGCACTATCCTCTATCATCTGACTATAATCCAGGGGAAGATCCAGAAGCTAAGGCAGCTCTCTTAGAATTGATTGCAGCTATGCAGGCTGAGGGCTACGCGATTAGTGATCAGTACAGTGGTTTTAGAAGTTACGATACGCAAGTATCGCTCTATAATAACTATGTCGCTCAAGATGGACAAGCTGCGGCAGATCGCTACTCTGCTCGTCCAGGGTATAGCGAGCACCAGACTGGTTTGGCGTATGATTTGATTGATACGACTGGAAATCTCGTGCAGGAAGAAAAAGCCAGCAAGTGGCTCTTAAAACATGCTGCTGACTATGGCTTTGTTGTGCGCTATTTATACGGTAAGGAAAAAGAAACAGGCTATATGCCAGAGGAATGGCATTTGCGCTATGTTGGAAAAGAAGCCAAAGATATTGCAAAATCAGGCTTATCCTTAGAAGAATACTATGGATTTACAGGTGGAGACTACGAGGACTAAGGGATTTCTCTTTGTATAGTCATTTAGTTTTCATGTATTACGTCGTTCGCTCAGCTTGCCTAACCTAGCCTCGTATTAAATCAAAACTAAACAACCATAGAGACTTGTCAAAGTGGTTAAAATTTGTTAGAATATAAAAAATTGAATAGTAGTCTGCAAGACCAGTAACTTAGTGGAAGCGTAACAGGGAGGAGAGTCGTGACTGAGAACTCTCCACAGGAAAGCTAGGTGAATTCACTTGCTTATAGACTAAGAAAGTAAGGTCTGGGAAACCAGATAAAAAACGGATGGTACCGCGTGTCAACGCTCCGATTGTGAGTGGGACATGCGGTTTTTATGTGGAGGAAAAATGAAAACAATCGAAGAAAAATTACAAGCCTTACGAGCTGAAACATTGGAAAAACTAAGCCAAGTCTCGCATGAAAATGCCAAAGAATTGCAAGATTTGCGGGTCTCTGTACTAGGGAAAAAAGGTTCTTTGACAGAGATTTTAAAAGGGATGAAAGATGTGTCAGCAGAGATGCGTCCAGTGATTGGAAAGCATGTCAATGAAGCGCGGGATATTCTAACAGCTGCTTTTGAAGAGACAGCGGCTCTCCTAGAAGAGCAAAAAGTGGCGAATCAGTTGGCTAAAGAGAGCTTGGATGTGACCCTCCCTGGTCGCAATCTACCAGCTGGTAACCGTCATGTATTGACCCAAACGAGTGAAGAAATTGAAGATATTTTCATTGGTATGGGCTATCAAGTCGTTGATGGTTTTGAGGTAGAAAAAGACTACTATAATTTTGAGAGAATGAATTTGCCAAAGGATCACCCAGCGCGTGATATGCAAGATACTTTCTATATCACAGAAGAAATCCTTATGCGGACGCATACTAGTCCTGTTCAGGCGCGTGCGATGGATGCGCATGATTTTTCAAAAGGACCATTAAAGATGATTTCACCAGGGCGCGTGTTCCGTCGTGATACGGATGATGCGACACACAGCCATCAATTCCATCAAATTGAAGGACTTGTGGTTGGGGAGAACATTTCGATGGCTGATTTGAAAGGAACCTTGCAGTTGATTATCCAAAAAATGTTTGGGAAAGAACGCAATATTCGCTTGCGTCCGTCTTATTTCCCATTCACAGAGCCGTCTGTTGAGGTGGATGTTTCCTGCTTTAAGTGTGGGGGAAATGGCTGCAATGTCTGCAAACAGACAGGTTGGATTGAAATCTTGGGTGCTGGCATGGTTCATCCTCATGTGCTTGAGATGAGCGGCATTGATGCGAATAAATACTCTGGTTTTGCCTTTGGTCTCGGTCAAGAGCGGATTGCTATGCTTCGATATGGAATCAATGATATTCGTGGCTTCTACCAAGGAGATGTCCGTTTTTCTGAGCAATTCAAATAAGGAGTTGCTATGATTGTTGAAATTGAGAAAAAAGATATTCCTTTACTTCGAGAAATTGAGGTGCAGACTTATCAAGAGACTTTTGGGGAATTTATCAAACAAGAAGATATGGAGCATTATTTTGCCCATGATTTGTCCCTTGAAACCTTGGAGAAAGAGTGGGAAAATCCTGAGTCGGCTCATTACTTTGTCCTTCATGAAGGAAAACCAGTTGGTTTTCTGAAAGTCAACTGGGGAGAGGCGCAAACTGAGCATGAGTTAGAAGATGCTTTTGAAATCCAGCGGATTTATGTTTTGAAATCGCACCAAGGCTATGGTCTTGGCAAAGCCTTGTTTGACTTTGCCCTTGAAAAAGCGGTAGAAGAAGGCTTCACTTGGGCATGGTTAGGTGTTTGGGAGAAGAATTTCAAGGCACAGAACTTTTATTTCAAGTATGGATTTGAACGCTTTAGCGAGCACAAATATGTGACGGGAGAAACGGTAGATATCGACTGGCTCTTGAAAAAGCGGATAAATGAAGAAAAATGAGGAAGTAAGATGTTAGTAAGTTACAAATGGTTAAAAGAATTAGTGGACATTGATGTGTCAAGCAAGGACTTGGCTGAAAAAATGTCAACGACAGGAATTGAGGTAGAAGGTGTAACTTCTCCTGCAGCTGGTCTTTCAAAAATCGTGGTTGGAGAAGTTTTGGCCTGTGAAGATGTGCCAGATACTCACCTCCATGTTTGTCAAGTTGATGTGGGCGAAGATGAGCCACGCCAAATCGTCTGCGGGGCACCGAACGTTCGTGCAGGAATCAAGGTTATGGTGGCTCTGCCTGGTGCACGCATTGCAGACAACTACAAGATTGAAAAGGGAAAAATCCGTGGTTTGGAATCACTCGGTATGATTTGCTCGCTTGGTGAGCTTGGCATTTCAGACTCGGTTGTTCCAAAAGAATTTGCGGATGGTATTCAGATTTTGCCAGCAGATGCGGTGAATGGCGATGAGGTCTTTTCTTACCTTGATTTAGATGATGAAGTGATTGAGCTATCTATCACGCCAAATCGTGCGGATGCCCTTTCCATGCGTGGGGTGGCGCATGAAGTCGCAGCCATCTATGACAAGGATGTTCAGTTGAAAGAATTCCCATTAGCAGAAGTAGAGAATAAAGCTAGTGAGGTGGTGTCTGTTTCGATTGAGACAGAGAAAGCACCATTTTATGCAGCTCGTGTCTTGGACAATGTGACTATCGCACCAAGTCCGCAATGGTTGCAAAATCTCTTGATGAATGAGGGGATTCGTCCGATTAACAATGTGGTTGATGTGACCAACTATATCTTGCTCTATTTTGGTCAACCCATGCATGCTTTTGATTTGGATACCTTTACTGGGGATCAAATCCTTGTGCGCTTGGCAAAAGCTGGTGAGAAGCTTGTGACCTTGGATGGGGAAGCGCGTGATTTGCTGGAGACAGATATGGTGATTACCGTTGATGATAAGCCAGTTGCGCTTGCTGGTATCATGGGTGGTGCTGCGACAGAGATTTCGGAGCGCTCGACTCGTATTGTCCTTGAGGCGGCTGTCTTTGATGGCAAATCCATCCGTAAAACAAGCAGCCGTTTAGGACTGCGTAGTGAATCATCTGCTCGCTTTGAAAAAGGAATCAATCTAGCAACCGTCACAGAAGCCCTAGATGCTGCGGCAAGCATGATTGCAGAGCTTGCAGGGGCGCGTGTTTATCAAGGACAAGTGACAGCTGGCGAGCTTGATTTGACTAATCAAACGGTATCTACAAGCCTAGCAGATGTCAACCGTGTATTGGGAACCGAGCTAGCTTACAGCGATATTGAAGATGTCTTTCGTCTCCTAGGTTTTGGACTTTCTGGCAATGCTTGCGAATTTACGGTCAGCGTTCCTCGCCGTCGTTGGGACATCACGATTCCAGCTGATTTGTTTGAAGAAATTGCTCGTATCTATGGTTATGACAATCTGCCTATGACCCTGCCGAAAGATGCTGGTACAGCAGGCGAATTGACCATTACTCAAAAACTCCGTCGCAAGGTGCGCACAGTGGCAGAAGGGGTTGGTCTTACAGAAATCATTACCTACGCTTTGACAACACCAGAAAAAGCAACAGAATTTACTGTAAAACCATCAAACTTGACAGAATTGATGTGGCCGATGACGGTCGATCGCAGTGTTCTTCGTCAAAATATGATTTCAGGAATGCTCGATACTGTTCGTTACAATGTAGCGCGTAAAAATACCAATCTAGCTCTTTATGAGATTGGGAAGGTCTTTGAGCAAGAGGGAAATCCAAAGGAAGAATTGCCAACGGAAATTAACCGTTTTGCCTTTGCTTTGACAGGCTTAGTAGCTGAAAAAGATTTCCAAACTAAGGCAGTTCCTGTGGATTTCTTCTATGCAAAAGGGATTGTAGAGGCGCTCTTTGACCGTTTGGGTCTTGCAGTTACCTACACAGCTACAAGTGATCTGGCTAGCATGCACCCAGGTCGCACAGCCCTTATCTCATTAAACGATGAAGTGATTGGTTTTGTGGGACAAGTGCATCCTGTGACAGCGAAAGCCTATGACATTCCAGAAACCTATGTAGCAGACTTGGACTTGTCAGCGATTGAAGCGCAGTTAACAGCTCCTCAGCCATTTGTAGAAATCACTAAATTCCCAGCTGTGACGCGTGATATTGCCCTCTTATTAGATAGCACAGTCACTTACCAAGAAGTAATCAATGCCATAAAGAATGCGGGTGTAAAACGCTTGACCGGTATTCACTTGTTTGATATCTTTGAAGGGGAAAAATTGGGCTTGAACAAGAAGTCCATGGCGTATAGCTTGACCTTCCAAAATCCAGAGGATAGCTTGACAGATGAAGAAGTAGCTAAGTATATGGAAAAAATTACCGCAGCCCTTAGTCAACTAGGAGCAGAAATTCGATAATCTCTTATTTTGAGTGAGAGAATAGAGTAAATAGAGGTCGGAACAACAGTTCCGACCTTATTACGTTTTATAATTTAACAGCTTACCGCAGTCTTGCTGCTGGATTCAATATTCCAGTGGAGTTATTTAAGAGAATAGAAAGTTGTGAGCAACTGATATAAAACATTGATAACTCAATATTCTACAAGCTATGTCAAGCTTGTGGGGGTGGGAGTAAACTAAACCAGTGGATCAGTTTAGCCAGAGATTAGAAACAAATAGGGAGTGAGGATAATCGATTTCTTCGAAATCATGATTATCCTCACTCCCTATTTGTTTCGATCTTTTAGTCAATCAGACTTGCCCAGTGGCTAATACTGGCCGTGAGAAAGGCAGCGCAGCCTGAGTTTTCTGCATCATAGTAGGTAGCAAAGCGTTCATCAGTTGTATAGAGCTGAGCGATGCCGATGTGCTTTTCAGCAGAGTAGTTTTTGTCTGCGATTTGGAGCCATTCCTTGTGGAGTTGGACGATTTGCTTACTTGCTTCATCTTCAGCTTTCCAGTTTTCAGCAATAGCTTGATTCAGCAAGTGTTTAATCTCTTGGTCTAAGGCTTGCCAGCGTTGGTAGCTCTCTTCGCTCATATTGGCAAAGTGTTTATTGGCTTCTTGCATTTCCTTTTCTCCATATTTTTCACGAAGTTCAGCTCCGTATTTTTCTTCATTTTCTTGAATTAGTTTGTCCTTAAAGGCTTGAAATTTTTCCTGTGTCGTCATTGTTTGATGTCCTTTCTGTGCTTGAATCGTTCGTTCGAGGTTGTCAATCATGGCTTCGATCCGTTGTTTTTTTGCATGCAGGTCTGCCAAGTGGTCTTCTAGGCTACTTAAGCTGTCAAAGTTTTCTTGGGTCAGAAAATTCTTGATTTGCTTGAGTTCAAAGCCCCGCTCCTTGTAAAAGAGAATTTGTTGGAGGGTGTCGACTTCTGCCTCTCCATAAAAGCGGTAGCCGCTGTCATTCTTGTGAGAAGGCGCAAGTAAGCCAATCTGTTCATAATAGCGCAGGGTGCGGGTACTGATACCAGAAAGCTCTGCCAATTGGCGAATGGAATAAGTCATGTTTTTCTCCTCGATGTGGTTTATACTCGTCAAAAATCAAATTCTGGCGTCGTTAACTCACCTTGCTTCAACAGTCCACTGGACTGTTGAAGGTTGGAAATAAGGCTTATGGCATAATCCTCAACTAACTTCAGTTCTACCTAATGTTTTAGTGGAGACGAGCTAGGCTCGTTCTATTTACCGCCTTTCACAATTATCAATTGTGAAAGCTAGTCAGATTTTGATTTTTATAGAGTATTCTATCTTGCAAGATAATTCTATTATACAAATTTACGCAAGGTCAATGTCAAGCTTTTTTTGAAAAAAATGTATGAAAAAATGCCCATGAGGGCATGGTTTATCTCTCTCTGATAATCTCTATCATCTCTTTCTGCGCTTCCTTAGCTTCAGGGATTGGGAATATAGGATATCCGTGGTTCATTTTATCAGCAACAATGTAGTTGTGATCAATTCCTTTTTTGACCAGTAATTCATGGAAGGATTGATTATCAGGGAAGAAAATCTCATGAGTTCCGATAAAAATAGAGATTTTTCCTAGATTCGTGAAATCACCAAATAAAGGACTGACATAGGGAATGCTCCGATTTTCTTCGTCTCCTGCCCAAATAGTCCCGATTTTCTCTAACCCCCAAGAAGAAAGCATGGGGTCAAGCGGTTCGTATTTGGAAATATCGGAATGATTAGTATGGACATCTAGCCAAGGAGAAAGCAAAATAATATCCTTGGGCTGAGGAAGTTTGTGGTCACGAAGATACATGGCAAGCCCTAGACTGAGTCCGCCCCCAGCAGAGTCTCCCATAATGGTAATCTTTTCAGGTGAGGTGCTTCTGAGGATATCCTTGTAGACGGTCTCGACCTTTGGAAAGGTATCTGTCCAGTTGTAGCGTGGCGCCTTGGGATAGATTGGAAAGACGACTTTGGCATCTAGCTCTTTTGAGATGTAAGCGGCCGTTTTAAAATTGAGTGATGATGGTTGGAGAGCATAGGCTCCACCGTGGAGATAAAAAATGACTCTTTGGTTGGCATCATTTTTATCATTCCAGATGAAGGTCTGCATACCGTCATAGCTTGTCTCCGTGACAGGCATCTTAACCCATTTTTGAGGATTGGGGTAAGGCTTATCACTTTTTTCCTGCATATTTTGTAGTAGAGTTGAGAATGACTCGTCACTTTGCTTTGCGAGTTGCTTCTTTGCTCTGCTTAAGAACAATATTTTTTCAATAAAAAAACTTCTGATTGAGCGTTTTTGATTTGATTGATTAACTGTATTAGACATGTATTCTCCTCTTGAAAATGGATTTTCTTTAGTATAAACTATGAAGTATAGTTTATAGTCAAGGAGAAAGTATCGTGAATAGCAAAGAAATTTCTGAAAAATCTGGAACGCCTATTTCCACCATTCGTTATTATGAGAAAATCGGGCTGATTCCTACGCCGAAACGGCTCTCCAATAACTACCGCGATTATGCAGAAGAAACAGTCTTTTTGTTGGAATTTATCAAGCTCTTAACGATTTTTCATTTTTCTTTAGATGAGATTAAGGAGATTTTAAAAGTGACAGGTCAGACAGGCTACTCAGAGCCTTTGGTCTATGATATCATTTTGAAAAAGCAGGGAGACTTACAAAAGCAAATTACAGCTCTGCAGCAAGTGGAGGAAGTCTTAGCACAGGCTCTCAACAAGCAGTTGCAATTTGAGGATTATGATTTACAGGGGCAGATTGAGCGCATCGCGCGGATTTACCAGAAAGAGGATTTTTGAGAGAAACATGCTATAATAGTCCTAGTACAGTCAGAAAAGAGTTTCCTATGAAGTTATATTATACCGATATTCGTCATCCTTTGACGCAGATGTTAGCAGAAAAAGCCTATGAGCTAGCAAACGCAAACAAGCGTGTCTTTTATATTGCCCCAAACTCACTCTCTTTTGAAAAGGAGCGCTCAGTTTTGGAGTGCCTGCCTGAGAAAGCATCATTTTCCATTACCATCACGCGCTTTGCTCAGATGGCTCGTTATTTTACTTTAAATGAAGTCAGTCGCAAGCAGCCTTTAGATGATGTTGGGCTTGGTATGCTCTTTTACCGTGCGTTGTCGCTCATCCCAGATGCGGAATTGCGTGTCTATGCTCGGTTTAAGCAGGATTCCGGCTTTATCCAGCAGTTGGTGGATTTGTACCACGAATTGCAGGAAGCGCACATGACGGTGGCAGATTTGGAATCCTTAGAAGAGCCAGAAAAGCGAGCAGACTTGCTCAAGATCTTTACAGAAGTTACCCATCAGCTCAATCAAGGGCAGTTTGAATCTGGCTCTAAAATTTTGCGTTTTTGCCAGCAAATCGAAACGGGTGAGCTGGATGAGGAGCTAGCTCGTTTAGCAGTAGTTATTGATGGTTTTACCCGTTTTTCAGCTGAGGAAGAGTACTTGATTTCACTCTTACACAAACGGGGTGTTGAAGTCATTATCGGGACCTTTGCTAGTCAAAAGGCATATAGCAGTAGCTTTTCTGAGGGCAATGTCTATCAAGCGAGTCTGGATTTCTTGCGAACATTAGCCGTGGAATTTTCTGTCAAGCCAGAGTATCTTTCTTACGAGGGAGAAGAAGACGCTTTTGGCAAAATTGCTAGACTGTTTGAAAGCCGTTATGACTTTTCTGAGACGGACCTTGCCTTGCGCGAAGAAGACAAATCAGCTGTGCAAATCTGGTCCTGTCTCAGCCAGAAAGAGGAGCTGGAGTATGTGGCAAAGAGCATTCGTCAGAAGCTCCACGATGGTGTACGCTATAAGGATATTCGAGTGCTGTTAGGAGATGTAGCAGCCTATCAGCTGCAGCTTAAAACCATTTTTGATGCCTATCAAATTCCTTTTTATTTAGGACGTGCTGAGTCCATGGCGCACCATCCCTTGGTCCAATTTGTGGAATCCTTGCGACGCTTGAAAATCTATCATTTTCGAGCTGAGGATTTGCTGAATATCTTAAAGACCGGTCTTTACGGCAATATGAGTCAGGCAGATTTAGACCGCTTTGAGCAGTACATTCGTTTTATAGACATCAATGGTCTTGCAGCCTTTAAGCGTCCTTTTACGCTGAATCATCGTGGGAAATTTGATGTAAAGCGTTTGAATAACCTACGAGAAAATGTGGTGGCCCCCTTAGCGGATTTCCTATCGTCACGAACGCAGACCAGCCAAGGGATTTTAAAGAAATTCCAAGTCTTTGCAGAAGCTAGCCACTTGATGGAGAATTTCAAGGCAATGGTAAGAGACTTTTCCTTGCAGGAAAAGGAGCGAGCAGAAGAGGTATGGAAGTCATTTAGCCATGTCTTAGAACAGTTTGCCTTGGTTTTTGACAAGGAAAAAGTGAAAGTAGATGACTTTTTGCAGCTCCTTGAGTCAGGTATGCTCTTGTCCAATTACCGAACGATTCCAGCTCGGGTGGATGTGGTAACGGTGCAGTCCTATGATTTGATTGAGCCCTTGTCTAGCCAATACATTTATGCGATTGGTCTGACCCAAGAGAATTTTCCCAAGATTGCTCAAAATACCAGTCTGTTAAGTGATGAGGATCGCTTGAGATTAAACGAAGAGACAGTGGACTTGTCTGAGCTGGTCATTGCCCGCAAGGAAAATATGAAGAAAAATCGCTTTGTTGCTTTTTCTCTGCTGAACTCTGCGACAAAGGAGTTGGTACTATCCACCCCGCAAATCCTCAATGAGACAGAGGGCAATATTTCTCCTTATCTCAAGGACTTGCTGGCTGAACCGATTGGGCTTCGATTACAGATGAAAAAAGCGAGTGCCTCAAGTGATGATATTGGGACATATCGTGGACTGTTATCGCGTTTGATTCATCTCTATCAGGGCGAGATTGAAGAGGATTTACTGAAGCAAAATCAGACCTTTTGGGCGGTTGCTGTGCGAGTCTTACGGAAAAAATTAGCGGCTGAGGGAATTGAGATTCCAGCTCTTGCTCCAGGGGCTAGCAGCCAGCCTCTATCAAAAGAGACGCTTGCTGTTCTCTACCCCAAGGACAAGCCTCTCTATCTTTCAACTTCCAGCTTGACAGAATTTTACCGCCATCAGTATGCTTATTTTTTGAAGTATGTCTTGCGTTTAGAAGAAACGCTAAGCTTGAAACCAGATGCTCGTAGCCATGGGAATTTTCTGCATCGGATTTTTGAGAAAGTCATGCAAGAGAAATCCTCAGATGACTTTGATGTTCGCTTAGAAGCAGCTATGCGAGAAACCAGTCAAGAGCCAGAATTTGCAGCTCTCTATACTGAGCCACAAGCAGCTTTTGCTCGCAGTCTTTTGCTAGAAACAGCTCAGGTGACCAGTCAGATCTTGCGAGAAAATCAGCTCATTCGTCCTATCGGAGAGGAGACGGTCTTTGGAAAAGGAGACAAGGCATTTGCAATCTTATCTGATGGACGTGAGGTCAAGGTCAGTGGGAAAGTGGACCGCATTGATGCCTTAACGGACGGCAGTCTTGGGGTGGTGGATTACAAGTCTGGTGATGTAGCTTTCCAGTATCAAAAATTTTTCAATGGTCTAAATTCGCAGTTGCCGACCTATCTATCGGCTCTGACGCAGGAAGAGTGGGGAAAGAGTTTGGATGAGATTTTTGGAGCCATGTATTTGCAGATGACCAATCCTTTGGTGGCGCTAGCAAGTACCAAAGATGAGGGGGAGGCGGTTGCTAGTGTTCTTAAGACCTTGGAGTACAAAGGTTTGTTTTTGAAAGACCATGCAAAGATTCTGGGAGATTTTTACCAAAAGAAAAAGGAAAATCTCTTGACCAAGGAAGAATTGGAGATTTTACTTGCTTATAATGCTCTGCTTTACCAAAGGGCAGCAGAAGCGATTGTCAAAGGGAATTTTGCCATCAATCCTTACACCGAAGATGGCAGGAGTATCGGTGCTTTTGTAGAGCAATACAAGGCGATTACAGGATTTGAAGCCAATCTCCATTTAGGACAGGCGAGAAATCTTGTCAAGCTAAATCTAGCAGACTATGAAAAACGACCGACAGGTGATACACTACGAACAGCTTGGATGGACAAGATGAGAGAGGAGTTGGACAAGTGAAGCGACAAGCATTTTTAAGCCCAGATGAAATCAAGCAGGTAGTGCTCTTAGAACGTCAATCAGACAAACCAGCAAAGCGGACCCCAGAGCAGATTGAAGCTATTTACATGTCAGGTCAAAATATCCTTGTCTCTGCTTCGGCAGGTTCAGGCAAGACCTTTGTCATGGTTCAGCGCATTGTGGATCAGATAGTGCGGGGAGTGGAGCTGGAGGATTTGTTCATCTCTACCTTTACGGTCAAGGCAGCGACTGAATTGAAAGAGCGTTTGGAAAAAGAGCTTACAAAGCTCATGCAAGAGACAAAAGATAGTGAGCTCAAGCAGCATTTGGCAAAGCAGTTAGCCGATTTGCCAACAGCAGACATTGGGACCATGGACGCTTTTACTCAAAAGCTCTTGACCAAATATGGCTATTTGCTGGAGATTTCCCCTAATTTTCGGATTTTACAAAATGCGAGTGAGCAAGCGCTGCTTCAAAAAGAAGTCTTTGAGCAAGTCTTTGCCAGCTTTTATGAAGGAAAAGACAAGGCAGCTTTTGAGCGATTGGTGAAAAATTTTGTCGGTACACGAAAGGATGTAGCAGGTTTTAGAGATAAGGTCTATCAGCTTTATACCTTTGTTCAGTCTGCTGAAAATCCCTTGAAGTGGTTGGATGAGACCTTTCTTATTGGCTATGATGAGCTGGATATAGCAGCAGAAAAAAAGAGCTTACAAAGTAAGATCATAAGCGCCTTATTTGATGTGGAGTCCTTTTTCAATCATCATTTGGCAAATGACGGTCGTGAGTTTGCTAATGCCAAATACCAAGAGCAGGTTGCCTTGATTATCGAGCATATTGGAAGCTTGAATGAACAGTCGGATTTTGAGCGGGTCAAAGAGGTTTTAGAGACCGTTGTTGCCATTTCACGAGCTAGCAACGGCAGGGCTTTGACCATTGTTACGCGCAAAGAAGAGTTAAAGATGTTAGCGACTGCCTACAATGAAGAGCGAAAAGCTAAGATTGAGCATTTGCGGGAGCTGGCTAGTCAAGTCTATCAGTTTGATTACCAAGTGCGTTACCATACTTCTGCTCGTGAGATTTTAAAGACCTTGCAGGAGTTTATGAAAGCTTTTATCCTTGCGTATTTGGAGCGCAAAAAAGCTGAAAATGCCTTTGAATTTGCGGATGTCAGTCATTTTGCCATTGCGCTTTTGGAGAAATTCCCTCAGGTACGAGACTTTTACCGTGAAAAATACCACGAGGTCATGGTCGATGAGTACCAAGATACCAGTCCTATTCAGGAGAGGATGTTGGAACTCTTGTCGAATGGTCACAATCGCTTTATGGTGGGCGATATCAAGCAGTCGATTTACCGATTTCGTCAGGCAGATCCGCAGATTTTCAATGATAAGTTTAAGCTTTATGCTAAAGAGGAAAAGGCTGGAAAGCTCATTTTGCTCAAGGAAAATTTCCGTAGCCATACGGAGGTACTATCCGTTACCAATGAGATTTTCAAGCGTTTGATGGATGAGAGGGTTGGAGAGATTACCTATAATGATTTACATTATCTTGTAGCAGGAAATCCAAGTAAGAAAGAAAAAACGCCGCAGTATCAGGCTGAATTTCTCATCTATGACAAGGATCAAGAAGATGAAACCGCAGAAAATACCGCCAAGGAAATCTCCGTGGTCATCAAAGAAATCATCCGTCTGCACAATGAAGAAGGAGTTCCTTTTGAGGAGATCGCCCTTCTAACCTCATCTCGGACCCGCAACGACAAGATTTTAACTGCTTTTGCGGAGGCAGGGATTCCTTTGGTGTCGGATGGGGCAGAGAGTAATTACCTACAGTCTGTGGAAGTCATGGTTATGCTTGATACTCTTCGCACCATTAACAATCCGCTGAATGACTATGCCTTGGTGGCAGTCTTGAAATCACCTATGTTTGGTTTTACAGAAGATGAGCTAGCACGGATTTCTCTGCAAACTTCGGATGATCTTGCGCAGGAAAATCTCTATGAGAAACTAAAGCATAGCCAAGTAAAAACAGGTCAGCATCCACAGTTGATAGGACAAGACCTGCATGCAAAAATTGAGCTTTTTCAGACCTATTTAGAGAAGTGGAGAAATCTAGCTAAGACAGAGGCGCTTTATGACTTGATTTGGAAGATTTACCAGGATCGATTGTACTATGATTATGTAGGGAGTCTGCCAAATGGGGCTCTTCGTCAAGCTAATCTCTATGCGCTTTCGCTCCGTGCCAATGACTATGAAAAGAGTAGCTTCAAAGGTCTTTCTCGCTTTATTGGCATGATTGATAAGATTTTGGAAAATCAACATGACTTGGCTAGCGTTGCGGTAGCACCGCCAGAAAAGGCTGTCCAGTTGATGACTATTCATAAGAGCAAGGGCTTGGAGTTTGCCTATGTCTTCTTGCTCAATCTGGATCAGCCCTTTAATAAGCAGGATACGACATCTAGTATGATTGTCAGCAGAAAAAAGGGGGCAGGGATTAAGTATGTAGCAGATGTAGCGATGGAGCCTGCTGAGATCAAACTGACCCAGCCGATTCGCCTGTCCATCGAAACGCTTCCTTATCAGAAAAATGCACAAGAATTGCAACTTGCCACCCTTTCTGAACAAATGCGCTTGCTCTATGTTGCCATGACACGGGCTGAGAAAAAGCTGTATCTGATTGGTAAAGGCAGTCAAGAAAAGTTGCAAAGTGAAATCCCACCATTGGCTGAAAATGGTCTTTTGCCTTTGGCGTTGCGTGAGAGTTTGCAGACCTTCCAAGACTGGATTTGGTCTGTGGCAACGGTCTTTCATAAGGAAGAGTTGCCTTTGACGATTCGCTTTGTCGGAGATGAGGAATTAAGCTCTGATCAGATTGGAAACGTGAAGGGGATAAGCCTAGAGACTTTAGACAGTCAAGCCCATAACCGGCAGTCGGAGGATATTTCCCGTGCCTTGGATATTTTGGAAAATGTCGATCGTCTGAACCAGCTTTACCAAGCAGCCATTGATTTGCCAAGTGTCCGTACACCGAGCCAAATCAAAAAATTGTATGAACCTGTCATGGAGACAGAAGGTGTAGATGTGATGGAGCAAACACGCGCGACAGAGCTTTCTCTTGCTTGGCCAGATTTGACTAAAAAAGCCAAGGTGACAGGTGCTGAGGTCGGAAGTGCTGTCCACGAGCTTATGCAGCGCCTGCCTCTAAACCTCCCTATGACAAGAGAGAGGATCGAGCAAACCCTAGAGCAGGTGGACGCAAAAGATCAAGTGAAAGAACGCATAGATTTGCAGAAAATTCTCGCCTTTTTTGAGACGGACTTGGGTAAGCTTTTGCTAGAAAAGCATGATCAGGTGTATCGAGAAGCACCCTTTGCCATGCTCAAAAAAGACCCTGTCAGCCAAGAAGAATTCGTTGTGCGGGGGATTTTGGACGGCTATGTAGTCTTAGAAGATCGAATGATCTTGTTTGACTATAAGACCGATCATTATCAGACAGCCAGTGACTTGGTGGTGCGCTATAAAGAGCAGTTGGCTCTTTATCAAGAAGCCCTCTCTCGTGCCTATCACATGGATAAGATTGAGAAATACTTGATTTTACTTGGCGGTTCTAGCCTAGAAGTCGTGGCAGTGGATTAGGAGGTTTTTATGCGAGATAATCATGTTCATACTTATTTTTCCTATGATTGTGAGGCGGATTTTGAGGATTATGTGACCGCTTATGCGGATGAGATTGTGACCACTGAGCATTTTGACTTGAGCAATCCCTATATGGGTGGTCCTCGTGATGATGTACCTGATTATGAGGCTTATGTGGCAAAGCTTGAAAAATTAAATGCCCGCTATGGCAATCGTATCAAGCGAGGGATTGAGATTGGATACTATGCTCCGCGCTTAGCAGATACGCTGGCTTTTTTAGAGGGAAAAGACTATGATATGAAGCTTTTATCTGTCCATCATAATGGAAAGTTTGATTATTTGGAAGAAGCTGTGTTTGACCTAGATAGGAAGCAACATATTTGCGATTACATCCGTAGCATGCAAGAAGCGGTGCAAGCTATTCCAGCGCATGTCCTTGCCCACTTTGACTACGGCTTTCGGAAGTTACAGGTCAGTGTGGAGGAGTTACAAGCAGTGGAGCCAGAACTTCGCAAACTCTTTCATCTCATGATGGAGAAAAATCTAGCTTTTGAACTCAATACCAAGTCCATGTATCTCTATGGTAATGAAGCCCTGTATCGCTATGTCTTGTCTCTTTTGTCCGAGATGGGGTGCAGGCGCTATTCGATTGGTTCAGATGGGCATACTTTGGCGCATTTTCGCTTGGGATTTGATAAGGTAGAGCAGCTTTTAGCAGAATTTGCGATTAAAAAGGAGTGGTTGCTATGAAAATTATTTGCTTATCAGGATTTGGTCAAAGAAAAGAAGTCTGGGAGGAAGTCGCTAGGTTTCTTTCAGAAGATGAGATTCAAGTCGCCTTTTCCTATGATCAAACAGAAGGTCTCACTCCTTTTGAAACTATGGCTAACAATCTCTATCCATCACTCAAGGATATGAAAGAACCCTATATTTTGGTCTGCTTGCCTTATCCATGGCAGATCAGCCTTTGCCGAATTGCCAAGGATTGGTCCTCTCAGGGACTCCATACAAGCTAAAAGGCAATCGAGCTTATGCTCTTCAAGGTTTGATTTTTCGCTTGATTCCTGCCTTTATCTTTCAAAAATGGGGGATGAAAAAGCATGAAGTGCTAGACTTTCTCACAGATACAGGCAATCTTGATTTTTCAGACAAGCTAGGGAATATTCGCTTGCCTGTGATGGTTGTCTGTGGCAGTAAGGACAAGGCAAATTTATCTGCTGCAAGACGCTTAGCCAAAGAGCTTCCAAATAGTCGCTTGGAAATAGTAGCAGGTGGCGGTCATGAATTAAACCGAACGAACCCCAAAGAATTTGCGAGTTTATTAGAGGGAATGGTAGCATGGAGCAGGTCGCTTGATATAGTCATTTAGTTTTCATTTATTACATCGTTAACTCGTCTTGCTTAACTCCAGTTATGCCTGGGACTCATTGCCTCGTACTAAATCAAAACTAAACAACTGATACTCGTGGTGCTAGTTAATCTCGAAGTATCTCAGATTGTAAGCCAGTATAATTTGCTCCAGCCTTAACTGCAGACCTGCTACACCTCTAGTCAGTGTGTGTTCTATATCAAAAAGACCGCAAAGCTCTGAGAAGCGAGTCTCAATGGTTCGTCTCATAGCCATCAATTTCCAATGATTATGTTGTTTAGCTCCTGCCATATTTTGGCGTAAGGGAGTCCATAGATGATAGCCTTTTTGGGTCAAATGATCTTTAAGTTCCTTACTAAGATAGCCTAAATCTGCCAAAATATAAGGTTGTCGGCAATTTTCTAGTAAGTCATCAACTGCCCTAATATCATGGACTGATGCAGGTGTCACAACATAATTCAGAATATAGCCTGATAAAGTTACCAGCATGTGTACTTTGAATCCATAGAACCACAGATGTTTGGAAGCATTGTAGCCAATATCTGCTAAGTCGTTAAAAATACGTGTTCTATAGTTACGGATAGGTTGGCAAAGTGGCAAGGGAAAGCTATCTATAATAACAATGGAACCAGGTGAGATTTGAGTATTCATTGCTTGTCTAATGACTTGAACTAACCAAATCAACTGTCTTGCTCGTCTATTAAAACGGCTTCGTTCAAGAAGATGACCACAAGGAAATAAGTAACAGAGACGGTAGAAATGACGTTGTGACTTAATCCCTAGTTCAGCTTGCAAGAGAAGTAAGACTAATAGAGATTGATCTGAAACCTTAGATAGACTGACATTATGACGATGTTTGAAAGATTTAGGACAATAATCCCTATACAGTTGATGGCAAATTTTTGATAATTGCTTCAAATTCCATTGTAAGTGATGAGATTTAGCGGTATACTGTAAGTGGCTCATTTGGACTACCTCCTGTTTGTTTCGGCACTTACAGTATAGTCCTTTTGGGCTTTTTATTGTAGTTTGAAATTAACTAGCACCACGAGTAACTGATATATAAAGCCATTGGTCAAGTAAAATGTTTTCCTGTCTGTCCCTTATTCATTTGCTACTCTCTCACGTCACTATTGGGGCAGTTCCGGGCATTGGCCACTCTGATATTCGTGGATTGGTTACCTACAGGTCAATGGTTCTGCCGCGAGCTCTACTGTCTATAATCGTGGATCACTAAAGTGCCAACTTAGTTGTTTCGTAGATAGCTCAAACCTTTTTGTTCCCAATAGTGGCATGAAAGAGTAGTTTTCTATTCCAATCTAGCTTATCAAGTCATTGTCTCTCCCTCCTAGACATTCCGTAAAAAGTGCGCACAAAACCACCTATCTATTCTAAGCTATATTCTCAGTCATCATCCCCCATATAAAGCAGGCAAGTTCTCGGGCAAGAGCAATCTTGGAGACAGGACTCTTTTTCTCCCTGCTTAAAACCATGTGCTTATAGCGACGTCGGAGACGTTCGTTCCCCTTATCCGCATAAGCGATTATCTCTGGTAGATTCCCTGCTTGTCGAGTCTTTAGAGCCTTGGATTTATACCCAACAGTTCCTCGGGATAGACTCTGGACAGATTCCACCAGTAACCGTCTGACATGGCTATTTCCAGCTTTTGTAATTCCAAGATAGGTTTGTTTATCTCCACTAGAATCCTCGCCAGGGACTAAACCAAGATACGAGGCAAACTGAGGTGCTGTTTTGAAACGCTTAAAATCTCCAATTTCGGAAACTAAGGCTAAAGCTGTACGAGTTCTAACCCCAATAAAACAAGAGAGTTTTTTGACCTTATCTTGATAGTTCTCACTTTGTGCTATCTCCTCTATTCGTTTGTCCAACCGTTCTAATTTATTCACTAGATAGTCAAACGTGATGAGATATTCAGACAGAATCTCTTTATAAAGTCCTTTTAACTCTAGTCCTTTCAACCATGCAATATGTTTCTGAGTCCAATGACTTTTACCTAGAGTAAAGCGATAGTCGTGTCGTAGGCAGAAAGCAAGAATCTGTTGTTTAATTTTCTTAAGAGCCAAGTTGTGATCATCTCGCATCCGAATGAATTCTTTGACTTGCTCATCTTCCTCAGTTGGCACATGAACAGGTTGATAGCTTTTGAAAGCGAGACATTTAGCTAGATGTTCGGCATCCTTTTTATCTGTTTTGACTCGTTTTTTAGTGGAGGGTTGTAGAATTGTAGTGGGTGCCATTACAATGCAAGTGATTCCCTTTGCTTCTAACTGTCGCTTCAAGGTGAATCCTAGACACCCCGCTTCATATCCGCAGACAAACTTTGTATTCTCACCGTAACAGTCTGCTAGGGAGTTGAGATAGCTTATAACCTCCTTAGCCTCAGCCGCTGTTTTTTGATAGTGGGAGAGACTGTCTGTCTCTAAATGATAGCACGCTAGAGAAAAACTGGTCTTGTGAACGTCCATTCCGATGTAAAAAGTGGTATAATCTTTCATAGAAGCCTCCGTTTGTGTGTGGTAATCCCTGTGCTGAGATGAACTGTGTTTTATTATCTCTATCATACAGGTAAATCCGCGATGTGACAAATGGGGGCTTTATATATTGTCTATACTTAGAAAGGAAATGTATGCTTTGGAAATTATTTAAAACAACCTTTATGATTAGTGCTTTTACCTTTGGAGGAGGCTATGTCATTGTGCCTTTGATGAAAACATCATTTGTTGATAAATTGGGCTGGATTGAAGAAGAGGAGATGCTGGACTTGATTGCACTAGCGCAGACGTCACCAGGCGCTATTGCGGTCAATAGCTCGATTGCCATCGGTTATCGTATGGCGGGCGTAATCGGCGCTTTGGTTGCTATGTTTGCTACGGTCTTACCTCCGATGGTGATTCTCATGGGCATGTATGTCCTTTATGATGCCGTAAAGAGCAATCCCTTGGTAGCTAGTCTTTTAAAGGGCATGCAGGTCGGTGTTTGCGCCATTATCCTTGATGTCGTTGTTGATTTGGTGGTAGGCTTGGGCAAGCAAAAAGGCTTGACACATTGGGTGACCTTTTTAGGAGCGCTACTTCTAACAGTGATGTTCAAGGTCAATTTGCTCCTTGTGATTTTCAGCATGACCTTGCTAGGACTCATCTTAGGCTTTATTGAGAGAAAATGGAGGAGAGAGAATGCTCATTGAATTATTCTTGACCTTTGTAAAAATCGGACTTCTCAGCATTGGCGGTGGTTATGCCTCCCTCCCTTATATTCAAAGCTTGATTGTGGAGGAAAAAGGCTGGCTGGATTCTACGACTTATGGAGATTTACTGACCATTTCGCAGATGACACCAGGACCTCTAGCCATCAATTCAGCTAGCTTTGTCGGTATGAAAGTGGCAGGACCAGTCGGTGCGATTGTCGCAACTATGGGTAATGTCTTACCGTCTCTGATAATCGTGCTGTTATTTTCGATGATTTACTACCGCTATAAAAATTTAAACGGTGTTCAGTTGGTTATGAAAGCTATTCGCCCTGTCGTTGTTGCCCTCATTGCCTCCGTTGCTTTTAGCTTGGTAGCCATGTTAGGCGGAGATGAGAAAGCGATTTACCAGTTTATTCTATTGATTCTCGCTTTTGCTCTTGTTCGAAGCAAGAAAGTAAACACGATTTGGGTGATTTTCGGAACAGGATTGGTCAATCTTGTGCTAAGTTTATTTATATAAGAAAGATGACTTCCTACCTATGTAGTAGGAAGTTTTTTCTTGCTAAAAATGTTTTTATATAGTAAGATATAAAGAGAGTTTGTTTTTATGTAAAACAAAAAGGAGTTCTAATGAAATCAAAAAAAGGAGGGTATTTGACCCTCAAAATTCGTCTTTTAAATGGCAGGCTGTTTAACAGGTATTTGTCAACGGACGAGCGGGCGCTCTACAATGCTGAGCAGGGCAAAATCTTGTCGGCTTTGTGGGATAAAAGTCCTCAGTCCGCAACGGATTTGTCCAAAGTGACGGGCCTAGCAAATAGCAGTTTATCTCTCATGCTAAAGCGCTTGGAAGAGCAGGGCTTGTTGACGAGTACAGCTTCAAGCAAGGACAGACGTAAGCGGATTTTTGATTTGACCCCGCTTGGTGCCAGTCAGCAGACTGTCGGAGAAGAAATCAGTCAGCGACTGAGCGATGTCTTTTACCAAGGCTTTTCAGAGCAGGAGATTGCAGAAGTGGAAGGCTATTTGGAACGGATTTTGGAGAATTTGGAGCAGGAAGCACGGCAAGTATTGAAACGCTAATACCCTATAAAAGGAGAAAAAGATGCAGACAAAAGAGTTGATGATTGACATATTGGAGCGTGCGAAAGAGCGCTTTTTGGAAACCTTAAGCATGATGACAGTAGAAGAGGCAAATACTATGCCTAATCCTTTACTGAAATCTGTCACTTGGCTCATCTGGCATACGGCAAGAACAGTGGATTTCCAGATGGCTGATTTGGCAGGTGTAGAGCCCTTGTATCGCAGCAAGAACTGGGAAGAACGGTTTGCTTTGGATCTTCCAAGCGATACCAAGGACTGGATTCATACAGCAGAAGAAGCGCAAAAGGTGCAGGTATCAGACAAAGACTTGCTCATCGGCTATTTGCAGGAGGCGATAGACTTTGGAAAGAGCTATTTGCTCGATTTGGAAGAGTCTGCCTTGGATGATATTGTGGATGAGTCTTGGGAACCTGCGGTGACGCGGGGTGTGCGCTTGGTATCAACGGTCGATGATGCAGTCATGCACTCAGGTCAAGCTGTTTACACCAGACGTTTGGTGCTTGGACGATAGGAGAGGATATGGAGCAGACGAGTTTATTTGAGGAGGAGTGGAGCCAGAATGCCCCGCTAGCCAGTCGCGTCCGCCCGAGGACCTTGAATGATTTTGTTGGTCAGGGCCACTTGGTTGGTGAGGGCAAGTTTCTGCGGGAGATGATTGACAAGGACCAGATTTCCTCCATGATTTTCTGGGGACCGCCAGGGGTTGGCAAGACCACCTTGGCAGAAATTATCGCCAAAACCACCCAGTCTCGCTTTGTTACTTTTAGTGCCGTCATGAATGGGATTAAGGAAATTCGTGCCATTATGAATGAAGCGGAGGAGCACCGTCAGCTAGGTGAGCGGACCATTGTCTTTATCGATGAGATTCACCGCTTTAACAAGGCCCAACAAGATGCTTTTTTGCCCTATGTGGAAAAAGGGAGTATTATCTTGATCGGGGCAACGACTGAAAATCCTTCTTTTGAAGTTAATTCAGCCCTGCTATCTCGGACGCGGGTCTTTGTCTTGAAGCAGTTGAGTTCAGACGAATTGCTGACGCTGCTCAAAGGCATTGTCCATTCTTCCCTAGCCTTTCCTGACTGGGAAGTTGAGATTGAAGATAGCATTCTGAAGCAGATTGCCATTTATTCTAATGGAGATGCAAGAACGGCCCTCAATACCCTAGAGATGTTGGTCATTAACAGCGAAGTCAAGGGAAAGAAAGTCGTGGTAACGGAGGATTTGGTGGCGGCTCTCTTGGATAAAAAGACCGCCTATTATGACAAGGACGGTGAAGAGCATTACAATATCATCTCAGCTCTCCACAAATCCATGCGCAACAGCGATGTCGATTCGGCCATTTACTGGCTCGGGCGCATGATTGATGGCGGTGAAGATCCTGTCTATATCGCTCGGCGCCTGATTCGCTTTGCTAGTGAAGATATTGGCTTAGCAGACAACGGTGCGCTGAACTTGGCGATTAATGTCTTTCAGGCCTGTCGCTATATCGGTCTGCCAGAGTGCGATGTCCATTTGACCCAGTGCGTCATTTATTTGTCGCTCGCACCCAAGTCGAATGCGACTTACAAGGCTCGAACAGCTGTACAAAAAGATATTAAAAAGACCATTGACGAGTCAGTGCCCCTTCATTTGCGCAATGCGACGACCAAGCTGATGAAGGAAGTCGGCTACGGCAAGGGCTACCAGTTGGCTCATTTTTACGAAGAAAAATTGACCACCATGCCGACCAGACCAGAAAGTATCGCAGACCATGTCTATTACCAACCGACAGAAGAAGGCAATGAAGCTAGAATCAAACAGCGACTCAATTACATCAAAGAGTGGAAGGAAAAGAATGATACGGATTTTCGATGATTTGTGATTAGAGAGGTTGTTTTCAGTAAGGAGCAGCAAAAAAGTAGAGGCAAAACCTCTACTTTTTCTACTGTCATCCAATCTTAGTGTGAGACGCGGCGGCGTGCTGCTTTTTTACGATTTTCTTCGATGAAGGCAGCTTTTTGCTCTTCTGGCTCAATCACTTTCTTTTTAATCGCGTAAACTGCACCTGCGACAGCCGCAACAGTTCCTGCAACACCTGTTAACAAACCTTTTGCAAAATTTTTAGCCATGAGTTTCCTCCTTTTTAAGAACTTCATTTTTTTGTGTTATAATATATACTAACGAAAAAATAAAATTTTTTCAAGGAAAAACGATGAAAACCAAAATAATTGTAATTGTAGGACCAACAGCGGTTGGAAAAACGGCTCTGAGTTTGGAGTTGGCAGAGCGCTTTGCAGGCGAAATTATCAGTGGCGATAGCCAGCAGGTCTATCGTGGGCTAGATATTGGGACAGCCAAGGTCTCTAAGGAAGAAATGGCGCGTGTGCCTCACCATTTGATTGATGTGCGTGCAGTTGATGAGGGCTATTCAGCCTATGAGTTTGTGGCAGAGGCACGCCTTGCTATTGAAGAGATTAGAGAGCGCGGGAAACTCCCCATCATTGCGGGTGGGACAGGGCTCTATCTGCAAAGTCTGCTAGAAGGCTATCATCTAGGTGGAAAGGTATCTCATGAAGAGATTCTAGCCTATCGCAAGGAATTAGAAATATTATCCGATGAAGCTTTGTTTGAAGCAGTCTCAAAAAAAGGTCTTGTTATTCCTCAGATCAATCGCAGACGCGCGATTCGGCAACTTGAAATTGCTCATTTTGGGAAAGAGCTGGAAAATCGAGAGCCAGATTATGATGTGTTGATCATTGGCTTAAATGATGAGCGAGAGCGTCTATATGAGCGGATTAACCAGCGAGTAGATGAGATGATGGAGCAGGGGCTTTTAGAAGAGGCCAAATGGCTCTATGAACATTATCCTGATGTGCAGGCAACAAAAGGTATTGGCTATAAGGAGCTATTTCCCTATTTTCAAGGAGAATTATCGCTTGATAGAGCCGTGGATATGCTCAAGCAAAATACGCGACGTTTCGCAAAGCGCCAGTTGACTTGGTTTCGCAACCGCATGCAGGTAGCTTTTTACCAAATTTCAGAGCCTACCTACAAAGAGGATATTATCCAAGTAGTGGAGCAATTTTTAGAGAAAGATTCATGAGACGGCAACAGCTCATGTAGGAATAAATGCCAACTGATAGAGAAATAGAACGATTTCCGAAAGAGAGTCTGGAGGTGAGTAGATGATAGAAACAAAAGAACAAGAAGAACGTGTGCTATTAGTAGGCGTAGAGCTAAAAGATAGTGATCATTTTGATATGTCCATGGAGGAGTTAAAAAGCCTAGCCAAGACAGCAGGGGCACATGTTGTGGACACTTATAGGCAAAAGCGAGAAAAGTACGATAGCAAGACCTTCATCGGATCTGGCAAGTTAGAAGAAATCAAGCTGATGGTGGACGCCGATGAGATTTCTACGGTGATTGTCAATAACCGTCTGACACCAAGGCAAAATGCGAATTTAGAAGAGCATTTGGGTGTCAAAGTGATTGACCGTATGCAGTTGATTTTGGATATTTTTGCCATGCGGGCAAGGAGCCACGAGGGCAAATTACAGGTACATTTGGCACAGTTGAAATACCTATTACCAAGACTTGTCGGGCAAGGAATCATGCTTAGCCGTCAGGCAGGAGGGATTGGTTCACGTGGTCCTGGTGAAAGTCAGCTAGAGTTAAATCGACGGAGCATTCGCAATCAAATTGCCGATATTGAGCGTCAACTAAAGGTTGTGGAGAAAAATCGCGCCACTGTGCGTGAAAAGAGACTAGAATCAAGCCTGTTTAAGATTGGATTGATTGGCTACACCAATGCTGGAAAGTCAACGGTGATGAATGCTCTTACCTCAAAAAGCCAGTACGAGGCGGATGAGCTTTTTGCGACTTTAGATGCAACGACCAAGATGATTCATCTGACAGGGAGAATGGAAGTGACCCTGACTGACACAGTTGGATTTATCCAAGATTTGCCGACGGAGTTGGTCAGCAGCTTTAAGTCAACGCTTGAAGAGAGTAAGAACGTGGATTTGCTGATTCATGTGATTGATGCCAGCGACCCTCATCATGAAGAGCATGAGGAGACGGTTTTTTCCATTATGAAGGACTTGGATATGCTCGATATTCCACGTTTGACTCTCTATAATAAAGAAGATAAGGCAGAACATTTCACCCCTACCCAGACTCCTTATCACTTGATTTCTGCCAAGGCGGACAATAGCAGAGTTGTGTTGCAGGATTTGATTGTAGGAAAGATAAAAGAGCTTTTTCATCCATTTCGGATTCAAGTGGGATTTGAAAAATCCTATAAAGTCCATGAGCTAGAGAAGATTGCCTTGATTGAAAAACGTGAATATAAGGACGATAAAGAAGAAATTTGCGGCTATATCGCTGAAAAAAATAAATGGAAATTAGAGGAGTTTTATGACTGATTATTTAAAGCTAGCCTTGACCTACGGCGGTTTTACCAGTTTAGATAAGGTTTATTTGACCAATCGCCTAGAAAAACTAGATGAATCAGAAAAACTAAGCTTTGTCACACCGCCTCCATCGGTCATCAATGCTTATTTTGCAGAAATCTACCAAAAAAAGACGCCGCTTGAAGCGACTGACTATTTTTTAGAGGTAACAGAGGCTTTTTACCTGTGGAATAAAGAGCCGAGCTTTAACGAAGAAAAGCCTTTTATTCGCTTAAATTTATCAGGAAAATCCTATGGTTTCTGTTATGAAACGGCAGATTTGGCGCGTGTTTTTCCGGAAAGATACTCAGAAATCACGCCTGATTTGTGTTTTGAGATTGCACAGATTTTTCCAGATTTTCTGGTCTATGAAGAGGAAGATAAGATTTATCTCGTGCTAGCGAATCCAGAGGAAGAAATCGTGGAAACAAAGGCCTTGACAGCTCTGACAGATGTCTATTTCTTAGCGGATGGCTCTAAAAAATTAGTCGGCTATAACCAAGAGGAATTGTTGGCGTTAGCAGCAGATGATGCCGGTAAGGTTTATTATCGCTCGCAAAATCGCTCTGCTATGCTATACATAAAATAGAAGGGAAATCATGGAAGTACAATTTTTAGGAACGGGGGCTGGGCAGCCCTCCAAAGCACGAAATGTCTCAAGTCTTGTCCTCAAGCTTCTTGAGGAAATCAATCAAGTGTGGATGTTTGACTGTGGCGAAGGAACCCAGCAACGGATTTTAGAAACGACGATAAAACCTCGGAAAATTACCAAGATTTTCATTACCCACTTGCATGGAGATCACATTTTTGGCTTGCCTGGATTTTTATCAAGTCGTGCATTTCAGGCAAATGAAGAGCAGACAGATATCGATATTTACGGACCTGTGGGGATTAAACAGTATGTCCTAACGAGTCTCAAAGTCTCTGGAAGTCGATTGCCATATCGGATTATTTTCCATGAATTTGACGAGCATAGTTTGGGAAAAATCCTTGAAACGGATAAATTTACGGTGTACGCTGATAAGCTTGATCATACGATTTTCTGTGTTGGCTATCGTGTGATTCAAAAGGATTTGGAAGGAACTTTAGACGCGGATGCTTTGCGGGCAGCTGGTGTGCCTTTTGGTCCCTTGTTTGGCAAAATTAAAAATGGTGAAAATGTTATCCTTGAAGATGGGACAGAGATTATCGCAAGTGACTATATCTCCGCTCCTCGTCCTGGTAAGGTCATCACGATTTTGGGAGATACGAGAAAGACAGATAGCAGTGTCCGCTTGGCAGTGGCTGCTGATCTTGTCATTCACGAATCGACCTATGGCAAGGGGGATGAAAAAATGGCGCGAAGCCATGGACATTCGACCAACATGCAGGCGGCAGAAGTGGCAAAGGAGGCAGGAGCTAAGCGACTCTTGCTCAACCATATCAGTGCCCGCTTTTTATCGAAAGACATTAGCAAAATGCGCAAGGACGCTGCGACTATTTTTGAAAATGTTCATGTTGTCAAGGATTTAGAAGAAGTAGAAATATGAGAAGAATTGTCATAACAGGAGCAAGTGGTGGACTCGCTCAAGCAGTCGAGCAACTCTTGCCAGAAGATTACTTGATTTTAGTCGGGCGATCGATGGACAAGTTAGAGCAACTGTATGGAAATCATCCCAATCGAGAGTTGATTGAGTTAGATATTACGGATAGTGAGGCTCTTGAGCGTTTTACGGAAGAATGTCTCTTGAAGCACGGACCGATCGATATCTTGATTAATAATGCAGGCTATGGTTTGTTTGAGGATTTTGATCAGATTTCATCCCGCGATATTGAAGAGATGTTTCAGGTCAATACCTTTGCTACGATGAATCTGTCTCGGCTATTTGCCAAGCAGATGAAGGAAGTCAGAAAAGGGCAGATTATCAATATTGTGAGTATGGCAGGCTTGATTGCAAGTGGTAAGTCGACTCTGTATTCAGCGACCAAGTTTGCGGTGATTGGCTTTTCAAATGCCCTACGCTTGGAATTGCGCCCTTATCATGTCTTTGTAACTACTGTCAATCCAGGACCGATTCAAACAGCCTTTTTTGACCAAGCAGACCCAGAAGGGACCTATTTGCAGGCAGTCAAAGCCTATCTCCTTGAGCCTGAGTTTGTCGCTAAAAAAATCGTAGCTAGTTTTGGCACTAAAAAACGAGAAATCAATCTTCCTTGGCTCCTGAATCTAGCTTATAAATGCTACACCCTGTTTCCACGCTTGGGGGATTTTTTAGCCAGCAATCTGTTTAATTACAAGTGAGGAGTTTATGGATATTCAAGCTTATCAAGCTCATATTGCCAAGCCTTGGGGTCAAATTTATTACCAAATTTTATTTGAACAATTACAATCAGTGAAAGGAAAAACCATTCTCGATTTTGGGAGCGGCTTTGGTCACGTTGCCCAATTTCTCGCAAGGAAAAATCAAGTGCTAGCTATTGAACCAAATAAGGAGATGTTGGATGCGCGTGTGCGAGATTCATCCTATCCCTATAAACAACTGCAAGGAAGTTTAGAGTTGTTAGAGAGGCTGGATGCTGCATCTTTTGATATGGTGGTGTGCCACAATGTTTTAGAATATGTGGAAGATCCGACTATATATATCAATGCTTTTTATAGGTTGCTCAAGGATGATGGCAAACTTTCGCTCGTCAAGCACAATGACGTGGGACGGATTATGCAGACGGCTGTTTTTGAGTGTAATATTCCTAAAACCATGGCTTTTTTAGCAGGAGAACGTTATCAGACCCATACCATGGGTGAAGCCAAATCTTATGAGATAGAGGATGTACTGGCAAAGGATATCTTTGTGCTAGAGCATTATCAAGGCATTCGCACCTTTTACGGCTTACAGCCTAATAGCGTTAAAACAGAGCCAAACTGGCTAGAAGAGATGAAGCAGCTGGAACTATCTGTCTGCAATCAATCTCCTTATCGAGACATTGCAGCCTTTCAGCACTTGTGGTTGAGAAAGGAGTTATACTAATCTCATGAAGATTTAGAAGTTGGGCTATTTTACCGATCAATAGGACATACATAGGAGGTTATTTCATGGAACGTTTGAAGCAGCAATGGGCTTTTGCAGCAGAATTGGAAAAACTAAAAGCTGTTCATAGAACCAACCGTACTTTAGATAATTATCGCTTTGAAAATAGTGCAGAGCATTCTTTTCAAGGAGCTATTTTAGTGCCATTGTTAAGTGAGCATCTTCCCTTTCAAGTGAATCTTGAAAAGGTGATGAAGTTGCTTTTGTTTCATGATTTAGGCGAGATTTATGCAGGAGATACGTTGGTATTTGATGAGATAGGAAAGGTAGATTCTTACCTACGTGAACAAGACTCACTAAGGAGAAGTTTGGGGTTGTTGCCGAGTGATCAAGAAGAAGAGTACCTAGCTTTGTGGGAAGAGTTCGAAGAGGGAAAGACTAGGGAGGCTCAGTATGCGAGGATGATCGATGCATTGGTGCCTCTTATCAATCACTTAGAAGTAGCAAAAGAAGGTGACAATCCTTATCAATTAACGAAATCACAAGTGCTAGCAAAAAAATCTTTCATAAAAGAGCTATCTCCAACTTTATGGAATCTAGTCCTCGAAATCATTGATAAAAGTGTTGCAAAAGGACTGTATATGGATCAATAAGAACATGAAGGGTCAGCCATTTTTCCTGTTTGGTCTGGCTCCTTTTTCGTGATATAATAGGGAGAAGATTTTAAGGAACAAAGGAAAATCATGATTACTTCAAAATATGAGTGGCAGTTGGCAACGACTTTTTCAGATGACGCCTTTTTAAAAATAGGTAAAAAAGCTGGCTTAGAGCCTGCAGCATCAGCTCTTCTTTACCAGCGAGGGATTCAGACCGAAGAAGCCTTGCAAGCCTTTTTAGAGCCTGATTTGAGTCACCTGCATGACCCTTATCTGCTACATGACATGGACAAGGCAGTGGAGCGGATTCGACAAGCCATTGAGATGAGGGAGCAGATTTTGGTCTATGGAGATTATGATGCAGACGGTATGACCAGTAGCTCCATTATCAAAGAGACCTTAGATGAGCTTGGGGCAGAATGTCAGGTTTATCTACCCAACCGCTTTACGGATGGCTATGGTCCCAACGAAAGCGTCTATAAATACTTTATTGAGCAGCAAGGGATTTCACTCATTATCACGGTGGATAATGGGGTGTCAGGCTTAGCGGCGATTGCTTTTGCGCAGGCAGCAGGCGTGGATGTGATTGTGACAGACCACCATGCCATGCCAGAGACTCTGCCTAATGCCTACGCGATTCTTCATCCGGAGCATCCAAATGCTCGTTATCCTTTTCAATACCTAGCAGGTTGTGGGGTAGCTTTTAAGCTGGCTTGTGCCCTGTTGGAAGATATTCCTCTGGAATTACTGGATTTAGTCGCTATTGGGACTATTGCGGATATGGTCAGTCTAACAGGTGAAAATCGAGTCTTGGTCAAATACGGGCTTTCTGTTTTGCAGCAAACCCAGCGGATTGGCTTGCAGGAATTGCTTCAGGTGTCAGGAATTTCAGCTAGTGAGGTGACAGAAGAGACGGTTGGCTTTCAGCTAGCACCTAGACTTAATGCCTTGGGGCGCTTGGACGATCCCAATCCAGCAGTGGATTTGCTGACTGGATTTGATGAGGAAGAGGCGCATGACATTGCTCTCATGATTAACGAAAAAAATGATGAGCGAAAAGCCTTGGTAGAGGCGATTTATGAAGAAGCCAAAGCTATGGTCAATCCTAGCGCATCAGCTCAAGTTCTTGCAAAAGAAGACTGGAACCCAGGAGTTCTAGGGATTGTGGCAGGCAGACTTTTAGAAGAGCTGCACCAGCCCGTTGTTGTCTTAAATATCGCTGAAGGTCTAGCTAAAGGAAGTGCGAGGAGTATCGAGGCTGTCAATATTTTTGACGCTTTGGATCCGCACCGAGATTTATTTGAAGCCTTTGGGGGTCACGCTGGAGCTGCTGGGATGACCCTAAAAGTGGACAATCTCTCTCGCTTGTTAGAGGTGCTAGAAAACTATATCCAAGAAGAAGAGCTTGATTTGACAGTGAAAAGTCCTCTTTATTTGGATGAAGAATTGCACTTGGCTGATTTGACCCTTGATACCTTGAAGAGTTTTGACAAATTAGCGCCTTTTGGTATGGATAACAAGCGCCCCATTTTTTACATTAAAGATGTCGTGGTGGAGCAGGCACGAACCATGGGGCAGGGAAATAGCCATTTGAAATTAAAGGTTTCTCAAGCTGGAGCTGCCTTTGACGTTGTTGCTTTTGGTAAGGGAAGTCTAGCCATGGAATTCTCCCAAGCAAAGAATTTGGAACTAGCAGTGACCTTATCGGTCAATCAGTGGAATGGGCAAACAACCTTGCAGCTCATGATGGTAGATGCCCGCATTGATGGCATCCAACTTTACAATGTCCGTGGGCGAAAGGCCAGTCTTCCTGAAGGAGTACCTCAGCTTCATTTCAAGGAAAATCAGCTGGATGTAGCTGATAGCCCAGCTGTTGTCATCTATGATGTGCCAGAAAATTTAGACGAGCTCAAGGTTATTTTACAAGAGCAGAAATTTTCCGCTATTTATTTCAAAAATGAAATTAGCCCAGCCTATTATCTGACAGGCTATGGCACGAGGGATCAGTTTGCCAAACTCTATAAAACCATTTATCAATTTCCAGAGTTTGATGTACGCTATAAGCTAGCTGATCTAGCTGCTTTCTTGAAAATCGAGAAAATTCTCCTAATCAAAATGATTCAGATTTTTGAGGAACTAGGCTTTGTCACGATTACCGATGGAGTCATGAAGGTCAATAAAGAGGCTGAAAAAAGAGAGATTGACAGTAGCCAAATTTACCAAGATTTAAAGAAAACGGTCAAGGAACAAGAGCTGATGGCACTAGCTCCGGTCCAAGAGATTTATGAGACATTGATGTTCGATGAGAAATCTTAGCCAGACATTTCCCATTTTTCGAAAAAATGGTATAATGAAGAGTAAAAATTTTAAAATATAGAAAGAAACCAATGAATTTAAAAGATTATATTGCTAGTATTGAAAATTATCCACAAGAAGGGATTATCTTCCGTGACATTAGCCCTTTGATGGCGGATGGAAATGCTTATAGCTATGCTGTGCGTGAGATTGTGCAGTATGCGACGGATAAAAAGATTGACATGATTGTCGGTCCTGAAGCACGTGGCTTTATCGTGGGCTGCCCTGTGGCTTTTGAACTTGGGATTGGCTTTGCTCCAGTTCGTAAACCTGGTAAATTACCACGCGAAGTGATTTCAGCGGATTATGAAAAAGAGTATGGTGTGGATACCCTCACTATGCATGCAGACGCTATTAAGCCAGGACAACGTGTTTTGATTGTTGACGACCTTCTTGCCACAGGTGGAACAGTGAAGGCTACGATTGAGATGATTGAGCGTCTCGGTGGTATCGTAGCAGGCTGTGCCTTCCTGATTGAGCTTGATGATCTAAAAGGTCGTGAAGCGATCGGTGATTACGATTATAAGGTGCTTATGCATTACTAATATAGTTTGAAACTATAACTGGTCAGAGAAAAAATATAATTGAAAACTATATCTCCTTTCAGTATAATGAATGTACATACGAGAAAAGGAGATATTTTCATGCCAATTAAGATTGATAAAAAGTTGCCAGCTGTTCAGATTTTGCGTTCTGAGAATGTTTTTATCATGGATGATGAACGGGCTAATCATCAAGATATTCGTCCCTTGAATATCTTGATTTTAAACCTCATGCCTCAAAAAATTGTCACCGAAACTCAGCTCTTGAGGCACTTAGGAAATACACCCTTGCAGCTCAATGTCGAATTTCTCTATATGAAGAGCCACGCCTTTAAAACAACAGCTTTGGAGCATTTAGAGACTTTCTATAAGACCTTTGATGAGGTTAGAGAGCGGTATTTTGATGGCTTGATTATCACAGGAGCACCGGTTGAGCATTTAGCTTTTGAAGAGGTAGATTATTGGGAAGAGTTTTGCCAAGTCATTGACTGGAGCAAGACGCATGTGTATTCGACCTTACATATTTGCTGGGGAGCTCAAGCAGGCTTATATGCCCGCTATGGGGTGGATAAGAGCTTGTTGCCACAGAAATTATCAGGTATTTTTTCTCAATCAAGTCCACAGCAACCCAATCTTCTTTTTAGAGGTTTTGATGATGACTATCTTGCGCCCCATTCTCGTCACACGACTGTAACCAAAGAAGCTATTCAAACTCTGACAAACTTAGAAATCTTGGCAGAGGGAAGAGAAGTCGGAGTATCGGTTCTTGCTAGTCGTGATTTACGTGAAGTGTATAGCTTTGGGCATTTAGAGTATGACCGAGACACGCTTTTACACGAATACCAGAGAGATAGGGAGGCAGGTTTGAATCCTACCATTCCAGAGCATTATTTTAAAGATGATGATCTAACCAAGCCTCCAAAACTTTGCTGGAGTCTGCCAGCTGCACTTTTTTTCAGTAATTGGATTAACTATGCTGTTTACCAAGAAACACCCTTTGACTGGGAGAATCCAGAAGAGAATGTTTCCTATTTTGCTTATCTATAAGAGGAATTATGACCTATTTACGAGCATTTAAAGAGGGCAATCTGGTCTTGCCAAGCGCCCTTTTCTTCCATTTTCATGAGATTTTTAACTCCAGCGATGATTTCTTAGTCTGGCAGTTTTTCTATTTGCAAAATACGACTGCTATGGAGACGATTTCACCTAGCCAGATTGCCGAAAGTCTAGGAAAGACCTTAGCAGAAGTCAATCGTTCCATGTCTAGCTTGACGGAAAAAGGATTACTGCAGTATAAAACGATTGAACTCAATGGTGAAATTGAGGCGATTTTTGATGCTCTTCCTGCTTTAGAGCGCCTAGATGAGTTGACACAGCCTAAAGAAATGCTGGCTGAACAGCCTGCCTCACCCAATGCTTTAAAAGATGTGGTGACAACCTTTGAGCAAGAATTGGGACGTTTGCTCACCCCTTATGAAATTGAGGATTTGGAGAAAACCTTGAGCGAGGGAACTAAGTCTGATCTCGTTAAAGCAGCGCTTCGTGAAGCGGTCTTTAGTGGAAAACCTGTATGGAAATACATCCAAGCCATTTTGAGAAACTGGCGCCGTGAAGGGATTACCAGTGTGCAGCAGGTAGAAGCCAAAAAACGGGAACGAGAGCAATTTGACCAAACGAAAGTCAGTGTGTCAGATGACTTTTTGAATGCCATGGATTTGTGGAAACAAGGCTAAAATTGATTATTATAGGATGTAAAAAGGGATAGAGAAAGGAATTTTCTGTCCCTTTTCTGTGTGATTTATGCTATAATAGAGACAGAAAAATGGACAGGAGAATCCTATGGCAAAAACAATTCATACAGATAAAGCACCAGCAGCAATCGGCCCTTATGTGCAAGGAAAAATTGTCGGAAACCTCTTATTTGCAAGTGGTCAAGTTCCTTTATCACCTGAAACAGGTGAAATCGTTGGTACAACTATTCAAGAGCAAACCACGCAAGTCTTGGCAAATATCAAAGCTATTTTAGAGGCAGCTGGAACAGATTTTGATTATGTGGTCAAAACTACTTGTTTCTTGAGTGATATGAATGATTTTGTGCCCTTTAATGAAGTCTATCAAACAGCCTTTTCGACGGAATTTCCTGCTCGTTCAGCGGTGGAAGTGGCACGTCTCCCACGAGATGTCAAGGTTGAGATTGAGGTTATTGCAGAAATTGTGTAAAAGGGTGGACATTTGTCTGACCTTTTTATAGTCATTCCGTTTTCATTTATTACGTCGTTAACTCGTCTTGTCTAACCCTAGTTATGCCTGTGACTCGTTGCCTCGTACTAAATCAAAACTAAACAACTATGGTAGGGGAAGTTATGACAGAAAAAAGATTAGATTTGGTCATTGTGACAGGGATGAGTGGAGCAGGAAAGACCGTTGCGATTCAGTCCTTTGAAGATTTGGGGTATTTTACTATTGATAATATGCCTCCAGCCTTGGTTCCGAAATTTTTACAGCTCGTTGAGACCAAAAAAGACAATGATAAAGTTGCCATGGTGGTAGATATGCGGAGTCGTTCCTTCTTTTCTGAGATTCAGACAGTTTTAGATGAGATTGAACAGGATGAGGCCTTGAACTTTAAAATCTTGTTTTTAGACGCGGCAGATAAGGAGTTGGTGGCTCGCTACAAGGAGACGAGACGGAGTCATCCTCTAGCAGCAGATGGTCGGATTTTAGATGGGATTAAGCTTGAACGTGAGCTTTTAGCGCCGCTTAAAAATCTCAGTCAAAATGTGGTTGATACTACGGAGTTAACACCAAGAGAATTACGCAAGACCATCTCGCAAGAATTCTCCGATCTTGACTCTAGTCAGAGTTTCCGTGTGGAAGTCATGAGTTTCGGCTTTAAATATGGGCTTCCCTTAGATGCTGACTTGGTTTTTGATGTTCGTTTCTTGCCAAATCCTTATTATCAAGTAGAGTTACGAAATCAAACAGGATTAGACAAACCAGTTTTTGATTATGTCATGAATCATCCTGAGTCTGAGGATTTTTATAAACACTTGCTAGCCTTGATTGAGCCGATCCTGCCAGGCTATCAAAAAGAGGGCAAGTCTGTCTTGACGATTGCTGTTGGCTGCACAGGTGGTCAGCACCGTAGCGTTGCTTTTGCGCAACGCCTTGCCGATGACTTGAGCAAAAACTGGACAGTCAATAGTAGTCACAGGGACAAGGACCGCAGAAAGGAAACGGTAAATCGTTCATGAGAAAACCGAAAATAGCCGTCATTGGCGGTGGAACAGGCATTTCTGTCATTTTAGATAGCTTGCGAAAAAAGGATGTGGACATTGCAGCTATTGTCACGGTAGCAGATGATGGAGGGAGTTCAGGTGAGCTGAGAAAGAGCCTTCAGCATATCACTCCTCCAGGTGATTTGCGCAATGTCTTGGTGGCGTTATCAGACATGCCACGTTTTTATGAGCAGGTTTTTCAGTATCGTTTTGCAGATGAAGATGGTCCTTTGGCAGGACATCCCTTGGGAAATCTCATCATTGCAGGGATTTCAGAAATGCAGGGTTCGACCTATAATGCCATGCAGCTCTTGACCAAGTTTTTCCATACAACTGGAAAAATCTATCCATCAAGTGATAGTCCTTTGACCCTTCATGCGGTCTTTACAGATGGGCGTGAAGTTGCAGGAGAGAGTCAGTTGGCTAATCATTCAGGCATGATTGAACATGTCTATGTGACTAATACCTATAATCAAGACAAGCCGGTTGCTAGTAAAAAAGTGGTTCAGACGATTTTAGAGAGTGATTTGGTGGTCCTAGGTCCAGGCTCTCTTTTTACCTCAATTTTGCCAAATCTTGTCATTGAGGAAATTGGTCAAGCGCTACTAGAGACCAAGGCAGAGGTTGCTTATGTGTGCAACATCATGACCCAGCGTGGGGAAACGGAGCATTTTTCAGATAGCGACCATGTGGCTGTGCTCCATCGCCATTTGGGGCAATCCTTTATTGACACGGTTTTGGTCAATATCGAGCCTGTGCCACAAGAATATATGAATAGTCATCAATTTGATGAATATCTCGTGCAGGTTGAGCATGATTTTGCAGGTCTGAAGAGGCAAGTTCCACGTGTCATTTCTTCTAATTTTTTGAAATTAGAAAATGGCGGTGCCTTTCATGACGGAGAGGCAGTCGTTGAGGAATTGCTCAGCCAGATACGGGTGAATCCATGAGTTTCACCATTCGAGTAAAAGAAGAATTGCTAGCCCTAGCGACTGCTGATAAGAATGAACTTGCAGCCATTATCAAAATGTCAGCGAGTCTAGGGATTGCGACTCAAGGATTGACCCTATCCATCACGACTGAAAATGCCAAGGTTGCCCGCCATATTTATGAACTATTGCTTCATTTTTATGAGGTGAAGGCAGATATTCGCCACCATCAAAAGACAAATTTACGTAAAAATCGTGTCTATACTGTATTTGTCGATCATGCTGTGGAGGAGATTTTAGCTGATTTGCACTTGGCAGATGCTTTCTTTGGTGTTGAAACAGGAATTGACCAAAGCATTTTATCTAGTGATGAAGCCAGTCGTGCTTATCTTCGCGGTGCTTTTTTAGCGAGCGGGAGTATCAGGGATCCCGAGTCTGGCAAATACCAGTTGGAAATTTTATCCGTCTATTTAGACCATGCGGAGGATATGGCAGCTCTATTGCAGAAGTTTCTGCTGGATGCCAAGACCTTGGAGAGAAAAAAAGGAGCTATTACGTATCTCCAACGGGCAGAAGACATCATGGATTTTTTGATTGTCATTGGTGCCATGAAAGCAATGAATGAGTTTGAGTCAGTAAAGATTTTACGGGAGACTCGAAATGACCTCAATCGTGCCAATAATGCAGAGACAGCAAATATCGCGCGAACCGTAACTGCAAGTATGAAAACGATTAACAATATTAGTAAGATTATGGACACGGTTGGATTAGAGAGTTTGCCAGTTGATTTGCAGGAGGTGGCGCATTTACGCATTCAACATCCTGATTATTCTATTCAACAGCTGGCAGATAGTCTCAGTCAGCCCTTGACCAAAAGCGGGGTCAATCATCGCTTGCGTAAAATCAATAAAATAGCAGAAGACTTGTGACTTTGGCTAGGATGATTTTTTATCAGAAATATGGTACAATAAAAAGAAGATTACAGACAGAAAGGTTTTTAACCTATGAAAGGTATTATTCTCGCAGGAGGTTCTGGGACACGTTTGTACCCATTGACCCGTGCAGCATCTAAACAATTGATGCCGATTTACGATAAACCAATGGTTTATTATCCCTTGTCAACTCTCATGTTGGCAGGTATCAAGGACATTTTAATCATTTCCACACCGACAGACCTCCCTCGTTTTGAGGAAATGTTAGGAGATGGCTCTGAACTTGGGATTTCGCTTTCTTATGCAGTTCAACCAAGCCCAGATGGTCTTGCTCAAGCCTTTATTATCGGAGAAGAATTTATCGGTGATGATTCGGTTGCGCTTATCTTAGGTGACAATATTTATCACGGAAATGGTTTGACCAAGATGCTCCAACGTGCGGCAAGTAAAGAAAAAGGAGCGACTGTCTTTGGCTATCAAGTAAAAGACCCAGAACGCTTTGGAGTCGTGGAATTTGATGCGGACATGAATGCTATCTCAATCGAAGAAAAACCAGAACAACCAAAATCTAATTTTGCCGTGACTGGTCTTTATTTCTATGACAATGACGTAGTTGAAATTGCTAAAAATATCAAACCGTCTCCTCGTGGGGAACTTGAAATCACAGATGTCAACAAGGCCTATTTAGAGCGTGGTGATTTATCTGTGGAGCTTATGGGTCGTGGATTTGCTTGGCTTGATACAGGTACGCATGAGAGCCTGTTAGAAGCAGCCCAGTATATTGAAACCGTGCAACGCTTGCAGAATGTTCAAGTGGCAAACCTTGAAGAAATTGCCTACCGCATGGGCTACATCACCAAAGAGCAGGTCTATGAACTGGCTCAACCATTGAAGAAAAATGAATACGGACAATACTTGCTCCGTCTGATTGGAGAGGCTTAATGACAGAACAATTTTTTGATAAGGAATTAGCTTGTCGTGAGATTGCAGCAATTCCAGGCTTGCTAGAGTTTGATATTCCTGTTCGTGGTGACAACCGTGGCTGGTTTAAAGAAAATTTCCAAAAGGAAAAAATGCTACCACTAGGTTTTCCTGAAAGCTTTTTTGCAGAAGGCAAATTGCAAAACAATGTCAGCTTTTCGCGTAAGCACGTTCTTCGTGGTCTACATGCAGAGCCTTGGGATAAATACATCTCGGTTGCAGACGGCGGAAAAGTCCTAGGTTCTTGGGTTGATCTCCGCGAGGGTGATACCTTTGGTAATGTCTATCAAACAGAAATTGACGCTAGCAAGGGCATCTTTGTGCCGCGCGGTGTTGCAAATGGCTTCCAAGTCTTGTCAGATACCGTGGCTTACAGCTACTTGGTCAATGACTACTGGGCTTTGGAGTTGAAACCAAAATACGCCTTTGTTAACTATGCGGATCCAAGTTTGGGTATCAAGTGGGAAAATCTTGAAGCAGCAGAAGTATCTGAAGCAGATAAAAACCACCCAATGCTCAAGGATGTCAAACCATTGAGAAAAGAAGATTTGTAAACTATCATTATTATCGGAGAAATCATGTCTGAATTTAAAAATATCATCGTTACAGGTGGAGCTGGCTTTATCGGCTCAAACTTTGTGCATTATGTCTATAACAACCATCCAGACGTCCATGTGACGGTCTTGGATAAGTTAACCTATGCTGGAAATCGTGCCAATCTCGTCGAGATTTTAGGCGATCGTGTCGAGCTCGTTGTTGGCGATATTGCTGACGCTGAATTGGTGGACAAGCTAGCCGCAAAGGCTGACGCCATTGTTCACTATGCAGCTGAAAGCCACAATGACAACTCGCTCAACGATCCAAGTCCTTTTATCCATACCAACTTCATCGGGACGTATACCCTTTTAGAAGCAGCTCGTAAGTACGACATTCGTTTCCACCATGTCTCAACAGACGAGGTTTACGGTGATCTTCCGCTTCGTGAAGATTTGCCGGAGCACGGAGAAGGTCCGGGCGAGAAATTCACGGCTGAAACCAAGTACAACCCAAGCTCACCTTACTCATCAACCAAGGCAGCTTCTGACTTGATTGTAAAAGCATGGGTGCGTTCATTTGGTGTCAAAGCAACGATTTCCAACTGTTCAAACAACTACGGTCCCTACCAACATATTGAAAAATTCATCCCACGTCAGATTACCAATATCTTGAGCGGTATCAAGCCAAAATTGTACGGCGAAGGAAAAAATGTTCGTGACTGGATTCACACCAATGACCATTCATCAGGTGTCTGGACTATTTTGACCAAGGGTGAAATCGGTGAGACCTACCTAATCGGTGCTGACGGAGAGAAGAACAACAAGGAAGTCTTGGAATTGATTCTAGAGAAAATGGGTCAACCAGCTGATGCCTACGACCATGTGACAGACCGTGCAGGTCATGATTTACGTTATGCGATTGATGCAAGCAAACTTCGTGACGAGCTTGGTTGGAAACCAGAATTCACCAACTTTGAAGCAGGTCTTGAAGAAACTATTAAGTGGTACACAGACAATGCTGACTGGTGGCAGGCAGAAAAAGAAGCCGTTGAAGCCAACTATGCCAAAACACAAAAAGTGATTAAATAAGAAATCACAGAAATAGTAAAGAAACTGAGAGACTGGGCCATTGTACTCAGTCTCTGAATTTTAGGATTGCAGCATCCTAAAAATTCACTCAATCAAGACACCAAATCATACGAAAGTGAAACTTTAGAAATTTCATAGAGTTTCATTCTTTAATATTTATCAAAGCAATTAAGACAAGGAGTAAGCACATGCTCTCAATCATCATCCCCTGTTTTAACGAGGAGGAAAGTATTCCTCTCTTTTTTGCAGAGGTCGAGAAGATTAAAGCTCAACTACAAACAGAAATTGAATACATTTTTATCAATGATGGTTCGCGAGATAGGACGCTTGAAGTCTTACGGGATTTGAGTAGCAGTCACCATCATGTCCACTATCTTTCATTTTCGAGAAATTTTGGCAAGGAAGCAGCCCTTTACGCAGGTTTAGAGTATGCTAAAGGTGATTTAGTGACCGTTATGGATGTGGATTTGCAAGATCCACCTGAACTACTGGTGCAGATGAAGGCTATGCTAGAGGAAGATTTAGACCTAGACTGTGTAGGGACTAGACGGACGACACGAGACGGAGAACCTCCTATTCGGAGCTTTTTTGCCAAGCTTTTTTATAAACTCATCAATCGAATCAGTCAAGTGGAGATGGTTGATGGTGCCCGTGATTTTCGCCTCATGAGACGCTCCATGGTGGATGCCATCTTAGAAGTGACAGAGTATAATCGGTTCTCAAAAGGAATTTTTGCATGGGTTGGTTTTAAGACTACCTATTTGGAATACAAAAATGTTGAACGTGTTGCAGGGACGACTAGCTGGAATTTCTGGCAGCTTTTTAGCTATTCTTTGGAGGGAATCGTTAACTTTTCCGATGCTCCGTTGACCATTGCCTTTGTTGCAGGGATGACTGCTTGTTTCTTAGCATTTATCTTGATGGGGATTGTCATTGTCAGAACCTTGATTTTTGGCGATCCGACTTCCGGTTGGCCATCTATGGTGTCTATTATTCTCTTTTTAGGAGGATTCCAGCTGTTGAGCATCGGTATTCTTGGGAAATATATCGGAAAAATCTTTATGGAAACCAAGAAACGTCCGATTTATATTGTTAAAGAGAGTAGTCAACAAGAAAGGTAGAAGAAGATGTTAGAACACACGTTTGTGGTGTCAGCTTATGGAGAAAGTCCGTTTTTAGAAGAGTGTATCCAATCGTTGATTCATCAAACAGTACCATCAGAAATTTTTGTCTATATCCATAAAACAAATTCTTATGTTGAAGAAGTTTGTCAGAAGTATGGATTATTGCTTAAAACAGGACAAGGAGGCGGTATTGGTCGTGATTGGAATCAAGCCATGTCATTTGTGAGCACGCCGTATGTAACCATTGCCCATCAAGATGATCTATATGAGCATGAATATACAAAGTCCATCATAGAAAAATTCCGTCAATATAAAGATGCAACGATTGTTTTTTCAGACTATGCAGAATATCGTGATCAACAAGTCGTACCTCCTAATCGCAATTTAAAAATTAAGACATGGATGTTACGCACAATGTCTCTCTTTCCAAGCTCTAAATTTTGGAAGAAGAGAGTATTGGCTCTTGGAAATCCGATTTGTTGTCCGGCTGTTAGTTACAATCGCGCCAAATTATCAGGATTTTCTTTCCGTGAAGATTTGAAGACATCTTTGGATTGGTATGCTTGGTATGATATCAATGAGCACTATCAAGGTCGCTTTGTTTATATTCCGGAAAAGCTGATGTATCATCGTATTCATGGAGATTCTGAAACTACTGCGACGATTTCAGATAATACACGCAGTAAAGAAGATATGTATATGTATCAGTTGATGTGGCCTAGCTTTATCGCATCTTTTCTAATGAAATTTTATGAAAAAAGTCAGCATACCAACAGTCAATAACAGTATTGGAGAAATGAACGAACGTGAAGAAGTTGATTATTATACCAGCTTATAATGAAAGTAGTAACATTGAAAATACGATTCAAGCAATCAAAGAAAAAGCACCACATTTTGATTATGTGATTATCAATGACTGCTCAACAGATAATACATTAGAAGTTTGTAAGAAAAATGGTTATAATGTAGTTGACCTTCCCATTAACCTAGGGATCGGCGGTGCAGTGCAGACTGGCTATCTATATGCTAAAAAATATCAATATGATATTGCAGTACAGGTAGATGGGGATGGTCAGCACGATCCTGCTTTTTTAGAAGAAATGGCAAGTGTATTAAAAGAAGAGCAAGTGGATATGGTAATCGGTTCTCGTTTTATCAAAAATGAAGGTTTCCAATCATCGTTTGCAAGACGAATCGGTATTCGGTATTTTACAAGGCTTATCAAATTATTGACAGGGAAAACGATTACAGATGCTACATCTGGATTGAGAATGGTCAATAGAGCCCTCATTGAAAAATTTGCAATAAATTATCCTCAAGATTATCCAGAACCAGAGACGGTGGTAGATGTCCTGCATAATCATTATATGATTAAAGAAATTCCTGTGATTATGAAAGAAAGGCAAGGAGGAGTCTCTTCTATTTCATTGAGAAAATCTATTTACTACATGTTTAAGGTTAGTCTAGCTATTTTGATTGTAAAATTAAGGGGGAGAGAGCATGCTTAGTCTTACAGCGCGTATGTTCATATCTGTGATTATTGTTCTTTTTTTGATGTGGATGTTACAGCTTATTAGGAAACACCAATTAAATATCCGCTATGCCTTATCTTGGTTTCTTTTATCGCTTGCCTTATTATTCTTAGTTTGGTTTCCTCAGATTTTAGATTATATATCTGCTTTGGTTGGGATTTACTCACCGACAAATCTTCTGTTTTTTGTAGGATTGTGCTTGAGTTTGGGAATTATCTTTTCCTTAACAAATATTGTGTCAAGTCATGCCCATAAAATTAAACAACTTAGTCAAAAAATAGCATTGATAGATAAGGAGTTGCAATCTCATGATGAGTGAAACTACTCCGTCTCCTCAAAAGATATTTCTGTGGAATATTCTAGGTAGTCTATCGACCGCTGCGATTTCTGTTTTACTATTATTGGTTGTATCGCGAACCTTGACTGATTTTGAAGCAGATATCTTTAGCATTGCTTATGCTATTGGGAATTTATTCGTTGTGATAGGATTGTTTCAGGTTCGGAATTTCCAATCAACGGATATGCAACCTAAATATACATTTAATGAGTATTTTGTTGCTAGACTTTTAAGTTGTTTAGGGATGGCCATAGCGGTATGTATCTATATTTGGATTAAAGGATATGAGGGGTATAAAGCTGTAATTATCCTAATAATTTGTCTCTATCGACTAACCGATGCTTTATCTGATGTATTTCAGGGGTTATTTCAACAAAAGCAAAGATTGGATATCGCTTCTAAGTCTTTGGTGTATAGAAATGCTATGATTTTTCTGTCTTTTACCCTAGTAACTTATATGACAAGGAATCTCATACTATCTCTAGTAATAGTATGTATAGTATCAATTACTTGCATTTTGTCATTTGATCTTCTAAAAATCAGATTCTTTGAAACTATTTGTATAAAAGGTCAGTCACTTAGTAGAGTAAAAGATTTATTACAAGAAAATATCCCTTTATTTTTAAATGGTTTTTTATTAGTATACATATATAATCAACCTAAATATTCTTTGGATAAGTTATTGGAGACGGGACAGGTAGCAGAAGGTAGTCAAAAATTATTTAATATTTTATTTATGCCTGTGTTTGTACTGAACTTGACGATGTTGTTTTTACGTCCTTTGATCACAGAAATGGCACTACACTATAGTAAGAGAAATATGATTGCTTACAATTCTTTAAAAAATCGTATTTTTGCAGTATTAGGAATTTTTTCTATTTTTATTTTAGTGATGAGTTATTTTTTAGGAATTCCTGTTTTAGGTTTTGTATATGGAACGAAATTACAAGCCTATCAACAAGCTTTTATGATATTAATGATTGGCGGAGTATTTAGTTCATTTTCATCTGTATTTGATAATATTATAACTGTATTAAGGAAACAGCATTGGCTAGTATTAGCTCATATTTTTGCTTTTGTTGTTTCAGCGTTAATTTCTGATTCTCTAGTATCTATTTATGGTATTTTAGGAGCTTCCTATAGTTTTCTATTGTCAATGATTTCTTGGTTACTATCTTTGATTGCTATTTATATTTTTATTACACGAAAGGAGCAAATGAGTGAATGAATCAGAAAGTAAGTATTATTATTCCAGTATATAACGCTGAACGGTACCTTAAAGTTTGTTTTGAATCTTTGTTACAGCAAACATATAAAAATATAGAAATTATTGCGGTTAATGACGGGTCTAAGGATAAATCCTTAGATATTCTAAATAGGTATGCACAAAATTATCCGGATATAGTAAAAGTATTGACTCAAGAGAATAGTGGTGTAGCATCTGCTAGAAATTTAGGGCTATCTGTTGCAGAAGGTGAATATATTACATTTGTAGATAGTGATGATTATGTTGCAAAAGATTATATAGAAAATTTACTTCTTCCTGCATATAATCATAAGATGGATGTAGTAATCAGTGGGTGCCATAGAGTAAATAGTCAAGGGGATATTTTGTTTTCTCAAAAATTACAAGGTGGACCTTGGTCTAAGTATAAAGTAATTGTACCGTGGGGGAGAATATTTAGAAAACAGTTCTTAGATGAGGAATCTATTGTATTTCCTGATTTTTCATTAGGAGAAGATGTTTTATTTAACCTAGATATCTATTCAAGAACAAAAAAAATTCTCTCAATTCCCTATATAGGCTATTATTGGCTTGATAATGAACAGAGTGCCTCAAACACCCTCAATAAAGGTTTTTCTAAGGAATTAGATATCTGTTCTTTTTTAGATGAAATTAAGAAACGTATCCCGAAACAATTTTATGAAATAGACTTACTGAAATTTTTCATTCGTAAATTTACTGTTTATTGGCTACTAGACGGTGGACGAGAATCAGCGCCTACTGATTTTCTTGAACAATATAGAAAAATAAATCATTGGATAAGGGAAAATGATTTATATTCAAATTTATCACCTTTATCTAAGAAAGTTGCTGATGAGAGGTGGAATATAAAAGGAATACTAATTATTTTCCGTTGTTTTGAAATTTTTCATTTAATGAAATTGTTTTCAGTAATGTATTGTAAAAATAAAAAGTAGCTTAAAGGGAGTACAACATGATTTTAATTACAGGTAGTAATGGTCAATTAGGAACAGAGTTACGTCATCTTTTGGATGAGCGTGGTGTCGAGTATGTCGCAGCAGATGTGGCAGAAATGGATATTACCAATGCTGAAAAAGTAGCAGCATTTTTTGAGGAAGTAAAGCCGAGTGTCGTTTATCACTGCGCAGCTTATACAGCCGTGGATATGGCAGAAGATGAAGGAAAAGAATTGAACTATGCCATTAACGTGACAGGTTCTGAAAATATCGCAAAAGCTGCTGAGCAGTACGGCGCAACCCTAGTCTACATCTCGACAGACTACGTCTTTAACGGAGATTTGCCAGTCGGTCAAGAATGGCAGGTTGATGACCAGCCAGATCCTCAATCTGAATACGGTCGCACCAAGCGCTTGGGTGAAGAAGCAGTTGAGAAATATGCTAGCAAGTTCTATACAGTCCGTACGGCTTGGGTATTTGGAAACTATGGGAAAAACTTCGTCTTTACCATGCAAAATCTTGCCCAAACTCGTGACACCTTGACCGTTGTCAATGACCAGCATGGCCGTCCTACTTGGACACGTACCTTGGCAGAATTTATGGTTCACCTAGTCGATACCAAGCAGGCATTTGGCTACTATCATTTATCAAACGATGCTAAAGAAGACACCACTTGGTTCGACTTTGCGACAGAGATTTTGAAAGATACCGATACCAAGGTATTGCCAGTTGATTCAAGCCAATTCCCAGCTAAAGCAAAACGCCCATTTAACTCAACGATGAGCTTGCAAAAGGCAAAAGAAACAGGTTTTGTCATTCCGACCTGGCAAGATGCTTTGAAGGAATTTTACCGCCAAGAGAAAAAATAAGAATTAAGAGCTAGCTTTCGCTGGCTCTTTCTAGTTTTATTAGGCAAATACTGGATAAAGTGGTATAATAGAATGGATTGTAAAATCTTGAATCGAGGAAGAGAATGAAACATGTTTTTGTGATTGGAAGTCGTGGACTTCCAGCAAAATATGGTGGTTTTGAAACCTTTGTAGAAAAATTAGTCACTCATCAGGCATCTCCAAATATCCAGTATCATGTGGCGTGCTTGAGTGATGAGAGTGCAGAACAGCATACGACTTATAAGGGTGCGGATTGTTTTACGATCAATCCTCCTAAGCTTGGACCTGCGCGCGTGATTGCTTATGATATGATGGCGATTCGCTATGCACTCTCCTTGATTAAAAAGGAGAAGATTGAGCATCCGATTTTTTATATCCTAGGAAATACCATTGGTGCTTTTATCGCTTCTTTTGCGAAGAAAATTCATGCGGTAGGTGGTAAACTCTTTATCAATCCTGATGGGCTAGAGTGGAAACGAAGTAAATGGTCACGTCCAGTTCAAGCTTATCTGAAATATTCTGAGAAAATGATGACTAAGCATGCTGATTTGGTGATTTCCGATAATATCGGAATTGAGGATTATATCAAGGAATGTTATCCTTGGGCACCTACCCAGTTTATTGCTTATGGGACTGATACAAACCTTTCAACACTTGACAAAAATCATCCGAGCGTACGAGCATTTTTCAAGAAATGGAATAGTCAAGAAAAAGGGTACTATCTTATCGTAGGGCGCTTTGTTCCTGAAAATAACTATGAGCAGATTTTACGGGAATTCATGAAGTCATCAACCGAGAGAGATTTAATCATTGTCTGCAATCACGAGGGAAATCCTTATTTTGAAACGCTCCGTCAACAGACAGGTTTTGATAAGGATAGTCGAGTGAAGTTTGTCGGAACAGTCTATGATCAAGAATTGTTGAAATACTTACGCAATCATGCTTTTGCTTATCTTCATGGGCATGAGGTTGGAGGCACGAATCCTAGTCTTCTTGAAGCTTTGGCGCAGACAGATATGAACTTGGTACTAGATGTTAATTTCAACCGCTATGTGGCAGAAGATACCGCTTATTATTGGAGCAAAAAAGAGCAGGATTTGGCTGGCTTGATTGATAAAGTAGACGAGAAGCAGGATTTTACAGAGATAGGGCAATGTGCTAAAAAACATATCCAACAAACCTACACATGGGATAGGATTGTTGGGCAATACGAGGACTTATTTTTACAATGAAAGTCAATATTTTGATGTCCACCTATAATGGTGAGCGATTTTTAAAGGAGCAGCTTGATAGTATTTGTCAGCAAACCTTTCGTGATTGGACTTTGCTGATTCGCGATGATGGATCAAGCGATGAGACACGGAAAATCATCACAGATTATTGCCAAAAAGATGAGCGGATTCGTTTCATCAATCCTGAAGATACGACAAATCTCGGAGTGATTGGAAGTTTTCATGCCCTTTTGCAACATGAAGTTGCAGATTATTATTTCTTTAGTGACCAGGATGATGTTTGGCTAGAGAAGAAATTAGCAATCCAGCTTGCTGCAGCAAAAGTATATCCGAAAGAGAAGCCCTTACTCGTCTACACCGACTTGAAAGTGGTGGGACAAGATTTGACAGTCATATCTGAAAGTATGATCCGTACTCAGTCAGACCATGCTAATACTCAATTAGTACAGGAGTTGACGGAAAATACAGTCACAGGTGGTGTAGCCATGATCAATCATGCCTTGGCTGAACTTTGGACGGGTCAAGAAAAATATGACTTGCTCATGCACGATTGGTATTTGGCGCTTGTCGCGTCAAGTCTTGGCAATCTCGTCTATATCGATGAGCCGACAGAGCTTTATCGTCAGCACGAATCCAATGTTTTAGGAGCGCGCACGCTTAAAAAACGCATGCAGAACTGGGTTCGCCCCCATGTGCTATTTGCCAAATACTGGAAATTGATTCAGGATAGTCAACGGCAGGCGAAAAATCTCTTGGCGCTTCCTCTAACTACCAAGGATAGGGAGTTGGTCGAGAACTTTGTGACCATTATGGAAGTGCCCTTTGTGGAACGTCTCAAGCGTATTCGCACCTACGGTTATCGAAAAAACAAGGGCTTTCATACCCTAGTCTTTACTAGCTTAATTCTGACAAAATTTGCCTATAAGGAGTAAATGATGAATTTGTTTCATAAAAAAAATATGATTTTATTAAAAGAAATGGTTAAAACGGATTTCAAGCTTCGTTATCAAGGAAGTTTAATTGGTCATTTATGGTCGATTTTAAAACCCCTTTTGCTCTTTACCATTATGTATCTTGTATTTGTACGCTTTCTGCGCTTTGATGATGGAACGCCTCATTACGCTGTTAGTTTGCTATTGGGGATGGTGACGTGGAACTTTTTTACAGAAGCGACAAATATGGGGATGTTATCAATTGCCTCTCGCGGTGACTTACTGAGAAAGATTAATTTTCCAAAAGAGATTATTGTCTTCTCTTCCATTGTCAACGCTGCCATTAATTACTCAATCAACTTATTGGTTGTATTTGTGTTTGCCTTAATCAATGGAGTAGTGCCAACCTTCCAAGTATTGGTGATTATTCCTCTCTTTTTGGAATTGTCCTTATTTGCTACGGGAATTGCATTTATTCTAGCAACATTTTTTGTGAAGTATCGTGATATTGGACCGATCTGGGAAGTTATTTTGCAAGCAGGGATGTATTCGACACCGATTATTTACTCCCTTACTTATATTATCCAACGGGGGCATATGACGATTGCAAAATTGATGATGATGAATCCGTTAGCCCAGATTATTCAAGAGTTAAGACATTTTATTGTCTATTCTGGAGCGACTATTTCATGGGATATCTTTGAAAATAAAATCTTTTTAGTCATTCCTTATGTGCTATCTATTTCAGTCTTTGTATTTGGATATGTTCTTTTTAAACGAAAATCTAAGAAATTTGCGGAGATTTTATAATGACAGAAAAACAAATTGCTTTAAAAGTCGAACATGTGAGTAAGTCTTTCCGTTTACCAACAGAGTCTACTCAAAGTTTGCGTACGAGTTTGGTGAATTACTTTAGAGGAGTCAAAGGCTATAAAGAGCAACATGTCTTAGAGGATGTTTCTTTTGAAGTTGAAAAAGGCGATTTTTTTGGAATTATTGGACGAAACGGATCTGGAAAATCAACGCTTCTAAAGGTTATTTCTCAAATCTATACACCTGAGTCTGGAAAAGTGACTGTAAATGGGACCTTGGTTCCTTTTATTGAGCTTGGAGTAGGATTTAATCCAGAATTGACAGGACGTGAAAATGTTTATTTGAATGGTGCACTTCTTGGATTTTCTAGGGAAGAAATCGCAGCCATGTATGATGATATTGTAGAATTTGCAGAGCTAGAAGAATTTATGGATCAAAAATTGAAGAATTACTCTAGTGGAATGCAAGTGCGTTTAGCTTTTTCAATTGCCATCAAGGCCCAAGGTGATATTCTTATTTTGGATGAGGTATTAGCAGTTGGAGATGAAGCTTTCCAGAGAAAGTGTTTTGATTATTTTGCACAATTAAAACGTGAGAAAAAGACTGTCATTTTAGTGACTCATTCTATGGAGCAGGTGCAGCGATTTTGCAATAAAGCTATGTTGATCGATAAAGGTCATCGGACGGAAATTGGAACTCCGATGGAAATTTCTCGTATTTATAAGGTACTAAACGGTATTGGAGTGGAGACGGAAAGTACACAACAACTTGATATACATGGAATCTCAGTAGAGGCAGATTTCAGAAATCAGAAGGACGAGACACTGCTGTTTGATTTTGATATATATTTTGAGCATAAAATTATTGATCCTGTACTAACATTTACAATTCATAAAGATAACGGTGAATTGCTTTATCGATGGGTTTCGGATGAAGAAGTAGATGGAGAAATCAGTGTGGTGGACCAACGAGCACATTTGACATTTGAAATCCAAAATATTTTTCCGAATGGAAAGTTTTTAACAGAATTTGGTGTGAAATCTCGTGATCGTTCGAAAGAGTACGCAATGTTTAGCGGTATTTCGGATTTTGAATTGATTAATAGAGGAAAAGCGGGGAATAACATTTATTGGAAACCGAAAGCAGATGTGAAGCTAATATAATCAAGAGGTACAAGATGTTTCAGAACAAGAAAATTTTAATCACTCATATTTGGTTACGAGGTTTTGGTGGAGCAGAGATTAACATATTGGAACTCGCATCGTTTTTTAAAGATAATGGTGCAGAAGTTGAAGTGTTCACTTTTTTTGTCAAAGATCCGATGAAAACAGAGTTTGAACAGAGAAATATTCCTGTGATTACAGATAATTTCTATCCATTTGATTTAACTTCTTATGATTATATTTGGTCTGCACAGAATATCCTTCCAATTACTATTATCAAAAATTTGGGACAAAAACGTGTAAAGACCCCCAAATTTTTATTTTTCCATATGGCTGCCTTACCAGAACATGTTTTGGAACAACCGTTTGTATATCAATTAGAAGAAAAGATTTCTTCTACGACGTTAGCTGTGTCACAAGAGATTGTTGATGATAATCTTCATCGATTTTTCGGAGAAATTCCTAATTTACAATTCTATCAAAATCCTGTTCCTCCTAACTATATACAAGAAAAATATAGACATACACACTCGAACTTGAAAAAGATTTTAGTGATTTCAAATCACCCCCCTCAAGAAATCAAAGAATTAGAAGATGAATTAAAAGAGTTTCAAGTTGAGGTGGATTATTATGGTGTGTGGACAGATAAGTATGAATTGGTTAGTCCAGATTTATTAACTAAATATGATTGTGTGATTGGTATTGGTAAGAATATTCCTTATTGTCTAGTGATGGGAAAACCGATTTATGTGTACGATCATTTTGCTGGTCCGGGTTTTCTTACAGACGAAAATTTTGAAATAGCAGAGTATCACAATTTTTCGGGTAGAGGATTTGAAACACAAAAACGTACAAGCAAAGAAATTGCGGAAGATATTCTCAAGCATTTTTCTGAAGCGAAGGAATTTCAAGAAAAGAATTTAGAAAAATTTCAGAAACAATTCTCTCTTCAATATGTTGTGCCTTCAATTTTACAAAATATAGAGGATAATGGGGAAATTGATATAGTTTTTGATTCATACTATATCACCTATCTACTAGCCATGAATATCTTTATAAAGGATATTGTTGTTCGTTTAGATAATGATACAGTAAATCTTTGGAATCAAGTGTATTATCTTGAAGATGAACTAGGCATAACAAAGGATTTTCTTCGTTCTAGGACAGATGAACTAGATATAGTAACGGATAAATATCGCGCAATAGAAAAAGAATTGGCATTGTTAAAAGCGTCAAGATTTTACACTCTATCTTTGAAATGGAAGAAAGTGAAGAAAATAATGAAGTGCATGAACTTTTCAATAAAGGACAAGGAAACGAATAAACATGAATAGAATACTATCAACGTATAAAAATGAAGGTACTAGAGCGACCTTGAGAAAAATCTGTCATAAGTTAAAGAATGGTGGGCAAGTTGTAGGAACTACGCCACCAAAAATCAATATGTCAGAAATTCCTGTTATGCCTCAATTTGAAGATTTAATGAGGGCAGATTACATTCATCATCCTTATGTGAAACCAGAAAAATTAGACAAAAAACGATTGAATATAGCCTGGGTGACCCCTCCTGTTGGACCAGGTGGAGGAGGTCATACGACTATTTCACGATTTGTACAATATCTACAATCTCAGGGACATCGGTTGACTTTTTATGTGTATAGGAATAATACGATTCCTCAATCTGCAAAAGAAGCTCAAGATATTTTTGAACGTTCTTACAAACTAAATGTTCCAGTTAAGGAATTGGAAGATTTTCAAGATGAGGATGTTGTCTTTGCGACTAGTTGGGAAACGGCCTATGCTGTGTTTAATTTGACTGGTGAAAACTTACATAAATTTTATTTTGTTCAAGATTTTGAGCCAATATTTTATGGAGTTGGTTCTCGTTATAAATTAGCAGAAGCTACTTACAAATTTGGATTTTATGGCATTACAGCTGGAGCCTGGCTCCCTGATAGGGTCAAAGAATATGGGATGGAAGCAGATTATTTTAACTTTGGGGCAGATATTGATGTGTATAAGCCTAAAGCTAAAATGTTCAAAAAGAAAAAAATCTCCTTTTATGCTCGTGCTCATACAGAGCGTCGTGGATTCGAGTTGGGTGTCATGGCTTTGAAAATCTTCAAGGAAAAACATCCAGAATATGAGATTGAGTTTTTTGGACAAGACATGTCAAATTATGATATTCCATTTGAATTTACCGATAGAGGTATCTTAAATAAACAAGAATTAGCAGAAATTTATCATGAAAGTGTTGCTTGCTTAGTTCTTTCTCTGACAAATGTTTCTCTTCTTCCACTTGAACTCTTAGTAGCAGGCTGTGTACCAGTCATGAATACAGGAGATAATAATACGAAGGTATTAGTTGAAAATACAGATATTGTCTATGCAGAAGCCTATCCTGTTGACTTAGCTGCTAAGTTGTGTCAAGTAGTAGAAATGGATAATATCAATGAACATGCTGAAGCAATGAGTCAGAAATATCAAGGTACATCATGGGAAGAGAGTTATAAGAAAGTAGAAGAGATTATTTTGCGTGAGGTGACTCATGGGTAAAGAAAATAAAGCGACTGTCTTTATTCCTGTGTATAATGGAGAACATGATCATTTAGAAGAGACTTTAGAAGCACTCTATCGACAAAAAACAGATTTTGACTGGGATGTATTGATCACAGATTCAGGTTCTCGAGATAACTCTGTGCAAATCATTGAGCGATTTGCTGAGAAATATGGCAATCTTCAACTAAAGAGAATTGCAAAAGAAGACTATTCTCACGGAGGAACGCGCCAAATGGCAGCAGAAATTTCTTCGGGAGAAATCATGGTTTATTTGAGCCAAGATGCAGTTCCTTATAATGAAAATTGGTTGAACGAGATGGTTGCTCCCTTTGCGTTAAATCCTAATATAGCAGGAGTTGTCGCACGTCAGAAACCTCGTTTAAGCTGTTTTCCAGCGATGAAATATGATATTGAAGCAGTATTTCGTGAGCAGGGAGTTGAAGATGCTCTAACTTTTTGGACACGATCGGATGAGGCATTAAAAGGAACATATACCAAAGAGTCTTTTTATAGCGATGTGTGCTCAGCTGCTCCTCGTGAATTTTTGGTTAATCAGATTGGTTATCGTCAGGTAGCTTATTCTGAAGATTACGAGTATGGAAAAGATATTGTAGATGCAGGCTACATTAAAGTTTATAACGCTAAAGCGATTGTAGAACATTCTAATGATGTTCTTTTGTCAGATTATAAAAAAAGAATTTTTGATGAAACATACAATATTCGCGTAAATAGTGGTACAACGAATCGGATCTCTTTAGTGACTGTATGGGTGACAGTATTTAAAGATAGTTTGAAGGATTCTGTACGAATTTGCAGAGATCGAGATTTTTCATGGAAACGAAAATTGTATTGGTTAGTTGTGAATCCCTTATTTCATTTGGAAAAATGGAGGGGGATTCGCTTAGCCAATAACGTGGATTTATCTGCGGATAATAGTCAATATTCGTTAGAGAAGAGTAAAGGAAATATAGAGGGATAGGGAAATGGAGGCAAGCCTTAAAAAAATTATTAGCATAGGATTAGGAGTCGTTATTGTAGTTTTTGCACAGTTGGCTCTTCCTATTTTGTTTGATTTTAAATTTGATATAAAATTTTGGGAAGTGATTATAGGAGTTGTTGCTACTTTAATTGTTACAAATTTTACGGACAATAGTAAATTAGCTAGAAATGCCTTTTTCTTAATTCTATTTTTAGGAACTTCTATTGCATTGATTAAACCAGTTCAGTATGGTTTAGATGAAGAGTCTCATTTGGCCAATGCGATTGGCTTATCAGATAGCTTCTTCTTTAAGTATTCAGATGAAAAGTTGGAAGACTACGAATCTGTTTTTCTCCATGATGGGATTCGAAATCAACCGAATTATCAAGGAGATGACTATTGGTATCATGTAGAGCATAAAAAGAGTAGTATCAAAGGACAGATTAAGGGATTTGATAATCCAGCTTTCTTACCTGGATCTATCGGTTGGAATGTAGGTCGACTGTTATCTAGTAAGGTTTATATTTCTTATTATTTGGGTCGTATTTTCCATGTATTAGCATTTGCTGGTCTAGTCTATGCAGCAATTAAGCTGAGCAAAGCCTATCAAGAAATGATTTATCTGATGGGTACTCTGCCTTCTACTATGTATATAGTATCGAATTATCATTATGATTATCTTTATTATGGAGCTTCTTTATTAGTAATTGCTTTATTGACTAATATTTTATCAGGTAAAACGATTATTACTAGGAAAGTATCTCTACTTTATCAAGGATTTACTACTTTATTTATTTTTTCTAAGTTTCCTTTAGTTTTGGTAGGGAGCTTGATTGCTGCATTGCCAAATAAATATTATGATTCAAAGAAAACAAGATATTTTTCTTTCTGTATATTTATTCTGAACTTCTTGTTCGCTTTACTTTATTCAGGAATTATTCCTTTATTTTCATCTGCTAATCCTGTTACTGGAAGTAGTCCAGGGTTATTGTATTTTGTTAAACATCCCTTGCCAATTATTAGAACCATGCTTAGCATGCCTGCAGTTATTGTAGATAACTATATGATTCGCCCGCTGCATTATGTTTCACATCAATCAGACATTCTAATTGCAATTACGACTTTATTGGTATTTAGCTTGGCGACTATAATCGTTTTGCAGACTTCGTTTAAACTAAGCAAAAACTTTATTATTTGGAGTATTTTTACACTACTAGCTGTTACATTTCTAATTATCTATGCAATTACAGGTGATCCGAGAGTTTATAGTCCAGGAAATATATCAGTAGGGGGAGTTCAAGGGCGCTATTATTACTTTATGATTTTAATGGTCCCTATCTTGTTAGGAAATTGGATTCAACAAACCTTGAAACCTCAAAAGTTTTCGATGCAACAATCAGATGCATTCCTTACTTTTTTACAATATTCTATGATTTATTTGAATATCTTTACAATTAGTATTGGTCTATATACTCAAATATAATCAAAAATGGTGTTTATATGTTAATAAAAAATAAATGGATTCATTTTATGATTTATTTAGGCTTTTATAGTCTCATTTTTCATGATTTGAATATCGTTTTTGGAACGAAATTAGAATTATTTAATCCTTTTATTAGCATCATTGGAATTTTATTTCTAGTGATTGCTCGTGAATTGTATCCTTCAATAAAAATTGGGACGATTATTCACACAGGACTCTTATATATCTGTTATTTAGTCTTTGATTATTGGATGAAAATGACTTTTAACTTAAATGTAGAAGCATTTCATTGGGAGGAATTCAATAAAAACCATTTTATGCAAAATAATGGTCTCTTATTCACAGGAATCTTTTTGAGTCTTTGCTTGGGGTATAAAATCTTTCAAGAATATAGAGAAAAAATTTATTTTGCGGTAAGAAATAGAACGTATGATGTATTCTTAAGTCAGCTATTCACTTATTTTATTATGACAGGTAGTCAAATGAGATTAGTGATTGAGCAAAATACCTATCTTAAAATTTACCATGAAAATGGAAGTTTAAATCAAGAACATTTAGTCTTTTATAGTTTGATAGCCTATATTTTAACTTCCATTTTTACTTATTTTTTTATTCAAAGTTGTAAGGCATTTAAACAGAGAAGAGGAAACTTTTCTTTATCTGTAACAACTAGTATTTTATTAGCTGGAATTTTTAATTATACGATTCAAGCAGGGATAACCGATAAAGGAGATTGGTTTGGGACGTATTTAGCCTCAGGTGCGACTTTCTTTCAAATTATGGTATTGAGCGTTCTATTTATTGGTGTTTATGGAATTAGTAATCAATATATTCTAGGTACCATTGTAAATGTTGCTTTAGGAATAATTGTTACGATTGTAAATAGCCTGAAATTTGACTTAAGGCATGAACCGTTTTTGCCAGCAGATTTATCTTGGTGGAAAGAAATTGGCACGGTTGCTCGTTTTGCAAATATACACATTGGATTTACGATAACTATTGTAGTGTTAGTTGTTATTGCTATTATCTTCTTTTCTCATCGATTTCATGTCTTCTCCAATAAATTATTCCAGCATCGTTTACATCAAACGGTAATTATTTTACTGGTATTAAGCTTTTTTATGAGTATAACAAATGTAGTTGCCAATTCAAAAACAGCGAATCAAAAGAGAAGTATTCCGATTATTTCGTCCATAAATAATCTGGAAAATCTTCATTGGCTCGAAATTTATTTTGGATTATCAGCTAATTCGCGCTTTCAATCTTTGAGTTATATTTGGCTGAAACAATTGACACGCGAAAATATGGAATTACCTGCTCATTATTCTAAAGGAGCAATAGAAGAATTGAGCGAAAAATATCAGAATCTAGCAAAATCAATGAATGAGAACAGAAAATCTGCTATTTCTGATCAAACAGTTATTTATATTTTGAGCGAAAGTTTTTCCGATCCAAGAAGATTGGAAGGTGTTCAAAGTCAAAAAGAAATCATACCAAATATTTCTCAGTTGCTAAAAGAGCGTACGAGTGGTTTGATGAAAGCAGATGGGTATGGTGGCGCCACAGCTAATATGGAATTCCAAACTTTAACGGGATTACCAAAATATAATTTGAGTCCCTATGTTTCCATTATGAATTCAGAATTGGCGCCGAATTTGACCGTATTTCCTAGCATTAGTAACAGTTTTGAAGATAGAGTTGTCATACATTTAGCTAGTGGCAATAATTATTCTCGAAGAGCAATGTACTCACAATTAGGGTTTGATACACAAATCTTTTTAGAAGAGAATGCGAAAGATAGGGATATTGTTAATGTGGGAACTTATCCAAGTGATGAGTCTACATATGAGAAAGTTTTAAGTGAACTATCCACCAAGAAGAATCAATTCTTTTCCGTCTTAACCATGCAAAATCATAGCCCATGGTATTATTATGAGCCCGAGGATTTAGTGGTTACGGGAGAGAATTTCACAGAGGTTGAATCTAGTAATCTTTTGAGCTATTCTCGCTTACTTTATCAAACTGATCAAGCTACGAAACAATTTTTAGATGAATTGTCAAAAATAGATAAAAAAATTACAGTTGTATTTTATGGTGATCATTTGCCAGGTATATATCCGCAGTCGGCTTTTTCAAAAAATCCAGATAGTCAGTATTTGACAGATTATTTTATTTGGAGTAATTTTGAAACTCCCAAACTAGATTATCCACTTGTAAATTCAAGTGATTTTACAGCTTTAATGTTAGAACAAACAAATTCTAAAGTATCACCCTATTATGCTTTATTAACTGAAGTGTTGCACAAGGCAAGTGTAGATAAGAAAGAGTTGGATAAAGAGGGGAAAGAAATTGCTGAGGATTTAAAATTGATTCAATATGATTTGGTGGCGGGGAAAGGCTATCTTTCAAAGGAATTTTTTGAAATTCCTCAATAGGTATATGAAATTTACAAAATAGAATAGCTCGTCTATTCTATTTTTTGTCATTTTATGGTAAACTATATAAGAGGAGGTGTGCTATGATAAAGATTTTTGGACAGTTGCGGTATCATTGGCAGCCAGATGTAGCCATTTTAATTGTATATTGGTCTTTATCGTTGATTCCAATCTTTGTAGGTCTGTCTCTGATGTATGAAAGTTCGAGAATTCCGACGGTTGTTCTATCGTCTTTCTTTCTTTTCATGCTTCTCTTGGGACTAGGAGTTCATCGTTATTTTACGATTTATGAGGATGGAATGTTGGGAATTGTGACAGCAAATCCTTTTACACCGAAGAAAGTAGCTATTTCCAGTATCACGAAGGTTGAGGTTACAAAGACCTCCATCACCTTATTTTTTGAAGGCAAAGAAAAAGGCCGGACTTTCTGCATGAGAAAGTGGCCAAAGAAATATTTTGTCAATGCTCTTGCCTTACATGAGCAGTTCAAGGGAGAAGTCGAGCTGATGGACCATTTGACCCATTTGGATTACTTTGAAGCCTACTACGCAAGTGGTCAGAAAGATTAGCCTTTTTTGAGAGCGCCGGTGGGACACTCTCTTACAGCTGTAAGAATGCCGTCATCAGGAGTGACTTCTTTTTCCAATAAGTCCTCTTCTTGGTAGAATTTGACAATACCATTGTCATGGTAATCAAAGATGTCAGAATACGTTTGGCAAAGCCCGCAGGCTATGCACCGCTCAGGAATTAGTTTTATTTTCATATACATATTGTAATAAGATTTTTAAAAAAATACAAGGAGGAAGTCATGGAAAAAGAAGGTTGGGAAGAAAATATTTATGAAAACGGAGAAGAAGAATTGAAAAGATCTAATAAATCAACGAGCGTGTTAGCGACTCGTTTACTGACAATTTTAGCCACTATTTTTTGTATCATTGTGATTATCATGGTTGCTGTACTTGTCTATCTATCAACAGGTGGCAGCAATAAACAAACCAATATGAATGGTTTCTTTAGCACAACTGCTAATGCAGGAGCAACAACAGAAACGGTCGCTTCCTCTTCAGAGCCAGTAGAAGGTGAAGAGCAGCCTGAGGAAGAAACACCTCAAACTCAGACTGAAGGGACGATTGTCGTTCAAGCAGGCGAAGGGGAAGCTTCTATTGCTGCGCGTGCAGGCATTTCGATTGCTGATTTGGAACGCCTTAATCCATCACACATGTCAACGGGGGCTTGGTATGCAAATCCTGGTGATGTGGTAAAGATTCAGTAGGAGTAAGTGTATGAAACAAATTCAAATTGCTATTGATGGTCCAGCATCGAGTGGCAAGAGTACAGTGGCTAAGATTATCGCCAAAGATTTTGGTTATACCTATTTAGACACAGGTGCTATGTACCGAGCAGCGACTTACTTGGCTCTCCAAAATGGTTTAGCTTTAGAAGATACAGAATCTATCTTGATGTTACTAGATGCTCATCCGATTGGTTTTGGTCGCGATGAAAACGGGGAGCAGCTTGTCTTTGTAGGGGATGTGGATGTGACCCACGCTATTCGAGAAAATGATGTGACCAATGCAGTGTCTGCTGTGGCAGCTCAAGAGGCAATTCGAGAACGTCTTGTTACTTTGCAGCGTTCCATTGCGGCTCAAGGTGGCATCGTCATGGATGGTCGTGATATTGGGACAGTGGTTCTACCTCAAGCAGAATTAAAGATATTCTTGGTGGCATCTGTGAAAGAACGTGCAGAGCGTCGTTACAAAGAAAATATCCAAAAAGGCATTGAAACAGATCTAGCAACTTTGGAAAAAGAGATTGCAGAAAGAGATTATAAAGATAGTCATCGATCTGTTTCTCCTTTGAAGCCAGCTGAGGATGCAATTCATTTTGATACGACTGGTGTGGATATTCCAGCGGTTGTGGATTTTATTTCGAAAAAAGCGAAAAAAATCCTTGACAATTTATCAGAAACTTGATAAAATAATAGAGTTGAGAAAAGCAGAAGTGAGAGCTTCTCGCCTTGCGACTAACGTTGTCTGGCTCTACAGGTTAAGTTTCAGTGATGAAATAAATCATGTAGAACGGATTTGCGTTGCAAGTCCGTTCTTGTTTTTCTCTAAAAATAAAAAAGAGGTGAAAACCATAGCAAAACAAGACTTATTCATCAATGATGAAATTCGTGTGCGTGAAGTTCGCTTGATTGGTCTTGAAGGTGAACAATTAGGCATTAAACCATTGGCAGAAGCACAGAGCTTAGCTGATCAAGCAAATGTCGATTTAGTATTGATTCAACCTCAAGCCAAACCACCTGTTGCTAAAATTATGGACTATGGCAAGTTCAAATTTGAGTATCAGAAAAAGCAAAAAGAACAGCGCAAAAAACAAAGTGTTGTCACCGTTAAAGAAGTCCGTCTCAGTCCAACGATTGATAAGGGGGACTTTGAGACTAAGCTTCGCAATGCACGTAAATTCCTTGAAAAAGGAAACAAAGTTAAGGTATCTATTCGCTTTAAAGGGCGGATGATTACCCACAAAGAAATTGGAGCTAAGGTCTTGGCAGACTTTGCGCAAGCGACACAAGATGTGGCAATTATTGAGCAAAGAGCGAAGATGGATGGACGTCAAATGTTCATGCAACTAGCCCCAATCCCTGACAAAAAATAAGGTCAGAAAGTTAGAAAAAGGAGAATATATCATGCCAAAACAAAAAACACACCGCGCATCAGCTAAACGTTTCAAACGTACAGGTTCTGGTGGCTTAAAACGTTTCCGTGCTTACACTTCTCACCGTTTCCACGGAAAAACTAAGAAACAACGTCGTCATCTTCGTAAAGCAGCTATGGTATCTGCTGGAGATTTCAAACGTATCAAAGCAATGCTTACAGGTCTTAAATAAGGCAATTGTAGTACATATTCTAGGAATTATTGGAGGAAATATAAATGGCACGTGTTAAAGGTGGCGTTGTATCACGCAAACGTCGTAAACGTATTTTAAAATTAGCTAAAGGTTACTATGGTGCAAAACACATCTTGTTCCGTACTGCAAAAGAACAAGTCATGAACTCTTACTACTATGCATACCGTGACCGTCGTCAGAAAAAACGTGACTTCCGCAAATTGTGGATCACTCGTATCAATGCGGCTGCTCGTATGAATGGTCTTTCATACTCACAATTGATGCATGGTTTGAAATTGGCTGAAATCGAAGTAAACCGTAAAATGTTGGCTGATCTTGCTGTTAACGATGCAGCTGCTTTCACAGCACTTGCAGACGCAGCAAAAGCTAAATTGGCTAAATAATATCAAAAGATGGGAGAAATCTCATCTTTTTTGTTTATAGATGGGGAATGAGTATGATAGATTGGATATTTTTTGATGTGGGATCAACCCTGGTGGACGAAATAGTGTCCTACCAACGATTTGCGAGAGAGTGCGCAGCTTCATTAACTACTCATGGGAAAGAAGTGTGACTGCGTCAGCTTTTTATGAAAAGATGAAAGAAGTAGCAGGAAAAGGAGAAGATCCGATTAGAAATGCTTAGTCTTGGTATGGTTTGCAAGCTAGTATGCGTCCTCTATGGAATCATGAGGGAGAAAGGCTTTATCCTGATGTCCTATCAACACTAGACTATCTAAGTCAGTTCTATCGTTTGGGTGTTATTGCTAATCAAGGTCGTGGCTTAGAGGAGCGCCTAGAAGTATTTGGAATTCATCATTTTTTGACATCATTGTGGGCTCAGAAGATGTAGGTTATAAAAAACCTAATAGAGCTATTTTTGAATATGCACTGGTAAAGGCAGGGAGTCCTGCTAGTCGTTGTGTCTATATTGGAGACCGTATGGACAATGATATTCTTCCTGCTAAGAGAGTTGGCATGAAAACGATACATATGGTACAAGGAATTGGTCCGCATTGTTGCTAAAAGCTAGAGATGTGCAGTGATAGGCCTATTCATCATTTGAGTGAGCTAGTTAACCCTCTATTATAGTCATTTAGTTTTGATTTATTGTGTCCTTAACTCGTCTTGATTAACCTAAGTGCTGCTGTGATTCGTTGCTTCGTACTATATCAAAACTAAGCAACTATACTAACGATTTGTGTTGCTAAATATAAAAAAGGGAGTGAGACAAAAATCGTGATTTCGAAGAAAGCGATTCTCCTCACTCCTTTGTTTCTAATCTCTAGCTAAACGAATCCACTGGATTCGTTTACTCTCACCCGCAAGTTGACTGGCTTTCACAATTGAGAATTGTAAAAGGTTGGAAATAGGGCTAGCAAAGAGCAATTCGCTAGCTCCTTCTGATAGAATATTGCTAAATCAATGTTCTACAAAGCAGACAAGACTGCAACAAACTGTTCAAACTATAAAACAAAAGAGGTCAGGAAATTTTTCCCAGCCTCTTTTTTATGGATTAGTTTTTAACTGCTGATGCGAATTCTTCTTTTGAGAAAGCTTCATCAATGATGGCTTTCAATTCAGCAGCAGATGCTTGCATTTTTTGAGTTTCTGCATCGTTCAATGGAATGTTTACTGGACGAACGATACCGTGTGCACCGATGATTGCTGGTTGTCCGATGAAGACATCTTCAACACCTTCGTATTGACCTTCTTGGAAGACAGAAAGTGGCAATACTGCATTTTCATCATCCAAGATTGCTTTTGTGATACGAGCAAGGGCAACGGCAATACCGTAGTAAGTCGCACCTTTTTTGTTGATGATAGAGTAAGCAGCGTCACGAACAGATACAAACAAGTCAACCAAGCCTTGCTCATCGATGTCGCGGTTTGATTGCAACCAGTCATACAATTTCACACCAGCAACGTTGGCATGTGACCATACAGCAAACTCTGAATCTCCGTGTTCACCCATGATGTAGGCGTGTACTGAACGTGCGTCGATTCCGATTTTTTCAGCAAGTGCTTGACGGAAACGAGCTGAGTCAAGTGATGTACCTGAACCGATAACGCGCTCTTTAGGGAAACCAGAGAATTTCCATGTTGAATAAGTCAAGACATCAACTGGGTTTGCAGCAACAAGGAAGATTCCGTTAAAGCCAGATTCAACAACTTGTGTAACGATTGATTTGTTGATGGCAAGGTTTTTACCTACAAGGTCAAGGCGAGTTTCACCTGGTTTTTGTGGAGCACCTGCAGTGATGACAACAAGGTCAGCGTCTGCACAGTCAGCGTATGAAGCTGCATAGATTTTTTTAGGGGAAGTGAAGGCCAAAGCGTGTGAAAGGTCTTCTGCATCTCCGACAGCTTTATCAAACAAAGCTGGGATTTCGATGATTCCCAATTCTTGAGCGATTCCTTGGTTGACAAGGGCAAATGCGTAAGAAGAACCTACGGCACCGTCACCAACAAGGATAACTTTTTTGTGTTGTTTAGTAAGAGTCATTTAGCTAAACATCTCCTTTATTTTTTTAGGGAATTGAATTCCCATACTCAATCATTCTATCACTTTTGATAGGCTTTGTCACGAGTATTCTGTGGATTTTGAAGATGTAAACGTTTTTAATTTATAGTGCTATTACTGAAAAATATTCTCTTTTGTGGTATAATGGTAAAGAATATTGTTGAAAGAGACAGATGCATGCAAGATAAAAATTTAGTAAATGTAAATCTCACCAGTGAGATGAAGACGAGTTTTATCGATTACGCCATGAGCGTTATCGTGGCTCGTGCTCTTCCTGATGTGCGAGATGGGCTAAAGCCCGTTCATCGGCGCATTTTATATGGGATGAATGAGCTTGGGGTGACTCCTGATAAGCCACATAAGAAGTCTGCTCGTATCACGGGGGATGTCATGGGTAAGTATCACCCACACGGAGATTCCTCGATTTATGAGGCGATGGTGCGAATGGCTCAGTGGTGGAGCTATCGCTATATGCTCGTAGATGGTCATGGAAACTTTGGTTCTATGGACGGAGATGGAGCAGCGGCTCAGCGTTACACGGAAGCTCGGATGAGCAAGATTGCTCTTGAGATGCTCCGTGATATCAATAAAAATACAGTTGATTTCACGGACAACTACGATGCTAGTGAGCGTGAGCCAGAGATTTTGCCTGCTCGTTTTCCAAATCTATTGGTCAATGGTGCGACAGGGATTGCGGTCGGAATGGCGACCAATATTCCTCCGCATAATTTGGGAGAGACCATTGATGCGGTGAAGTTGGTCATGGACAATCCAGATGTGACGACACGTGACATTATGGAAGTTTTACCTGGTCCAGATTTTCCGACAGGGGCTATGGTCATGGGGAAATCCGGTATTCACCGAGCTTATGAGACAGGAAAAGGTTCTATCGTTCTTCGGTCAAAAACAGAAATCGAAGAAACCAAAACTGGGCGTGAGCGCATTGTCGTGACAGAATTCCCCTATATGGTCAATAAGAGCAAGGTGCAGGAGCACATTGTCCGCTTGGTACAAGAAAAGCGAATTGAGGGGATTACGGCAGTCCGAGATGAGTCCAACCGTGAAGGAGTTCGCTTTGTGATTGAGGTGAAGCGAGATGCTTCAGCCAGTGTCATTTTGAATAATCTCTTTAAATTGACTCAAATGCAGACCAATTTTAGCTTTAATATGCTAGCTATTCAAAATGGTGTGCCAAAGATTCTCTCCTTGCGTCAGATTTTAGATGCTTATATTGAGCACCAAAAGGAAGTCGTGACGCGTAGAACGATTTTTGACAAGGAAAAGGCAGAAGCACGCGCTCATATTTTGGAAGGTTTGCTGATTGCACTGGATCATATTGACGAAGTCATTCGCATCATTCGAAATAGCAACACGGATGCTGAGGCTCAGGCGGAGTTGATGTCTCGCTTTAAGTTGTCAGAACGTCAAAGTCAAGCCATTTTAGACATGCGTTTGCGTCGTTTGACAGGCTTGGAGCGTGACAAGATTCAGTCAGAATACGATGATTTATTAGCCTTGATTGCCGATTTAGCAGATATTTTGGCGAAATCAGAGCGTGTTGTTGCGATTATCAAGGAAGAGTTGGATGAGGTTAAACGTAAGTTTGCAGACAAGCGTCGGACAGAATTGATGATTGGTGAAGTGCTCTCTTTGGAAGATGAAGACTTGATTGAGGAGACTAATGTTCTAATCACCTTGTCAAATAAAGGTTATATCAAGCGTTTGGACCAAGGTGAGTTCACAGCGCAAAAACGTGGTGGTCGCGGTGTCCAAGGAACAGGTGTGAAGGACGACGATTTTGTGCGAGAATTGGTTTCTACCAGTACCCATGATTACCTACTTTTCTTCACCAATACAGGTCGCGTTTACCGACTGAAAGGTTACGAAATTCCAGAATATGGTCGTACTGCTAAGGGATTACCGATTGTTAATCTTTTGAAATTAGACGAAGGGGAGTCGATTCAAACCATTATCAATGTCGAAAAGGACAGAAGTGATGATTCTTATCTCTTCTTTACGACACGTCATGGGATTGTGAAGCGGACCAGTGTGAAAGAATTTAGCAATATTCGTCAGAATGGTCTAAAAGCCTTAAATCTACGAGATGAAGATGAATTGATCAATGTTTTCTTGACAGATGGACAGACCGATGTCATCATTGGAACCAAGCTCGGTTATGCTATTCGTTTCAAGGAAGACAAGGTTCGAAATATGGGTCGGACCGCTGCTGGAGTTCGTGGTGTTGATTTGCGTGAGGGGGACCAAGTGGTCGGCTCAAGCGCTATCAAGGATACAGATGAAGTTTTGATTATTACAGAAAAAGGATATGGAAAACGCACATTAGCGAGTGAATATGCTACAAAAGGCCGTGGTGGTAAAGGGATGAAAACAGCCAATATCACCGATAAAAACGGTGCTTTAGCAGGGCTTATGACCGTAGATGGTAGTGAGGATTTGATGGTCATTACCAATACAGGTGTCATGATTCGGACCAGTGTGGCAAATATTTCGCAAACAGGACGTGCAACCGTAGGAGTCAAGGTGATGCGCTTGGATGAAGATGCACAGATTGTGACTTTCACAAGTGTTAAAGCCGAAGAAAAAGAAGTAATAGAAGAAACTGAGGAATAAAACCAGATGGCAACGAAAAAAGCTAAAAATAGAAAAAAGAATCTACTGTTCAATATTGGGATTACATTGTTGTTTATTCTCTCTCTTGCCTTGATTTTTAACTCTTCCATTCGGAATATGATTATTGCTTGGAATACCAATCAATATCAAGTGAGTAAGGTATCCAAAGAGCAAATTGAAGAAAATAAAAAGAGTGAGCAGACCTTTGATTTTTCTCAGGTAAAATCAATTTCGACGGAATCGATTTTAAAGGCTCAATGGGAAGCGCAACAGCTTCCAGTTATTGGAGGAATTGCTATTCCTGAGTTGAAAATCAATCTTCCGATTTTCAAAGGCTTGGATAATGTAGCGATTTCCTACGGTGCCGGCACCATGAAAGAAACGCAGGAGATGGGGAAAGGCAATTATGCCTTGGCTAGTCACCATATCTTTGGAGTCGCCGGTGCGAGTGATGTTCTTTTTTCTCCGCTAGACAATGCTAAGGAAGGCATGAAGATTTATCTAACAGATAAGGATAAGGTTTATGTTTATAGCATTACGAAGGTAGAAGTCGTAACACCAGAGCATGTCGAAGTAATCGATGATCAAGAAGGCGTGACCGAAGTAACCTTGGTGACTTGTGAGGATGCCGATGCGACGCAACGGATTATTGTCAAAGGAAAATTTGAAAAAGAAATGGCTTATAAAGATGCGCCAGATGATATCTTAGACGCCTTTAGCCAGTCTTATAACCAAATGCAATTTTAACATATAAAAAAGTCTTAAAATCGATTGATTTTAAGACTTTTTGTGATTTAGACTAAGGCGTTGCAATTTCTTGTAGTAAATCCTCTGCTGTGGTAGTTGGCATGATGCGGACACGATTAAGTGAAAGGAGCCCATCGCTTAGTGAAGCAAGACCATTGTTAGTGGTTAGTCCCATTTTATAGCCGAGTTTTTCGGCAATGCTCATAGTCGTTTCCGTGTATCGTCCAGACGGATAGGCGACAGTTGTCGTCTGTTGGTTTAAGTTCTGGTCTAAATAATCTTTAGAAATCTTTAATTCGCTTTCTTGTGTATCAGGGCTTGATACAGCGAGATCTGGGTGATTGACTGTATGATCTTCAAAAGACATGCCTTTGTCTTTCATTTCTGCTATTTGATTTAGTGTCAGCATATCTTCGCGTCCATTTTCGACAAAGCTTGTGATGACATTGTTGGTTGCTTTCATTTGGTATTGCTCAAGGAGGGGAAAGGCGTTGGTATAAAAATCTCTGAGGCTATCGTCAAAGGTTAGCCAAACGACTTTTTTGTCTTTGGGAAGGACATTTTCAGTCAATACTTTGTAGGCTTCAGCAGGGTTAAGGCTATAATAGCCTGCCTCTTTTAGGGCTGCTAAATGGCTTTCAAAGATATCGGGAGCAACAATGAGATTGGCATTCGGAGCTTCCGATGGATCCATGACATGAATGGCATGGTACATGAGAATAGGAATTTTGACGGGTTCTGTTTGCTTGACCCAAGTGATTGTAGAATTGCTTATATCTTCTTGTTTTGGTTTGGTTGACGAGGAATCCTTGACTGTCTGTGTTTGCTTGTCTGTTTGTGGTTGAGATGTTGAGGTTTGGTGTTGTGAGAATATCCACCAAGTAAAGGCAAAGCCCAGTCCTAAGAGGGTTAGAGATAGGATGACGAAAAAGATTCGTTTTTTGCGACGTTTTTCAATGCGGGTGCGAATGGTTCGATTATCGTAATGATGAGTCATAGATTTCCTCCTTTTTTATTTATTATATAACTGCTCTCTTTCTTTTTCAAGCGTTTGCAGAAGTGAAAAGCAGTGCAGAAAATTCTGATAATCTAAGCGAAGTCAATAGCCGAGTAAGCAATTTTATGATACAATGAGAGAAATAAACAAAAATTTGGAGTGAACTATGTCAGTAAAGATTGCTTTATTAGGATTTGGAACAGTAGCGAGTGGTGTGCCTTTTCTACTCAAGGAAAACAAGGAAAAGATTGAGCAAGCAGCCCATCAGGAAATTGAGATTGAAAAGGTCTTAGTCAGAGATGATGCTGAAAAAGAGCGCTTACTTGCAGCAGGGCATGCCTATCATTTTGTGACCAATATTGATGAGATTTTAACAGATGAGACGATTGCCATTGTTGTGGAGTTGATGGGACGGATTGAGCCGGCTAAGACCTTTATCACGCGTGCGTTAGAAGCGAAAAAGCACGTTGTTACGGCTAATAAAGATTTGCTTGCTGTTCATGGGCAAGAATTAACGGCGATTGCAAAAGAGAATCATGTGGCGCTCTACTATGAAGCAGCTGTGGCAGGTGGGATTCCGATTTTGCGGACCTTGGTCAATTCTCTAGCGTCAGACAAGGTGACGCGTGTTCTCGGTGTGGTGAATGGTACGTCTAACTTTATGATGACCAAGATGGTGGAAGAAGGCTGGTCGTATGAGGATGCGCTAGCAGAGGCTCAGCGTCTTGGCTTTGCTGAGAGCGATCCGACAAATGACGTAGATGGAATTGACGCTGCCTATAAAATGGTTCTTCTTAGCCAATTTGCCCTTGGTATGGCGGTAAATTTTGACGATATCGCCCATAAAGGGATTCGTAGTATCACGCCAGAAGATGTTGCCGTGGCGCAAGAATTGGGTTATGTAGTCAAATTAGTCGGCTCCATTGAGGAAACAGTATCAGGAATTGCAGCAGAAGTAACACCAACTTTCTTGCCTAAAGCTCACCCCTTAGCTTCTGTCAATGGTGTCATGAATGCTGTCTTTGTAGAGTCGATCGGAATTGGTGAGTCTATGTATTATGGTCCAGGTGCAGGGCAAAAACCAACAGCGACTAGCGTAGTAGCAGATCTGGTCCGTATCGTACGACGAATGAAAGAAGGAACGATTGGTAAAGCCTTTAATGAATTTAGTCGTCCTGTCGTTCTTGCAAAACCAGAAGATGTGAAACACCACTATTATTTTTCTATCTTGGCACCTGATAAGAAAGGGCAAGTCCTTCGCTTGGCAGAAATTTTCAATGCCCAAGACGTATCCTTTAAGCAAATCCTCCAGCATGGAACAGACGGTGATTTGGCGCGTGTTGTAATTATTACGCATGCGGTCAGTAAGACACAGCTAGAGAATCTTGTAGCAGAATTGGAGAAAGCGAAAGAGTTCCAATTGTTGAATACCTTTAAAGTATTGGGAGAGTAAGATGAAAATTACAGTACCAGCAACCAGTGCTAACATCGGACCGGGTTTTGATTCAGTTGGTCTTGCCGTTAGTAAATATTTGACGATTGAGGTCATTGAAAAAAGTGATACTTGGAATATTGAGCATGAATTAGGAGAGCAGATTCCTCATGATGAGAAAAATCTGTTGGTAAAAATCGCTCGCAAAGTCGCTCCCAATCTAGTTCCTCATCATGTTAAGATGATTAGTGATATTCCCTTGGCGCGTGGACTTGGCTCTTCTAGCTCAGTCATTGTAGCAGGGATTGAATTGGCCAATCAATTAGCTGAGCTTGACTTAACAGATCATGAAAAGTTGCAGATCGCAACGGAGTTGGAAGGACATCCAGATAATGTCGCACCAGCGATTTTTGGCAATCTTGTGGTGGCTAGTTACCAGGACGGACAGGTGAGTGCTGTCTGTGCTGATTTTCCAGCCTGTCATTTACTAGCCTTTGTGCCTGCTTATGAGCTAAAAACCAAGGATAGTCGTGGTGTATTGCCAGAAAATCTATCCTATAAAGAAGCAGTGGCAGCTAGCAGTATTGCTAATGTTGCGATTGCAGCTCTTTTAAAAGGTGATTTGAAAACGGCAGGACAAGCCATTCAATCGGATCTTTTTCATGAGCGTTTTCGTCAATCTTTAGTCGCTGAATTTGCCTCAATCAAGCAAATCGGACAAGAGCACGGTGCCTATGCGACTTATTTGTCGGGAGCAGGACCAACGATCATGATTTTAGCACCTGAAGAAAAAGTGGCTGCTATTAAGCAGGAGATAATAGATCTACATTTAGACGGAGAAGTCTTTGACCTCTGTGTAGATGAAGAGGGCGTCCGTGTTGACTAAAGAAGGAATCGGGCTAGGGTTAGGCTTGTTATCCTATCTGCTTTGGGGATTTTTATCCCTCTTTTGGAAATTGCTGGGTGGGATTGATAGCTATGCTGTGTTCAGCTATCGGATTGTCTGGACTTGTTTGACTATGATTTGTTATATGCTCTTTACAAAACAAAGTCAGCGTTTTTGTAAGGAATTGGTGACTTGTATCAAGCAGCAGCAACTTAGGTGGCGTATGTTAGGAGCTAGTTTCTTTATCGCCCTTAACTGGCTCGTGTATATCTTTGCGGTCAGTCATGCTCAGGCAACAGAAGCTAGTCTTGGTTATTACCTCATGCCCTTGGTGTCTATCTTGCTGTCACTTTTAGTGTTAAAGGAACGATTGCAAGGAGTGACCATTTTTGCGATTCTATTAGCTGGCTTAGGCATTCTGGTATTGTTATTTCAAACAGGTTATTTGCCCATCGTGTCCTTGATTTTATCTGTGAGTTTTGCCATGTATGGGCTTTTGAAAAAAGAAGTGAGTTTATCTAGCGATGTGTGTATGCTGATAGAGAGTGCAGTGGTGTTACCTTTTGCGACTGTTTACTTATTATTTTTTGCAAAGACGAGTATGGCAGACTATATAGTGAGTGAAAATCTCATGCTCATGTTGTCTGGTCTTGTGACAGCTATTCCACTCTTATTATTTGCAGAAGCGTTGAAGCGAGCACCGCTGAGTCAAATTAGCTTTTTACAGTACCTCAATCCAACGATTCAGCTGATGTTAGCATTGACGGTATTTGGAGAATCCATTGACCATGAGCAGTTACCAGGTTTTGTCTTGATTTGGCTAGCGATTGCTATCTTTATCATAGGACAATGGCTGTACTTAAAAAGAATGAAACAAAGATTATAATCATTTCGTTTTCATGTATGTCGTTAACTCGTACTACATGAAAACGAAACAACTATCAAAGGATAAAAGAGGGGTTCTCCCTCTTTTTTGATTCAGTTATTTTCTAAAGAAATCATCTTTTTATCGAAAATGGAGGGAAAACATGGTATAATGGAGTGTATTTTGAACAGAAAAGAGTAATGAAATGGTAAATGAGATGATTCAACAAGCATTAGAAGGCATTGATATTCGTTATCAAGAACCTTTGAAAGAATACACCTATACAAAAGTGGGAGGAGTGGCAGATTATATAGTGTTTCCTCGCAATCGTTATGAATTGGCGCGTGTGGTTCGTTTTGCTAATCAAGCGGAGATTCCATGGACGGTGCTCGGCAATGCCAGTAATATCATCGTGAGAGACGGTGGTATTCGTGGTTTTGTCATCATGTTTGACAAGTTAAATAGTATGACAGTGAATGGCTACACGATTGAAGCAGAGGCGGGAGCTAAGTTGATTGCAGCGACGCAAGTAGCCCTTCGCCATAGCTTGACTGGCTTTGAATTTGCCTGTGGTATTCCAGGAAGTATCGGTGGGGCTGTCTTTATGAATGCAGGGGCTTACGGTGGTGAGATTGCCCATATTTTGACATCTTGTAAGGTCTTGACGCAAGAAGGTGAGATTAAGACCTTGACAGGAAAAGAGATGACCTTTGGCTATCGTCATTCTGCCATTCAGGCGACTGGCGATATCGTCATTTCAGCGAAATTCGCACTCAGACCTGGTGTTCATAGCACGATTCAGCAAGAAATGGCACGCTTGACGCATTTGAGAGAGTTAAAACAGCCTTTGGAGTATCCGTCTTGTGGCTCGGTCTTTAAGCGTCCAGTTGGAAATTTTGCAGGTCAGTTGATCAGTGAAGCGGGGCTGAAAGGTCATCGGATTGGTGGAGTTGAGGTATCCACTAAGCATGCTGGTTTTATGGTCAATGTAGCAGATGGATCTGCCGCTGATTACGAGGCTTTGATTGAGCATGTCATCGCTGAGGTTGAGAAGCAGTCAGGAATTACCTTGGAGCGTGAAGTGCGGCTTATTGGCGAAAACTTATAAATTTGTCAATAGAGACGGAAAGGGGGTGAAAGCCTATCGATAGTCAACAGTTATGGAGGGTGAAACATCCCCTCAAAGAGGTAGGTGTGGCCTGACAGAGCCAATCTGTCCTAGTCTTTTGAGAAAAGTCTAGTGTTTTGTTGGAAGAAAAAGAAGGAATTTATGAGAATTGAAAAAACCAATTATTGAATTCAAAAACGTGTCAAAGGTCTTTGAAGATAGTGGAACAGTCGTTTTAAAGGATATAAACTTTGAACTTGAAGAAGGGAAATTTTATACTCTTTTAGGGGCTTCTGGGTCAGGAAAATCAACGATTTTAAATATCATTGCAGGACTCTTGGACGCAACGACAGGAGATATTTTGCTAGATGGTGTACGGATTAACGATATTCCGACGAATAAACGCGATGTGCATACAGTTTTTCAATCCTATGCCCTGTTTCCACACATGAATGTTTTTGAAAATGTTGCTTTTCCTTTGCGGTTGCGAAGAGTAGAAAAGGCAGAGATTGAGCGCCGCGTGGCAGAAGTCTTGAAAATGGTGCAGTTAGAAGGCTTTGAGCGTCGTTCTATTCGCAAATTATCTGGTGGTCAGCGTCAGCGGGTGGCGATTGCTCGTGCCATTATCAATCAACCGCGTGTGGTTTTGCTGGATGAGCCTTTATCAGCTCTTGATTTGAAACTGCGGACTGACATGCAGTATGAGTTACGAGAATTGCAACAACGCCTTGGTATTACCTTTGTCTTTGTCACCCACGACCAAGAAGAGGCTCTAGCGATGAGTGATTGGATCTTTGTCATGAATGATGGCGAGATTGTCCAATCTGGTACACCGGTGGATATTTATGATGAGCCGATTAACCATTTTGTTGCGACCTTTATTGGAGAATCAAACATTATCTCTGGTCGTATGATTGAAGACTATTTGGTGGAATTCAACGGCAAACGCTTTGAATCAGTGGACGGTGGTATGCGCCCTAATGAGCCTGTTGAGATTGTCATTCGTCCTGAGGATCTTCAAATTACCCTGCCAGAAGAAGGGAAATTGCAGGTAAAAGTCGATACCCAGCTCTTTCGTGGGGTCCACTATGAGATTATCGCCTATGATGAATTGGGCAATGAATGGATGATTCATTCCACTCGAAAAGCCATTGTTGGTGAAGTGATTGGCTTAGACTTTGAACCTGAAGATATCCATGTCATGAGGCTAAATGAAACGGAAGAAGAATTCGACGCTCGGATTGAAGAGTATGTAGAAATCGAAGAAGTCGAAGACGGTTTGATCAATGCCATTGAGGAGGAAAGAGATGAAGAAAGCAACCTCTAAATGGTTTAGTATCCCCTATTTTCTGTGGATTTTTCTCTTTGTATTAGCGCCAGTCGTGATGATTATTTGGCAGTCTTTCTTTAATATCGAAGGGCAAGTGACGCTTGAGAATTACAAAACTTATTTTACATCGCAGAATTTGACCTATCTCAAAATGAGCTTTAATTCGGTCTTTTATGCAGGAATTATCACCTTAGTGACCCTTTTTATCAGCTATCCAACAGCTTATTTTCTAACCAAACTCAAGCACAAGCAACTGTGGCTGATGTTGATTATCTTACCTACCTGGGTCAATCTTTTGCTCAAAGCTTATGCCTTTATCGGAATTTTTGGGCAAGATGGTTCTGTCAATCAATTCTTGAGTTTTCTTGGTCTTGGGCAGCAACAAATTCTTTTTACGGATTTCTCATTTATCTTTGTTGCTAGCTACATCGAGCTACCTTTTATGATTTTGCCAATTTTTAATGTTCTGGATGACTTAGACCCTAATCTGATCAATGCTAGCTATGACCTTGGGGCAAATAGCTGGGAAACCTTTCGACGTGTGGTCTTCCCCTTGTCCATGAATGGGGTGAGAAGTGGCGTTCAGTCTGTCTTTATCCCCAGTTTGAGTCTCTTTATGTTGACCCGTTTGATTGGGGGAAATCGAGTGATTACACTAGGGACAGCGATTGAGCAGCATTTCTTAACAACGCAAAATCTAGGCATGGGCTCAACGATTGCCGTTATTTTAATTCTTGCTATGATGGCAGTCATGTGGCTGACGAAGGAAAGGAGAGAATGATGAAAAAACTTGCAGCAACCTATTTAGGTCTGGTCTTTCTCGTCCTTTATCTGCCGATTTTTTATCTAATTGGCTATGCCTTTAACGCAGGAGATGACATGACCACTTTTACTGGCTTTACGCTTGTGCATTTTGAGGCTATGTTTAGCGATAGTAGATTGATGTTGATTTTGGCACAAACCTTCTTTTTAGCCTTTTTATCCGCCTTGATTGCAACAATCATTGGTACCTTTGGGGCTATTCATATCTATCAGGCGCGTAAGAAGTATCAAGAAGCCTTTTTATCGGTCAATAATATCTTGATGGTAGCACCTGATGTCATGATTGGGGCGAGCTTTCTTATTCTCTTTACGACGCTTAAATTCCAGCTTGGATTTGTGTCTGTTTTGGCGAGCCACATTGCCTTTTCGATTCCGATTGTGGTCTTGATGGTCTTGCCTCGCTTGAAAGAGATGAATGACGATATGATTCATGCAGCCTATGATTTGGGAGCTAGTTCTTTTCAAGTGTTGAAAGAAATTATGCTCCCTTATCTGACGCCTGCCATCATTGCGGGTTACTTTATGGCTTTTACCTATTCTTTAGATGATTTTGCCGTAACCTTCTTTGTGACAGGAAATGGCTTTTCAACGCTGTCTGTTGAAATTTACTCTCGGGCTCGTCAAGGGATTTCCTTGGACATCAATGCCCTTTCTGCCTTGGTCTTTCTCTTTAGTATCCTCTTGGTGATTGGCTACTACTTTATCTCCAGAGAGAAGGAGGAGAAACTATGAAAAAATTGTATTCATTCTTTCTTGGAATTCTTGCCATTATCCTACTTTTGTGGGGAATTAGCACCCATATCCAAAGCCAAACGACAAAGAGTGACAGTGATAAATTAGTTATCTATAACTGGGGAGATTATATCGACCCAGAATTGCTAGAGGAATTTACGAAGGAAACAGGGATTCAGGTGCAGTATGAGACCTTTGATTCCAATGAATCTATGTATACCAAAATCAAGCAGGGTGGCACAACTTATGATATCGCTATTCCTAGCGAATACATGATTGCTAAGATGAAATCAGAAAATCTCCTTGTACCGCTTGATCATAGTAAAATCAAAGGTTTGGAGAACATTGGTGAGCGCTTTTTGAATCAGCCCTTTGATAAAGACAACCAATACTCTATTCCCTATTTCTGGGGGACTTTAGGTATTGTCTATAATAGCAAGTTGGTGACGGAAGCTCCTGAGCATTGGGATGATCTATGGCGAGCAGAATATAAAAATGATATTATGCTGATTGATGGGGCGCGTGAGGTCATGGGCTTTGGTCTTAATTCCTTAGGATATAGTTTAAACAGCAAAAATGAAGAACAATTGCAAGAGGCGGTGGACAAATTGTACCGCTTGACACCCAATATCAAGGCCATTGTCGCAGATGAAATGAAGCAATATATGATTCAAAATAATGCGGCAATTGGGGTGAGCTTCTCAGGAGAAGCCAGACAGATGCTGGATGGTAATGAAGACCTACGCTATGTGGTGCCAAGTGAGGCTAGCAACCTTTGGTTTGACAATATGGTCATTCCCAAAACGGTGAAAAACAAGGAAGCGGCGTATCAATTTATCAATTTTATGCTACGACCAGAATCCGCTTATAAAAATGCCCTCTATGTGGGCTATTCCACACCGAACACTGCTGCTAAAGTCCTTCTACCAGAAGAAGTTCAAAATGATGAAGCCTTCTACCCAAGTGAAGAGACGATGAAACACTTAGAAGTGTACGAATCACTCGGACAAAAATGGCTCGGTCTTTACAATGACCTCTATTTACAGGTCAAGATGTATCGGAAATAAATTTTTCCTCTCTTTTTTATGAAGGAGAGGTTTTCTGAATCGCTCAACCTTTCAAATTTTCTGAAAATATGCTATAATGGTAATAAAATGGAGGGAGAGTATGGTTAAGAGAGATTTAATTCGAAATGTGATTGTGATGATTCTAGCCATTTTTGGCTTAGTTGCCTTGCGCATATTTGTCTTTGAACCCTATGGTGTCAAAGAGCAGGATGCGAATCGCTACATTCGTAAAAATGATACCGTTTTGGCGAATAAAATTCATAAAATCAAGCGAGAAGACTTGGTGTTATATGAAGTGGATGGAAATGACTATGTGGGTCGTGTCATTGCCATGGAAGATGATTCGGTGGTCTATATGGACGATGTTCTTTATTTGAATAACAAAATCAAAGAAGAAGGGTACTTGACCAAAGACAAGGATAATTACCTAGCTAAGCCAACCACAGGGGATTATTTTACCCATGATTTTACCATTCAAACCTTAACGCAATCCGACTCAGCTACCATTCCTGCTGGGATGTATTTGATTTTGAATGATGATCGGACCAATATGAAGGACAGTCGTGAGTTTGGTTTGATTGAGAAACAGCAAATTAAGGGTGTCATTACTTTCAGACTATTGCCGTTGCAAGAATTTGGATTTATCAAGACAAGATGAAAAATCTTGTCTTTTTATTCTATTTAAAAGAGAAATTGCTTATATTTATCAATAAATATTGAGAGATAGAGATACTTGCTAGATTTATAAAATCAGAAAAAATCACTAGGATCATTCTTGTTTGTATTTGGGGATATTTATGCAAAATAGTAGTTTTTTCTATTGAAAAAATTAGAATTTTTGGTATAATAGAAAAATGTATCCAATAAGGAGGTGGTTTATGACTTATATTTTTGAAGTGTTACCGAGTTTATTAAATGGGGCGACGATTACCTTACAGGTGTTCGCCATGGTTCTTGTGCTTTCGATTCCGCTAGGAATTCTGATTGCCTTTTTGATGCAAGTCCATTTCAAACCTCTCCATTGGCTGATTAACATCTATATTTGGATTATGCGAGGGACTCCCTTGCTTTTGCAACTGATTTTTATTTATTATGTACTGCCAAGTGTTGGGATTCGGTTTGATCGTTTGCCGGCTGCGATTATCGCCTTTACTCTGAATTATGCAGCTTATTATGCAGAGATTTTCCGTGGGGGGATTTTATCTATTCCTAAGGGGCAGTATGAGGCGGCTAAAGTCTTGAAATTCACGCCATTTCAGACTATTCGATTTATCGTCTTGCCACAAGTCATCAAGGTTGTTTTGCCAAGTGTCTTTAACGAAGTTATGACCTTGGTAAAAGATACATCTTTGGTCTATGCCTTGGGCGTATCAGATTTGATTTTGGCAAGTCGGACGGCAGCTAATCGTGATGCGAGTTTGGCACCTATGTTTATCGCAGGAGCTATTTATCTGCTTTTGATTGGCTTAGTGACGATTATTGCAAAGCAAGTTGAAAAGAAATATGCATATTATAAGTAGGTGATAAGATGTTAGAATTACGAAACATAAGCAAACGATTTGGAGACAAGGTGGTTATGAAAGACTTGAACCTTGTCATTCCTGAAAAGAAAATTCTAGCTATTGTAGGACCTTCTGGTGGAGGAAAAACCACACTGTTACGGATGCTTGCAGGACTTGAGACCATTGATAGTGGTGAGATTATTTATAATGGTGAGAGTTTGTCGCTAGACGAGCTAGAAAAGAGAAATCTTCTGGGATTTGTATTTCAGGATTTTCAACTCTTTCCGCATTTGAATGTCTTGGATAATTTGACCTTGTCACCGATTCAGACCATGAATGTGGCAAAAGATGAGGCTGAAAAGAAAGCAGTTGCTCTATTAGAGCGTTTGGGCTTGGGAGCTCATACAAAAGCCTATCCTTATTCGCTTTCAGGGGGGCAAAAACAGCGAGTTGCCTTGGCACGGGCTATGATGATTGAGCCAGAAATTATTGGCTATGACGAGCCGACATCAGCATTAGACCCTGAGTTGCGCTTAGAAGTGGAGAAATTGATTCTCCAAAATCGAGAATTAGGCATTACGCAGATTGTGGTGACTCATGACTTACAGTTTGCAGAAAATATTGCCGATGAAATTTTACATGTAAATCCTAAGGAGGTAGAAAAATGAAAGTGATTGTTCGTGATGAATTTTGGGAATTATTTCCAAAAGCAGAGATTGGTTTATTGGTTGCAAAAGGATTGAATAATCAAGTAGATGAAGAAAAAGATCCTTTTTTTGCGGAGATGCTTCAAGCAGCCGCTAAAAAAGCTGAGCAGTTTATTCAAGAAGAACCTTTTACACAAAACGAAGTCATTAAGGAATGGCGTGAAGCCTTTAGTACATTTAAAACGAAAAAAGGGGCTCGCTCTTCCATCGAAGCTCTGCTCAAACGTGTGAGTCAAGGACGGACTTTCTCTCCAATCAATCCTTTGGTAGATATCTACAACAGTGTGTCACTGGCTTATGGTGTGCCGTGTGGGGGTGAGGATTTAGCAAAGATTGAGGGAGATTTGCAGCTTGGAAAAGCTAAAGGTGGAGAATCTTTCTTTCCACTGGGGGCTGAAAGTGACGCTCCAGCTCTAGCTGATGAAATCTGCTATGTGGATGATGCAGGTGCGGTATGTCGTTGCTTTAACTGGCGGGAAGCAGAGCGCACCATGCTAACAGAAGAAACGACAGATGCGATTCTTGTTATTGAAAGTATCAATGTGCATCAGGCAGAGCGCATGCATCAAGGATTAGAAGAGCTTCAAAAACAAGTCGAAGCTTACTTTGGAGTGGAAACAGAGATGATCTATCTAACCGCAGAAAATCCTCAAGTTGAGCTTGTCTAAGGATCAAGGAGAATAGTATGAAATTAAAGGGAATAGTTGGGGCTACCATAGCACTTGCCTTAAGTATTGTCTTGGTGGCTTGTGGGAAAGCTTCTACGAGTAAAGATACCAATAGTGATCAATGGCAGACGTATGAATCTAGTAAGAAAATCACGATTGGATTTGATAATACCTTTGTTCCAATGGGATTTCAAGACAAGTCTGGGAAAGATGTTGGTTTTGATATTGACTTAGCAACCGCTGTTTTCAAAAAATACGGTATCGAGGTTAACTGGCAACCCATTAATTGGGACTTGAAAGAAACGGAATTGAAAAATGGCACGATTGACTTGATTTGGAATGGCTATTCTAAGACCAAAGAAAGAGAAGAAAGTGTACTATTCACTCTTCCATATATGGAAAATGAACAAGTCTTGGTCACTAAGAAATCATCCAATATCGCATCTAGCGCTGATATGAAAGGTAAGATTCTTGGAGCGCAGGCAGGTTCATCTGGCTATCAAGTCTTTGAGGAAAAGCCAGCAGTTTTAAAAGACTTGGTGAAAGATCAAACTGCAACGCAATACGAAAGCTTTAATGAAGCTTTGATTGATTTGCAGAACAGTCGGATTGATGGTCTTTTAATTGACCGTGTCTATGCCAATTACTATCTACAAGATCAAGGGATTTTAGGAGATTACAATGTTATCCCAGTGGATTATCAAGGGGAGAACTTTGCGGTTGGTGCGCGGAAGTCAGACAAGACCTTGGTAGAGAACATTAACAAAGCCTTCAAAGAACTTTACAAAGATGGAACATTCCAAGAGATTTCTAAGAAATGGTTTGGCGATGATGTAGCAACGGATGATGTGAAACAATAAAAAAGTTGGATATAGGTCCAACTTTTTTATTATTTCTCTTGTTTGGGTGTTTGTTGATGAAAGACAAGCTGCCATGTTTCGTGGCGTCGCCAGATACTGGTATGTAAAATTCCGTTGATTTCGTAGCGAACGAGCTTGGTTTTTTGGCTGATGGAGGTTAATTCAAAGTCATGGATGGGACAGGGTTTTCCTTTTTCTACTTGGAAAACTTGTTTGTCTAGCTCTCTTCCATTGTGCTCGACGGAGATAAAGTCAGGCGCTAAAAGAGTTTCTAACTCCATCCCTTGTTCAATGAGTTGTTCTCTGAGAAAGAGTTTTTTGCTTACATTTTGAGGGACTTCATCATCAGGTATGGGAGCGGGTTCGATATGGATGTCGATATCAAAGACACCGAAACGCTCTTGAAGCATGAGTTCGACTTGGTCTGCAATGGCATGACTTTCGTAGACAGATAAGTCAGGATTCATCTCTAAAATCAAGTCTAGGTAAATATTGCTCCCATAGGTTCGCCCTCTTTGGGATTTGACTTTGGAAATTTTAGGGATTTCAAGAATAGCAGCTTCATAATCCTTGAGAAGATGTTGGTCAAAGCCATCTGATAGACTAAACGAGCTCTCTATGAAAATCTCATAGGCAGTCTTGAGGATGAAAAAGGTGATGATAATGGCAACCAGTTTATCCACGATTGGAAACTGAAGAGAGCTGGCAATAATGGCAAGGCTGGTACCAAGAGAGGTTACAACGTCTGAGAGATTGTCCTTGGCTGCGGCTTCTAAAGCTTTTGAGTGTGTCCGCTTAGCCAGCTGCTTATTGTAGAGGTAAACCCCAAACATCACAAGAGCTGATAGCAAACCGACACAGGCACCGAGAGGGTCGATGACCGATTCTTCCTTGTCAATGATTTTTCGAACGGTTTCAACCAAGACATCAAAACCGACAAAAAACATGATAAAGGAGGTAATGAGGCTTGCTAAATCTTCCATTTTCCAGTGCCCAAATTTATGGTCATGGTCGGCAGGTTTTCGAGCCATGCGAAGTCCGATGAGGACAGCGATATTTGCGACAATGTCAGAAACGTTGTTAAAGCCATCGGCGGTCAAACTTGACGACTCAAGGAGATTTCCAGCGATGATTTTTGCCGTGGAGAGGAGTAAATAGGTGATAATAGCAAGAATCGCCCCTCGCTCGGCTAGCTTGAGATTGGTGGTTTGTTGGTTCATTTGACCTCCTTTCAGAAAGTCTATTATAGCGTTTTTAGGGGATTTTTTCAATGATGGGTGGCAAATAGCTATGTCATCTTTTTCATTTTCTTTGATTTTTGATATAATAGAGAAATTGAGAGAAGACGAGGAGAGAAGATGAATCCTTTATTGAATGGAATGAATAATCGACAAGCAGAGGCGGTTCAAACGACGGAAGGACCGCTTCTCATTATGGCAGGAGCTGGTTCAGGAAAGACCCGAGTTTTGACGCATCGAATTGCTTATTTGATTGATGAGAAAATGGTCAATCCTTGGAATATTTTAGCCATTACCTTTACCAACAAGGCAGCTCGTGAGATGAAAGAGCGGGCGTATGCACTCAATCCTGAAACTCAGGATTGCTTGATTGCGACTTTCCACTCCATGTGTGTGCGGATTTTGCGCCGTGATGCGGATCATATTGGCTATAATCGCAATTTTACCATTGTGGATCCGGGGGAGCAGCGAACCTTGATGAAGCGGATTTTGAAAAATCTCAATTTGGATCCGAAAAAGTGGAATGAACGTGCGATTTTGGGCACCATTTCCAATGCTAAAAATGACTTGATTGACGACGTAGCGTATGCTGCTCAGGCAGGCGATCTCTATACAGATATCGTTGCCAAGTGTTACACTGAGTATCAAAAAGAGCTGCGGCAGTCTGAAGCGGTTGACTTTGATGATTTGATCATGCTGACCTTGCGTCTGTTTGATAAAAATCCAGAGGTTCTGCTTCATTACCAACAGCGCTATCAGTATATCCATGTTGATGAGTACCAAGATACCAACCATGCCCAGTATCAGCTAGTGCGTCTCTTGGCTAGTCGCTTTAAAAATATCTGCGTTGTTGGGGATGCAGACCAGTCTATCTATGGCTGGCGTGGGGCAGATATGCAAAATATCCTTGATTTTGAAAAGGACTATCCAGAAAGTAAGGTTGTTCTTCTTGAGGAAAATTACCGTTCTACCAAGAACATATTGCAAGCAGCCAATGAAGTGATTCAACACAATAAAAATCGTCGTCCGAAAAATCTTTGGACGCAGAATCAAGAAGGAGAGAAGATTCGTTATTATCGAGCTAATGACGAGCAGGACGAAGCGGTGTTTATTGCCAAAAGTATCGAAGAATGGCATCGTACCAAGAATAAACCCTTCAAAGATTTCGCTGTGCTGTACCGTACCAATGCCCAGTCGCGGACGATTGAGGAAGCTCTTCTCAAATCAAATATTCCCTATACCATGGTGGGGGGAACGAAGTTTTATAGCCGTAAGGAAATCCGTGATGTCATTGCGTATCTGAACTTGATTGCCAATCCAAGTGACAATCTCAGTTTTGAGCGCGTGGTCAATGAACCAAAACGAGGCATCGGACCTGGAACAGTTGAAAAATTGAGAATTTTTGCCCAAAGTAGGGGTGTTTCTTTGCTAGATGCAGCTAGTGATGTGATGAATTCTGGGATAAAAGGCAAGGCTGCTCAAGCTATTTGGGATTTTGCTAATCTTTTGCTCCATGCAAGAGATCAAATGGAGCATTTGACCATTACAGATTTGGTGGAGTTGGTACTGGATAAGAGCGGCTATTCGCTGGCACTTTCGAGTCAAAATACCCTAGAGAGCCAAGCACGTTTGGAAAATATCCGAGAATTTCTTTCTGTGACCAAGAATTTTGATGAGCAAAATCAAGGAGAAGAAGGAGAAACAGGTCTTGAACGCTTGAGTCGTTTTCTGATTGACTTGGCATTGATTGCAGATACCGACGATGGAGGAATGACTGAGACTTCAGAAGTTACGCTCATGACACTTCATGCGGCAAAGGGGTTGGAATTTCCAGTTGTCTTTTTGATTGGGATGGAAGAAAACGTCTTTCCACTTAGTCGAGCGGCAGAAGATGAGGACGAATTAGAAGAAGAGCGTCGTTTAGCTTATGTAGGAATTACACGGGCAGAAGAGGAATTGTATGTGACCAATGCTAATTCACGACTCTTGTTTGGACGAACCAACTACAATCGTCCGAGTCGTTTCCTCAACGAAATTAGTTCGGATTTGTTGGATTATCAAGGTCTTGCTCGCCCAGCCAATACAGCCTTTAAAGCGACTTATAGCAGCGGAAAATCCATTCAGTTTGGCAAGGGAATGAGCCTACAAGAAGCTCTTCAAAGCCGAAAAGTAGGTGTGCAAATCGCTGGAATGAATCAAGCCAGCACACAAAAAGCTGAAAATTGGCAGGTTGGAGACATCGCTCTTCACAAGAAGTGGGGCGAAGGAGTCGTCTTAGAGGTATCTGGAACAGGAGCCACGCAAGAGCTTAAAATCAACTTCCCAGACATTGGTCTCAAAAACTCCTTGCCAGTGTTGCACCGATTGAGAAAAAGTAAAACTTGATGGTAGCTCTATCTGAAACATGGCAAGAGTGAAAAAAATATGCTATAATAGTAGCAACGTATATTTTTAGGAGAACACAGACATGGAACTAAAACGCGAAAAAGAATTCGTTAGTCAATATCACTATGATGCTCGTAATTTTGAGTGGGAACATGAGAATGGAACCCCTGAAACGAAAGTAGATGTGAATTTCCAACTGTTAGAGAGAAATAAGGAAAGCAATCAAACATCTATCGTTGTGATTTTGAGTTTTATGATTGTTTTTGATGCTTTTGTTATTAGTGGAACCATTTCGCAGGTCAATCATGTCCTTGGACGTATTGTGAATGAGCCTAGCGAATTCAATAAAGAAGAGGTAGAAACACTTGCACAACCAAGTCTTTCTATGCTAAATCGGTTGACCTACGAAGTTACCGAAATCGCCCTCGATTTACCAGGAATCAATTTGGAGTTTTAATTCATGAAATTAGCCGTCATTACGGATTCATCCGCATTTTTAGACGCCGAAGTTGTAAAAAACAGCGATTTATATATCCTTGATATTCCCGTCAGTATTGATGGAGCAGAGTATGTAGAAGGCAAAAATCTAACAGCCAGTGAGTTTTATGAAAAAATGGCGCAGGCAAGTAGCCTTCCGAAAACTAGCCAACCAAGTGTTGCTCGCTTAGAAGAGATTTTAGCTCAGTGTGAAAAAGAGGGCTATACGCATGCTTTGGGTCTCTTTTTATCCAGCGGAATTTCAGGATTTTACCAAAATATCCAATATCTAAAAGACGAATTTTCAAACCTTACGGTTGTTTTTCCAGATTCGAAAATCACGAGTGCACCTCTTGGTATTATGATCAAAACAGCTCTTGATAGTGCAGCTGTAGGTCTTGATTTTGACACGATTCTAGCACAAGTCAAGCAGCAAATTAAAGAGACCAGTGCCTTTATCATGGTGGATGATTTGAATCATTTGGTAAAAGGTGGTCGTCTGTCCAATGGTGCAGCAGTACTTGGCACCCTTCTTAGCATTAAACCGATTCTTTATTTTAACGAAGAAGGGGTTATTGAAGTCTTTGAAAAGGTAAGGACAGAGAAAAAGGCGACTAAGCGTTTGATTGAGATTGTCAAGGAAAATACAGCAGGAGGACGCTATCAGGTCATCGTCATCCATGCCAATGCTCTTGACAAGGCAGAGAACCTTCGCGGGCTCTTGCAAGAGCAAGGTGTGACAGGAGATATTCCTATTGCGACTTTTGGAAGTGTCATTGGAACACATTTGGGCGAAGGCAGTGTAGCTTTAGGCTATATTCCGATTATCTAAGGAGAGAGTATGAGTATCAAAGTCATTATTGCTGGCTTTAAAGGGAAAATGGGGCAAGCTGCCTATAAAATGGTTACAGAAGATGCTGATTTGGAATTGGTTGGCTTGCTTGATCCTTTTGCAGAAGAGGCAGATGTTGCTGGTGTTCCCGTCTTTAATCGCAAAGAAGATCTAGCACAGATTTCAGCAGATGTGTGGGTTGATTTTACCACGCCAAAAGTTGCTTATAAACATACACGATTTGCCTTAGAGCATGATTTTCGACCAGTTGTGGGAACAACAGGATTTACTTCTAAAGAAATTGAAGACTTGAAACGTTATTCTGCCGAAAAAGGTTTGGGTGGCTTGATTGCGCCGAACTTTGCCTTGGGAGCTGTTCTTCTCATGCAATTTGCTGCGCAAGCAGCCAAGTATTTCCCAAATGTCGAAATCATTGAGCTTCACCATGATCAGAAAAAAGATGCACCGAGTGGAACGGCTGTCAAAACAGCTGAATTGATCAGTCAGGTACGTCCTTCTCAATCACAAGGAGCAGTGGATGAGGAAGAAAGTATCGTGGGTGCGCGTGGGGCAGATTTTGATGGCATGCGGATTCACAGTGTTCGCTTGCCAGGACTTGTAGCCCATCAAGAGGTGATTTTTGGTAGCCAAGGCGAGGGTTTGACCTTGCGTCATGATTCTTATGATCGTACATCCTTTATGACAGGGGTTAACTTGGCCATTAAAGAAGTCGTAAAACGTGACCAATTGGTCTATGGATTGGAACATTTATTATGAGATTACGTCATTTGCCTTCTGAATTTCAGAAGGCTTTGCCAATTTTAGAAAAAATAAAACAAGCAGGCTATGAAGCCTATTTCGTCGGTGGGTCGGTCAGAGATGCGCTTTTAGAGCGTCCGATTCACGATGTAGATATTGCAACTTCTAGCTATCCGCAGGAAACTAAGAGTATTTTTGAGCGGACCGTGGATATCGGAATTGAGCACGGAACGGTCTTGGTCCTTGACGGGGGGAGCGAATATGAAGTGACCACTTTTCGGACCGAGGATGTCTATGTCGATTACAGGCGTCCGAGCCATGTCACCTTTGTTCGTTCGCTCGAAGAAGACTTAAAGCGTCGTGATTTTACGGTCAATGCATTTGCTCTTGATGAAACAGGATCGGTTGTTGACTTGTTTCATGGCCTCAATGATTTAGATAATAAATTGCTGCGAGCAGTAGGAGTTGCCAGTGAGCGTTTCAATGAAGATGCCCTGCGTATTATGCGTGGGTTTCGCTTTCAAGCCAGTTTAGGATTTGACATTGAAGCAGAAACTAGAGAAGCCATGGAAGACTGTGCTCCTTTGTTAACGAAAATTTCTGTTGAGCGAGTTTTTATTGAGTTTGATAAATTGTTATTAGCGCCTTACTGGCGTAAAGGCTTATCTAGTTTTTTAGTGAGTCGAGCTTATTTGTACCTACCAGAAATGGCACAGGCAGATCGAGCTTTGGAACATTTACTGTCTAGCCTAGAAAAAACTGCCCAGTTTTCATCGTCTGAGCAGGCGTGGGCAGCCTTGATTTTAGCCTTAGACTTGCCACAAGCTCGTCCCTTTTTGAAAAAATGGAAAACTTCCAATGATTTTCAGAAAAAAGTAGAGCAACTAATCGAGATTTATCGTTTGCGTGAGACAGGCATGCTTTGCAAATGGGATTGTTACCGCTTTGATTTGGATTTGATGATGCAGGCGGAGGATTTGCGTGAGATGAAGCATTTGCCAGTCCATCATCAAGCGATTAAAGATATACACGAAAGTCTTACGATTCATGACAAGCAAGAAATAGTGGTCAATGGGCGGATTTTAATGACAGAATACGGTTTTCAAGCAGGACCAAGACTTGGTCAAGTTTTACATCAAGTGGAGAAAGCCATTGTCGAAGGTCAGCTAGAAAATGACAAAGAAGCCATCATGATGTTTATAAAGGAGCAAGGATATGAGTGATTTTTTAGTGGAGGGCTTGACCAAATCAGTAGGTGATAAGACCGTATTCCAGAATATTTCCTTTATTATCCATGAGGGAGATCGCATTGGGCTGATTGGTGTAAACGGAACAGGCAAGACAACACTTTTAGACGTTTTGTCAGGTGTGAGTGGGTTTGATGGGGACCGTTCCCCTTTTTCAGCCAAGCAAGATTATAAAATTGCATATCTCACACAGGAGCCGTCTTTTGAGGATGAAAAGACTGTTTTAGATACGGTTTTATCGTCTCAACTACGAGAAATGATCTTGATTCGTGAGTATGAGTTGCTGTTGGCAAATTATGACGAGGAGAGTCAAGCGCGGTTGGAAAAAGTCATGGCGGAGATGGATTCACTTGATGCTTGGACGATTGAACATCAAGTCAAGACCGTCTTAAGCCAGCTAGGAATTCAGGATTTGACAGCGAAGGTCGGCAATCTATCGGGTGGATTGCGCAGGCGAGTGCAGTTGGCACAGGTCTTGCTCGGAGATGCAGACTTGCTACTGCTAGATGAGCCGACCAACCATCTGGATATTGCCAGTATCGAATGGCTGACGAATTTCCTCAAAAATACCAAGAAAAGTGTCCTCTTTATCACCCATGATCGCTATTTTTTGGACCAGATTTCGACTCGCATTTTTGAATTGGATCGTGCTAAGCTCATCGAATATCAAGGAAATTACCAAGATTATGTCCGAATCAAGGCGGAGCAAGATGAGCGAGATGCAGCGCTTCTTCATAAAAAGGAAAAGCTGTATAAGCAAGAGTTAGAGTGGATGCGCAGACAGCCTCAAGCCAGAGCTACTAAGCAAGAGGCGCGTGTCAATCGTTTTCATCATCTGAAAAAAGAGGTAGCTCAGAAAGATGTGACAAGTCAGTTGGAGATGAACTTTGAAACCAGCCGTATCGGAAAGAAAGTGATTGAGTTTCAAGAGGTGAGCTTTGGCTATGATGATAAGCAGCTTTTAGAGAAGTTTAGTTTGCTCATTCAGGCTAAGGATCGTATCGGGATTGTCGGTGATAATGGTGTTGGAAAATCCACTTTGCTGAATTTGATTGCAGGTAGCTTAGAGCCACAAGCAGGACATCTCATCATCGGAGAAACTGTTCGTGTAGGTTATTTCTCCCAAAAAGTGGAAGGGTTAGACCCATCCAAACGGGTCATCAATTATCTCCAAGAAGTGGCAGAAGAAGTCAAGACGACTAATGGTACGAGCAGCATTGCAGAGTTACTGGAGCAATTTCTCTTCCCACGTTCCATGCATGGTACAGTCATTGAAAAGTTATCTGGCGGTGAGAAAAAGCGTCTTTATCTTTTGAAGCTTCTCTTGGAAAAACCAAATGTTCTCCTCTTAGACGAGCCGACGAATGATTTGGACATTGCGACCTTGACAGTATTGGAGCATTTCTTGCAGAGTTTTACTGGACCAGTCATTACGGTCAGTCACGACCGTTATTTCCTTGACAAGGTGGCAGATAAAATCCTTGCTTTTGAAGATGGGCAGATTAGGACTTTCTTTGGGAATTACACAGACTATTTGGACGAAAAGGCGTTTGAGCTAGAAATCAGCAAGCAAAAGGAAAAAGCCAGCAAAGAAAAGCCAGTTAAAGTCCGTGAAGAAAAGAAACGAATGACCTATTTTGAACGGCAGGAATGGGAGATTATCGAATCAGACATTGAATCGTTAGAAACAAGTATTTCTCAGATTGAACAGGATATGCAAGAACACGGTTCTGATTTCTCCAAATTATCTGTTCTCCAAAAAGAATTAGATGAAAAAAATGAAGCTTTGCTCCTCAAATATGAACGCTATGAATACTTGAGTGAATTGGCGGATTAAAAATCAAAAAACTAGCAAGATCTGCTAGTTTTTTCTTTGCAAACCTTTGCATAACTGATATAATAAAAGTATTAGGAAAAAAGGAGACAACTATGGATAAAAAGATTATTGGAATTGACCTTGGAGGGACATCCATTAAATTTGCGATTTTGACGCCAGCAGGTGAAATTCAGCACAAATGGTCTATTGCGACCAATATCTTGGATGAAGGAAGTCACATCGTTCCAGATATGATTGCCTCTATCAAGCATCAAATGGAGTTACTAGGACTTTCAGCAGAGAATTTCCTTGGTATCGGAATGGGGTCACCTGGTGTGGTCAATCGTCATGAAGGAACTGTCGTAGGAGCTTACAACCTAAACTGGAAGTCAGAACAAGCTGTCAAAAAACAAATTGAATCAGCACTTGGGATTCCATTTTTCATTGACAATGATGCCAACGTAGCAGCCCTTGGTGAGCAATGGGTAGGTGCAGGGGGCAATCATCCAGACGTGGTCTTTGTAACTCTAGGAACAGGTGTTGGTGGCGGTGTGATTGCAGATGGTAATCTCCTTCACGGTATTGCTGGAGGAGCAGGAGAGCTAGGACATATCGTTGTTGATTTTGAACAACCCATTGAGTGTACTTGCGGGAAGAAAGGCTGCCTAGAAACCGTTGCTTCTGCCACAGGAATTGTCAATTTGACACGTCGCTATGCTGAAGCATACGCAGGCGATGCGGATTTGAAAGCCTTGATTGATGACGGACAAGAAGTGACGGCAAAAGTTGTCTTTGACCATGCCAAAGAAGGTGATGAGCTAGGGATGATTGTCTACAAGAATTTCTCTCGTTATTTGGGAATTGCTTGTGCCAATATCGCCAACATCTTGAACCCATCAACCATCGTTATTGGTGGTGGGGTATCAGCAGCAGGTGATTTCTTGCTAGCAGGGCTTCAAGAAGTCTTTAATACTCATGCCTTCCCACAAATCGCTAAATCAACAAAACTAGCTTTGGCGGATTTAGGAAATGACGCAGGAGTGATTGGTGCTGCCTCGCTTGTGTTGAAATAAGACTTTGATAAAAAGCTAGGAAAGAAATGTGAGATAGGAGCAGTCGTTCTTAAAAGAATGATGTGACTATCTCTTTTATGTAGGCTTACTTATCTGAAGTATGCTTTTTTATTGATTTTTCAATAGTGATATTGGATTATTGCCAACATATAAAAAAATTTGGTCTTGTTTTAGAGGAGAATGATATGAAAAAAATAATTACTATTCAACATACGGAGTCCGTCCATCATACCAATGGAATGGTTGGTTCATGGACAGATTGGGAACTTTCAGAATTAGGCAGAAAACAAGCAGAGAATATTGCTCTAAAACTAAAAGAAGAATTAGGAGATCGAAATTTCGTCTTATATTCATCAGATCTTTTAAGAGCAAAACAAACAGCTGAAATTATTGGTGAACATTTAGATATAGTACCCATTTTAAGACAAGAATTAAGAGAAAGAAATCTTGGAAAGTGTTGTGGAAAATCAGTCAATTGGTTAAAAGCAAATTTAGAGCAACATGAAAGATATATAGATGATAAGTGCTTTTCAGATGCAGAAAGTCGCAGAGAGGAATGGAGTAGGCTAAAACCTTTTTTTGATGAAATTATGAATAATGAAGAAGAGAATATCATTATAGTTTCGCATGGAGATTTATTATCTGTTTTTAATACAATGTTTTTGGGACTTGAGGTAGAGACATTGAATAATTTTGAATTATTTGGTTTCTCTGGTGGAGTTTCATATATGTTCCAAAATGACGATGGGAAAAGATTTATAAAAACAATGAGTAACATGGAATATCTTACATAACTCAACACAATGCATCAAGACGGTCATAATGTAGTATTTTTTAGTAATGTTTTGAGGATTGATAGAAAAGTATCATAAATCGGAGATAAAGTTTCATTGTATCCTAGATGTCATCATAGATATGATGATATTAATGATAGAAGGGGTATATTTCGTTTCCTTAAGGTAGAAAGCAGGTATATACTTAGCTTCATTTTAAGTGATGTGTCTTTTTTGTTCTTTATAGACGAATGGTAATAATATAAATGAAAATTTGTCGAGGTGAAGGTATGGCTTCAAGTAAAGAATATTTAGATTTCATTTTAGAACAATTGTCCGAGTTGGAAGAAATGTCATATAGAGCAATGATGGGTGAATATATCATTTATTATCGCGGGAAAATCATAGGTGGAATTTATGATGATAGATTTTTAGTGAAGTCTGTTAAATCTGCTATGGAATATATGGAAAATACAAAATATGAATTGCTGTATGATGGGGCAAAGGAAATGTTATTGGTAGATGATGTAGATAACAAAGAGTTTTTAACTGGCTTAGTCAATGTAATGTATGATTAGTTACCTGCACCAAAATCCAAAAAGAAGAAATAACTAAATCCCAGTTTGTCGAACTGAATAAACTCACTATTGACGGTATCGCTACCGTCTTTTTTATGCTTCCCAACTCTCGAAACATAAGATTTTTCATCGATGGTTTCATAGTTTGAGAAAAGTTTCGTTTTATCAAGCCATGGTCTGATTATATCCAAGACATGGTGAAATTATACGAGGCAGTTGTATCAATAGCCTATCTTCTGAAACACTAGAAAAAGGACAAAATGCTAGAGAAGTGATATACTAGATTCATGACTAAAGCAGATACTATTTTTAAAGAGAATATTCAAAAAATTATGGACGAGGGTGTTTTTTCAGAAAATGCGCGTCCTCGCTACAAAGACGGAAATGTCGCAAATTCCAAGTACATCACCGGCTCTTTTGCCGAGTATGATTTATCAAAGGGCGAGTTTCCAATTACCACCCTGCGTCCCATTCCCATCAAGTCAGCCATTAAAGAAGTTTGCTGGATTTACCAAGACCAGACCAACGATCTTAGCGTCTTAAATGACAAGTATGGCGTGACCTACTGGAACGACTGGGAAGTGGGCGAGACTGGCACCATTGGTGAGCGCTATGGGGCTGTTGTCAAGAAGCACCAGATTATGGATAAGATTTTGAAACAATTGGAGCAAAATCCTTGGAACCGTCGCAATATCATCTCACTCTGGGACTATGAGGCATTTGAAGAGACAGATGGTCTCTTGCCCTGTGCCTTTCAGACCATGTTTGATGTGCGGCGCGTGGACGGCGATATCTACCTTGATGCGACTCTGACCCAGCGTAGTAATGACATGCTGGTGGCTCATCACATCAATGCCATGCAGTATGTGGCGCTTCAAATGATGATTGCCAAGCACTTCGGCTGGAAGGTTGGGAAGTTCTTTTATTTCATCAACAACCTCCACATCTACGATAATCAATTTGAGCAGGCAAAAGAACTCCTACGCCGTACGCCTAGTGATTGTCAGCCACGGTTGATCTTAAATGTTCCAGATGGAACAAATTTCTATGACATCAAGCCAGAAGATTTTGAGTTAGTGGATTATGAACCTGTCAAACCGCAGCTAAAATTTGATTTAGCCATTTAAGCCTCAAAGGAGCTAGCCATGGTCAAGATTGCATTTTTCGTTTTTCTTTCCTGTCTGATTTATGTAGGGAATCGTACGCTTCAGCTCAAGCAATCTTGGTTGGTGTTTATTCCCTTTTGGGGCTTATGTAGGCAACTCGGTTTCTATGCAGGAAAAACTGAGACATCACAGAAATGGTTAGGAAGACTCGGTGCAGCCTTTGGTTTGTTTTATCTTATACTAACAACCTTTGCCATTTGGTCGATCCTGATCTTGTACGATAATCCTCAAGATTATTTAGAGATGATATTTTTTCTCAATCGATACTATGGGCTTCTTCTGCCGATTGTTATCGTGATTTTTGTTGGTGGCTTCTCTTTATGCTTACTGGGGCTTTATCGTTTTCTGTGTTTCTTTCAAGGACCTCATACGAAAGGTTTAGCGACTTTGGTCCTTATAGTAGCAGTTCTGAATCTTGTTTTGCATTACTTTTCTATTCATTTAGCCTATGTAGCCTTGTGGCTACTTTTGAGTGTGTATTGGACGACAAGAGAAAAAGAGGGGAAGCGTTTTATCGTAATCAAAGATGGCAGTAAAAAATGAAAAGACACTCGTAGTTTACAAGTGCCTTTTTTTCACTTTTTTGGTAAAATAAGACTAGCAATATAAAGGTGGAAGTATGACAAAGAAAATCGTTGCCATTTGGGCGCAGGATGAAGCAGGATTGATTGGAAAAAATCAAACCCTCCCCTGGTATTTACCAGCTGATTTACAGCATTTTAAGGAAACAACTCTACATCAAGCAATCCTCATGGGGCGTGTGACCTTTGATGGTATGAAGAGGAGAATTCTGCCCCAGCGTGTGAGCTTGATTTTAACGACAGACGATACTTATAAGGTAGAGGATAAGCGAGCTCTCATTTTTCATTCGGTAGAAGAAGTCCTTGATTGGTATGAAAAAGAAGACTATTCCTTATATGTGATTGGAGGAGCTCAGATCTTTACCGCCTTTGAGTCTGTCTTAGATGAGTTAGTCGTAACAGAGATTCATGAGCATTTTGAAGGGGATACTTACTTTCCGATCTCTTTTGATTGGAGCTCTTTTGAAGAGGTGGAGAATCATTTTTATCCCAAGAATGAAGCAAATGCCTATGATTTCACTATTAGACGCTGGCGCAGAAAGGAGCTGTAATGGAACGCAGTATTTTTGGATTTTTTACAGCTGTTTTGTGTGGGATTTGTGTGTTGACGGCGCTACAAGCCCAAAAGAAACGACGGTACGGTTTAGCAGTCCTCTTTTGGCTCAACGCCTTTACCAATCTTGTCAATAGTATCCACGCCTTTTATATGACCTTATTTTAATGAAAAAGTTTTAAAAAATTACGAGAAATAGGAGTAAACAATGCCTACAAATAGGAAACAAGAGATGATGGTTTATTGCTCATTTTGCGGAAAAAGTCAGGAAGAAGTTCCTAAAATTATCGCAGGAAACAATGCCTTTATCTGTAACGAATGTGTCGAGTTAGCCCAAGAAATTATCCGAGAAGAGCTAGCAGAAGAAGTATTAGCAGACTTGTCTGTGGTACCAAAACCACAAGAACTCTTGAATATTTTAAACAACTATGTCATCGGACAGGACCGTGCTAAACGTGCCTTGGCTGTGGCTGTTTACAATCACTACAAACGCATTAACTTCCATGATAATCGTGACAGCGAAGAGGAAGTGGATTTGCAAAAATCAAATATCCTCATGATTGGCCCAACAGGTTCAGGAAAGACTTTCTTGGCGCAAACCTTAGCAAAGAGCTTGAATGTTCCTTTTGCGATTGCAGATGCAACGGCTTTGACAGAAGCTGGTTATGTAGGAGAGGACGTGGAAAATATCCTCTTGAAACTCTTGCAAGCAGCAGATTTCAACATTGAGCGTGCAGAGCGTGGGATTATCTATGTTGATGAAATTGATAAAATCGCGAAAAAAAGCGAAAATGTCTCTATCACTCGTGATGTCTCTGGTGAAGGGGTTCAGCAGGCTCTCTTAAAAATTATTGAGGGAACGGTTGCGAGCGTCCCTCCACAAGGTGGTCGCAAACATCCGCAACAAGAAATGATCCAAGTGGATACGAAAAATATTCTCTTTATTGTAGGCGGTGCATTTGATGGTATCGAAGAAATCGTGAAACAACGCTTGGGTGAGAAAGTCATCGGATTTGGACAAAATAATCGCGCCATTGATGAAAATGGTTCCTACATGCAGGAAATCATTGCTGAAGACGTGCAAAAATTTGGAATTATCCCTGAGTTAATCGGACGCTTGCCTGTCTTTGCAGCTCTTGAGCAGCTGACAGTGGAAGATTTGGTGCGGATTTTAAGCGAGCCAAAAAATGCCTTGGTCAAACAATACCAAGCCCTTCTTTCTTTTGATGATGTGCAGTTGGAGTTTGATGAGGAAGCGCTTCGTGAGATTGCACAGAAAGCCTTGGAACAAAAAACAGGGGCGCGTGGTCTTCGCTCGATTATCGAAGAAACCATGCTAGACGTCATGTTTGAAGTACCGAGCCAAGAAAATGTGAAGCTAGTCCGCATTACCAAGGAAGCTGTTGAAGGCAAGGGCAAGCCGATTTTAGAGACGGCTTAAGAGGTGAGTATGGAAATCAATACACATAATGCCGAGATTTTACTGAGTGCAGCGAATAAATCCCACTATCCACAGGATGAGATTCCAGAGATTGCTCTAGCAGGGCGCTCCAATGTCGGAAAATCAAGCTTTATCAATACTCTTTTGAATCGAAAAAATTTAGCTCGAACCTCAGGAAAGCCTGGGAAAACGCAGCTTCTGAATTTCTTTAACATTGATGACAAACTACGCTTTGTCGATGTGCCTGGCTATGGCTATGCTAAGGTTTCTAAGTCTGAGCGGGCTAAATGGGGCAAGATGATTGAAGAGTATTTGACCAGCCGAGAAAATTTGCGAGCAGTGGTCAGTCTTGTTGATTTGCGGCATGATCCTAGCAGTGATGATGTGCAGATGTATGACTTTTTGAAATACTATGAGATTCCTGTCATCGTGGTTGCGACTAAGGCAGATAAGATTCCGCGTGGCAAATGGAACAAGCATGAAGCTGCGATTAAGAAGAAATTGGATTTTGACAAGGGAGATGACTTTATCGTCTTTTCATCCGTCGATAAGACAGGCTTAGACGATGCTTGGGATGCTATTTTGTCAAAAATGTAAGAAAAACAGGAAGAGGGTTAGGACAGGGTCCCAGCCCTTTCTTCTATCAGAAAGGATTGCCATGAATGAAATCAAATGTCCCCATTGTGGGACAGCTTTTACGGTAAATGAAACCCAGTATAGCCAGCTTTTAGCGCAGGTGAGAACGGAAGAATTTTCGAAAGAAATCCATGAGCGTTTAGCACAAGAGCGCTTGCTAACTGAGCAACAACTGAAGCAAGAAAAGCAGGAAGCCTTGGCGCTCAAAGAGCAAGAAATCACGCAACTGAGACATCAAATTGACCAATTTGAGCTTGAAAAAGATGTTTTAAAAGGAAATTTGGAGAAGGATTTTACCCAAGTCTTGACCCAAAAAGAGCAGGAGGTAAAAGACTTACAATTCACTCTTTCGCGTTTGGAATTGGAGCAAGAAGGTCGTTTGAAAGAGCAAGTACATGTGCTTGAAAAAGAGCGTGATGAGGCAAAAACGCAGCTTCTCCTGCAAGAAAAAGAGGCAGAATTAGCTCAAAATTCCCTCAAAGAACGCTATGAAATTGAATTGCGCCAAAAAGAGGAAACGATTGAATTTTACAAAGATTTCAAAGCTAAACAATCGACTAAAATGATTGGAGAGAGTTTAGAGCAGCACTGTGAGTATGAGTTTAACAAGCATCGGATGGCGATGTTTCCTCGTGCTGAATTTTCCAAAGATAATGATGCTAGAACAGGGAGCAAGGGAGATTATATTTATCGTGAATATGATGAAAACGGTGTTGAAATCCTCTCCATTATGTTTGAGATGAAAAACGAAGGCGATGAGACAGCAACTAAGAAAAAGAATGAGCATTTCTTTAAAGAGTTGGACAAGGATCGGCGGGAAAAATCTTGTGAGTATGCGATTTTGGTGACCTTACTCGAGTCAGATAGTGAACTGTATAATTCGGGGATTGTTGATGTGTCGTATGCTTATGAAAAAATGTATGTCATTCGCCCTCAATTTTTCTTGCCCATGATTACGCTGTTACGCAATGCAGCGATGAATGCTTTGACTTACAAGCAGGAATTGGCCTTGGTTCGTGAGCAAAATATTGATATTACTCATTTTGAAGAGGATTTGGAAACCTTTAAGAATGCTTTTGCTAAAAATTACCAGTCAGCAAGTACCAATTTCCAAAAGGCGATTGATGAGATTGATAAGGCTATTAAACGTATGGAGGCTGTCAAGGCAGCGCTTACGACCAGTGAAAATCAACTGCGCTTGGCGAATAATAAACTCGAAGATGTATCCGTCAAAAAATTAACGCGTAAGAATCCTACGATGAAAGAAAAATTTGCTGCCCTAAAAGAGACATAAACTGGAGCGAGATATGAATGGAATCATTAACTTAAAAAAAGAAGCAGGTATGACTTCGCACGATGCCGTGTTTAAACTGCGTAAGATTTTGCATACCAAGAAAATTGGTCACGGTGGCACGCTAGATCCTGATGTGGTTGGCGTCTTGCCGATTGCAGTTGGAAAAGCGACGCGCTTGGTGGAGTACATGCAAGATGAGGGGAAGACCTATGAGGGTGAAATCACGCTTGGCTTTTCAACGACAACTGAGGATGCTAGTGGCGAGGTGGTGAAAGAAACCCGCTTACGAGAAGCCATTTCAGAGGAAGTGATTGATCAAGCGATGGAGGAGTTTGTCGGAAATATCACGCAAATTCCTCCTATGTATTCTGCAGTGAAGGTCAATGGTCGAAAGCTGTATGAGTATGCACGAGCTGGGGAGGCAGTTGAACGTCCAGAGCGTCAGGTGATGATTTACAAGTTTGAGAGGATTAGTTCGCCCGTTTTTCAAGATGGATTGCTGTCTTTTAGATTTCGGGTGATTTGTAGTAAGGGAACTTATATCCGCACCTTATTGGTAGATTTGGGAGAAAAGCTAGGCTTTGCCAGTCACATGTCTGCGCTCACACGAACGTCTTCATCAGGGATGGATTTAGCAGATAGTTTAACCTTAGCAGAGATTGAAAAGAAAGTAGCAGAGAATGACTGGTCTTTCTTGCAACCTTTGGAGCTTGGCATTGGCGATTTGAACGTCGTAGAGCTTGAAAGCGAGCAGGTAGAGGAAGTCCGCTTTGGACGCTTTGTTGTTTTATCTGCTGAGAATGATGAGCTAGCAGGATTTTATGATGGAATATTAGTGGCTATATTGGAGAGACGAGAGGCAGTTTACAAGCCTAAAAAGGTCTTTCTGTGAGATTTTATGATAAAATAGAAGAATGAAAACGATATACATCACGAATCAAGATGAGATTCAACAAATTTCTGAGACAGTCCTTGTCTTGGGCTATTTTGATGGTCTGCATAAGGGGCATCAAGCCCTATTTGAGGTGGCAAGTAACATTGCAAAAGAGCGGGATTTAGAGGTGGCAGTGCTGACATTTCCAGAATCTCCTAAGATTCCTTTTGTCCGCTATCAAGAGGATTTGTTGGCTCATTTGACCAATCCAATAGAGCGTAAAGAAGCCTTTGAGCAGCTAGGAGTGAATAGACTTTATTTGATTGATTTTAGCAGTCGTTTTGCCAGTCATACAGGGCAGGAGTTTGTCAAGCAATATATCAAGGCTTTGAAAGCTAAGGTTATTGTGGCAGGTTTTGATTATCACTTTGGCAGTGATAAGAAGTCTGCGCGCGATTTACAGACTTATACAAATGCAGAAATTGTGATTGTCCCATCCGTAGATATTGACGGTGAAAAGGTGAGTTCGACACGGATTAAAGCTGCGATTGCAAAAGGCGATGTCAAATTAGCACATACTTTATTAGGACGAGCTTTGACGACTCAAGGTTTGGTTGTCCATGGCGATGCCAGAGGTCGGACCTTGGGCTATCCAACAGCCAATCTTGCTACGCTTGATCGGGTAGTTCTGCCGCAAGACGGTGTCTATGTGGTTGATGTAGCCTATCAGGGAGAAGTCTATCGTGGTATGGCTAGCATTGGGAAAAATGTAACCTTTAATGGAGAAGAATTGCGCCTTGAAGTTCACTTGTTTGATTTTTCTGGCAATATGTACGGTGATAAGGTGACGGTTTATTGGTTGGACCGCTTGCGAGACATGGTTAAATTTTCAAGTTTGAAAAATCTGATGGTCCAATTAAAGCAGGATGAAGAAGCAGCAAGAAATTGGTCTGTTGAATAAAATGGATAATCATGCGAAAAAAACTTGAAAATACCTAGTCGGATGCTTAATAATTTGGTATAATAAGAATAGGTATAAATAGATGAAGAAGAGAAATACATGATTACATTATTTTTATCACCGAGTTGTACGAGCTGTCGTAAAGCCAGAGCTTGGTTACTCAATCATGATGTTCCTTTTCAGGAGCACAATATCATGACGAGCCCTTTATCAAGGGAGGAACTTCAGCATATCCTGTCTTTGACAGAAAATGGCACAGATGACATCATTTCAACTCGTTCCAAGATTTTTCAAAAATTAAATGTAGATGTTGAAAATATGTCTATATCCGAATTGATTCGCTTGAATGGAGAAAATCCAAGTCTTTTGCGACGTCCAATTATTCTGGATGGCAAGCGGATGCAAATCGGTTTTAATGAAGATGAGATTCGGGCATTCTTGCCGCGCGGCTATCGCCAGCAGGAATTGCGTGATGCAACCCTACGAGCAGAGATTGAATAAGGAAATGAATAAGAACTATCAATACCCACTAGATCTATCGTGGAGCACTGAAGAGCTTGCTTCAGTGCTTTCTTTTTTTAATCAGGTTGAAAAAGCCTATGAAGGAAAAGTAGCTGTGGAGGCATTATTATCCGCCTATAAAGCTTTTAAAATCGTCGTTCCAAGTAAGGGCGAGGAAAAGCGAATTGGGCGTGAATTTGAAACAGTCAGCGGCTACTCGCTTTACCGTGCGGTTGAGGCGGCAAAAAAACAGGGGAAAGGAATGATTTCTCTTGGAAACTAAATTAGCATTTGCAAAAGCTATTGTCTATGAAGCAGCCAGCTATATCCGCAAGCATATGGATGAGCCAGTCGTGATTGAAACCAAATCAACTCCGACAGATTTAGTGACACAGTTAGATGAAGCTGTACAAGACCAGCTGGTGCAAAAGATTGTAGAGGCCTATCCGACAGATCATATCTTGGCAGAAGAAAACGGTCTTCGTCATTCGATTGAGGATGGTCATGTTTGGGTTATTGACCCGATTGATGGGACCAATAATTTCATTGCCCAAAAGACAGATTTTGCCATTATGCTGGCTTATTTTGAAAATGGCCAGGGGCAGTTTGGACTGATTTATGATGTCATGAAAGATGAGCTTTATGTTGGCGGTGGGCAGTTTTCTGTCTATTGTAATGATAAGCCTTTAGTACCCTATCAAGAAAAAAACTTGCAGCACTCTTTAGTAGCCATTAGTGCAGGTCTTTTTAAGAGTGAGACGGTTGATATTTTGCCCTTGGTACATAACTCTTTAGGGGCAAGACTCTATGGTAGTGCTGGGATTAGCTTTGCGCGAGTCCTATCCGGTCGCCTACTTCTTTATGTGTCCTCGATTTATCCTTGGGATTATGCGGCAGCTAGTATTTTAGCGCCTAAGTTGGGTTATCAAGTTATGACGATTGACGGAGAAGTTCCGGATTTTCAGACACGACAGGATATTGTTATTGTTCCAACAGAAAAATGGGCAGAGATTGCGCCTTATATCATGAAAAAAGGAGAGAGCTAGATGGAATTTCCAAAAGGATTTCAAGAAAAATATGAGCAACTTTTGGGAGAGGAGGCTAGCTCTTTTTTTATGAGCTTTGAGGAAGATCCTGTGGCTGGATTTCGGACCAATCCTTTAAAAGAAGTGCAGCATTCCTTTGACCATCCGATTGCGTCTATGCCTTGGTCTTACTATGGCAAGGTCGATGGGAAATCGCCAGAGCATGTGACAGGTCTCGTTTACTCCCAAGAGCCAGCAGCCCAAGTCGTGGGACAAGTAGCTTCGCCTACACCTGGTATGAAAGTTTTAGATTTAGCAGCAGCACCAGGCGGAAAATCGACCCATTTACTCTCTTATTTGGAAAATGAGGGACTTCTTGTCTCCAATGAAATTAACAGTAAACGTGCAAAGATTTTGGTGGAAAATATCGAACGATTTGGAGCAAGAAATGTGTTGGTCACCAATGAATCTGCTGATCGATTAGCGAAAGTTTTTGATGGCTATTTTGATATGATTGTGCTTGATGCTCCCTGCTCTGGAGAGGGCATGTTTCGTAAAGATCCTGCAGCTATGGAGTATTGGACAGAAAACTATCCTAGCGAGTGCGCGCGCGTGCAACGAGAGATTTTGCAAGATGCGGTTCGGATGTTAGCTCCAGATGGTGTTTTGATTTATTCAACCTGCACATGGGCGCCAGAGGAAAATGAAGAAATCGTCACTTGGCTTTTGCAAGAGTATGAGTGCTTCTTGGAAAGTATTACTCCTATAAATGGGATGGTTGCAGGGATTGATTATCCTGAGACTGCGCGTATGTATCCGCATCATTTTAAAGGGGAAGGGCAGTTTGTTGCAAAATTACGATTTAAAGGACAAGGAAAAGCTAAGAAAATCAAGAAAAGCAAGTCGAGTTTGACAGCTGAGCAAAAGAATTTGTGGCAGGAATTTGCCCAAAAACACCTCAAAACAGCACTAGATGGGGAATTACAGACCTTTGGTGACCATCTCTACTTACTGCCAAATGGTTTGCCTGATGTATCCAAGCTAAAAATAGCGCGAAATGGTCTGCATTTAGGAACGTTTAAGAAAAAGCGTTTTGAACCAAGTTTTGCCTTGGGATTGGCTTTGAAGCCAAGTGAAGTGAAAGACAGTCTTTCTCTTACAAACGAGCAATTTTACCAGTATGTTGCAGGAGAGACAGTTGATGTGGACAAGAGCTTACCAAATGGCTGGTATCAAGTTTTAGCAAAAGGCAATGGTTTGGGATTTGCAAAAGTGACGCAGGGAATTTTGAAAAACTATTTTCCAAAAGGATTGCGTTTTCGTCTTAAGCCATAAAAGATACTGTAACAGAGTATGTTATTATAGATTTAAAAATGCTCGTTTGAGATGAATCCTTGATTTTTCAAGCTCTTTCGAAGAAAAATCTTTTCAAAAATTCTGACTTATGATATAGTGAGATTAGGGGTGCTTTTAAGGAGCATCTCCCACTGATTCTAAAGGAGATACAGAGTGAAAAAACAACACAAAATCCTTCATTCCATGCTCATTGCAGCAATGGGGGTGAGTTTATCTGCCTGTGCTTCATGGATTGACCGTGGTGAATCCATCACAGCAGTTGGCTCAACAGCCCTTCAACCCTTAGTCGAAGCAGCAGCGGATGAATTTGGGATTGAAAACCAAGGCAAGACCATCAATGTCCAAGGAGGCGGATCTGGTACAGGACTTTCACAAGTTCAGTCAGGAGCTGTTCAGATTGGAAATAGCGACGTCTTTGCCGAAGAAAAATCTGGGATTGAAGCGGACAAATTGGTCGATTACCAAGTTGCCGTAGCAGGTATCGCAGTCATCGTCAATAAAGAAGTCGATGTCAAAAATATTAGCCTAGAAGATCTGAAAAAGATTTTTACAGGAGATATTACCAACTGGAAAGAACTAGGTGGAAAAGATTTAGAAATTTCCATTATCAACCGTGCAGTGGGCTCTGGTTCCAGGGCTACCTTTGATACGGTGGTCATGAAAGGGGAAGAAGCGGCTCAAAGCTTGGAGCAGGATTCAAACGGAATGGTCAAGTCCATTGTCTCTCAGACACCAGGTGCCATTTCCTACCTTGCCTTTTCTTACGTTGATGATTCAGTCAAAAAGCTTCAGCTCAATGGATTTGAGCCAACCGTGGACAATGTCGTGACCAATGACTGGCCGATTTGGTCTTACGAGCATATGTACACTATGGGTGAGGCAGCAGGACTTGAAAAAGAGTTCTTAGACTATGTCATGTCTGAGAAAGTCCAAAAAGGGGTTGTCGTTGATATGGGATACATCTCAGTTAATGACATGAAGGTCACAAAGACTGCAGACGGTACAGTGAAGGAGAAAAAGTAAGCATGAAAAATGAACAACTTGCAAAAGAATTGCTCTCTCCGTCCAAAAATTCTCGTCTAGAGAAATTTGGAAAGAGCATCACCTTTCTCTGCTTGGCCTTGATTGTCTTCATCGTGGCCATGATTTTGCTCTTTGTCGCCCAACGTGGCTTGTCCACATTCTTTGTGAATGGCGTCAATATCTTTGAATTCTTATTTGGAACTACTTGGAAACCAGCCATTAAGTCCTTCGGTGCCTTTCCGATGATTGCAGGATCCTTCATCGTGACCATTTTATCTGCCCTTATTGCAACACCGTTTGCAATTGGTGCAGCGGTCTTTATGACAGAAGTATCGCCTAAGTATGGGGCAAAAATCCTGCAACCAGTTATTGAGCTTTTGGTTGGTATTCCGTCTGTTGTGTACGGCTTTATCGGTTTACAGGTCGTGGTACCTTTTGTTCGCTCCATCGTTGGTGGTACAGGGTTTGGGATTCTGTCAGGGGTCTTTGTCCTCTTTGTCATGATTTTGCCGACTGTGACCTTTATGACAGTCGATAGCTTGCGGGCTGTCCCTCGTCATTACCGAGAAGCTAGCCTTGCTATGGGAGCTACTCGTTGGCAAACCATTTGGCGCGTAACGCTCCATGCTGCTAAGTCAGGTATTTTTACAGCAGTGGTCTTTGGAATGGCGCGGGCCTTCGGTGAAGCCCTTGCTATTCAAATGGTCGTGGGTAATTCAGCTGTTGTACCAACTTCTCTAACTACCCCAGCCGCGACCCTGACATCTGTCCTGACTATGGGAATCGGAAATACCGTTATGGGTACGGTGCAAAACAATGTCCTTTGGTCACTAGCCCTCGTCCTATTGTTGATGAGCCTAGTCTTTAACTTGATTATGAAATTTATTACAAGAGAAAGGAAGAGAAACTATGCACGCTAAAAAAGTGGATAAATTGGCGACTGGAATCTTGTATTCCATTGCAGGTATCATTGTTGCAATCTTGACTTCCCTCATTCTCTATATCTTATTGCGCGGTCTACCGCATGTCAGCTGGTCATTCTTGACTGGCAAATCGTCTTCCTATCAGGCAGGCGGAGGGATTGGGATTCAGCTTTATAATTCCTTTTTCCTACTTGTCATTACGCTCTTGATTTCTGTCCCTCTTTCAATGGGAGCAGGGATTTATCTGGCGGAGTATGCTAAAAAAGGTCGTTTGACGAACTTTGTGCGGACCTGTATTGAGATTTTGTCTTCCTTGCCGTCTGTCGTTGTTGGTTTGTTTGGCTATTTGATTTTCGTTGTGCAGTTCCAGTATGGATTTTCAATCCTATCAGGTGCCTTAGCCTTAACGGTCTTTAACTTGCCACAAATGACTCGTAATGTTGAAGATAGTCTGCGCCATGTTCACCATACCCAGCGTGAGGCAGGACTTGCTCTTGGCATTTCTCGTTGGGAAACAGTCTTTCATGTGGTCATCCCCGAAGCCCTTCCAGGGATTGTGACAGGGATTGTTCTTGCTTCTGGTCGTATTTTCGGGGAAGCAGCAGCGCTCATCTATACAGCGGGTCAATCTGCGCCAGCTCTTGACTGGTCTAACTGGAATCCGCTGAGCGTGACCAGCCCGATTTCGATTTTCCGTCAGTCAGAAACACTTGCAGTCCATATCTGGAAGGTCAACAGCGAAGGAACCATTCCAGACGCGACTCAGGTTTCTGCTGGTAGTGCAGCTATTCTCTTGATTTTCATCTTGATTTTCAACGTGTCTGCACGCTATATCGGTAAGAAATTGCATGCGAAATTAACATCTGCAGCCTAAACTAGAGGAGAAAAAATGGCAGAATATAATTGGAATGAAAAGCATATCATCACCTTTCCTCAGGAGAAAATCGCCCTAGAAACAAAAGATTTGCATGTCTACTATGGCGCGAAAGAATCCATTAAGGGCGTTGATATGCAGTTTGAAAAAAATAAAATTACAGCCTTGATTGGGCCTTCAGGATCTGGGAAGTCAACCTATCTGCGGAGTTTGAACCGCATGAATGACACGATTGACATTGCCAAGGTGACTGGGGAAATTCTCTATGAAGGAGTGGATGTCAACCGACCTGAAATCAATGTCTATGAGATGCGCAAGCACATCGGCATGGTCTTTCAACGTCCCAATCCCTTTGCGAAGTCCATCTACCGCAATATCACTTTTGCCCATGAACGTGCAGGGGTCAAGGATAAAAAAGTGCTCGATGAGATTGTCGAAACATCCCTCAAGCAAGCAGCCCTCTGGGATCAGGTCAAAGACGATCTTCACAAGTCTGCTCTGACCTTATCAGGTGGGCAGCAGCAACGCTTGTGTATCGCCCGTGCTATTTCAGTCAAACCTGAGATTTTGCTTATGGATGAGCCAGCTTCAGCGTTGGATCCAATTGCGACCATGCAGCTGGAAGAAACCATGTTTGAGTTGAAGAAGAACTACACCATTATCATCGTGACCCACAATATGCAACAAGCAGCTCGTGCGAGCGACTATACAGCCTTCTTCTACTTGGGAGATTTGATTGAGTATGATAAGACAGCTAATATCTTCCAAAATGCCAAACTACAATCAACCAACGACTATGTGTCAGGACATTTTGGATAGAAAGGAACTTTGATGACAGCACCGATTTTACAAGTCAAAGACTTGTCTGTTTATTACAATAAGAAAAAGGCTTTAAACAATGTTTCCATTGATTTTTATCCGAATGAAATCACGGCTCTAATTGGTCCGTCAGGTTCTGGAAAATCAACACTATTGCGGTCGATTAACCGTATGGGAGATTTGAATCCTGAAGTGACCTTGACTGGAGCGATTGACTACAATGGACACAATATTTACAGTCCACGGACGGATACGGTGGATTTGCGTAAGGAAATTGGCATGGTTTTCCAACAGCCCAATCCTTTCCCAATGACTATCTACGAAAATGTCGTCTATGGCTTGCGGATCAATGGGGTGAAAGACAAGCAGATTTTAGATGAAGCGGTTGAAACGTCCTTGATTGGGGCGTCCATTTGGGATGAGGTGAAGGATCGCTTGCATGATTCAGCCATTGGTTTGTCAGGAGGTCAGCAGCAGCGGGTTTGTGTGGCACGGGTTCTTGCGACCAGTCCTAAAATCATTTTATTAGATGAGCCAACATCAGCGCTGGATCCAATTTCAGCAGGAAAGATTGAAGAAACCTTATATGGCTTAAAGGACAAGTACACGATGGTCTTGGTGACGCGCTCTATGCAGCAAGCTTCACGGATTTCTGACCGAACAGGCTTTTTCCTAGGAGGCAATTTGATTGAGTACAATAGCACGAAAGAAGTCTTCCTCAATCCTCGCCACAAGGAAACAGAAGAATACATCACAGGAAAATTTGGATAAAAGGAACTACCATTATGTTACGAACACAATTTGAAGAAGAACTAGAAAAGCTAGATAACCAATTCTACGCGATGGGAAATGAAGTTCTCTCACAAATCAATCGCACCGTGCGTGCCTTTGTCTCGCATGACCGCGAATTGGCGCAGGAAGTCATCGCTGATGATACTGATGTCAATGAATACGAGATGAAACTGGAGAAAAAATCACTAGAAATCATTGCTTTACAACAGCCAGTCTCACAAGATTTGCGGACGGTGATTACCATCTTGAAAGCCAGCAGCGATTTAGAGCGCATGGGAGATCATGCCGTGTCTATCGCCAAAGCAACCATCCGAATGAAGGGTGAAATGCGCATTAAGTCAGTAGAAGAAGAGATCAGCAAGATGGGACGCGAAGTCAAAAATTTTGTTGAAGAAACACTCAATCTTTACTTAAATGGCAATGCGGACCAAGCTTATGAAGTAGCTGTGATGGATGAAAAAATCAATGCTTACTTTGATACAATAAGAGATCTAGCCACCGAAGAAATCAAGGCTAATCCAGAACTTGTTGTGACTGGTCGTGATTATTTTGAAGTCATTTCTTATTTGGAACGCATTGGGGATTATGCGAAAAACATCTGTGAATGGGTTGTTTACTTTGAAACAGGAAAAATTGTTGAAATGTAAAGAGGTTGGGACAAAAGTCCCTGACCTCTTTCTTTTTTTACTCGAAAAGTGATTCTCTTTATGCTAAAATAGAACTAGAAAATATGAGGAGTGTGCTATGAAACAAGGAGAGTCTGTCAGTCGGAGGGAATTTGCCTTTTTATCCAGTTCAATTTTATTGCAAGTTGTTAGGGGAATATTGGTTGGTTTAGTAGTTGGAGGTGTGGTTTCTACTTTTCGCTTAGGGATTGGGCTGATTTTTCATCAAGTAAAAGAGCTGTATCAAAAGAGCGGGAGCAATTCTCTATGGCTTATTGTTATTGTGGCTTTTTACCTCTTGATTTGTCTGATTGCGAAGTATTTGCTCGAGAATGAAAAGCAAATCAAAGGCTCAGGAATTCCGCAGATTGAGGCGGAGTTAAAAGGACTCATGTCCTCATCATGGTGGAGCATTCTCTGGAAAAAATACCTTCTAGGCATGCTAGCGATTGGGAGTGGTCTGATGCTAGGAAGAGAAGGACCTAGTATTCAGCTTGGTGCTATGACTGGAAAAGGCGTGGCAAAACAGCTTGGACTTAGCCCTGTTGAGGAGCGCTCGTTGATTGCAAGTGGAGCAGCAGCTGGACTTTCTGCCGCCTTTAATGCACCGATTGCAGGACTTCTTTTTGTCGTTGAAGAAATCTACCATCATTTTTCACGATTCTTCTGGGTTTCGACCTTGGCGGCTAGTTTGACGGCAAATGTCGTTTCTCTTTGGATGTTTGGCTTGGATCCAGTGTTAGAGATGCCAGATGACTTGCCAGCCTTAGCTTTGGGGAAATATTGGCTTCTTATCGGCTTTGGACTTTTCCTTGGTTTGGCAGGATTTTTCTATCATAAAGTTATCCTTCAAATAGGAGATTGGTATGCATGGCTCGGAAAGGTTTTCCATCTTTCTTCAAATAGCTATCCTCTTCTTGCTTGCCTTGCTATTGTGCCGATTGGCTATCTAGCGCCGGAGCTTTTAGGAGGTGGGCATGAGTTGATTTTATCCTTGACAGATCAATCTTACTTGCTAATAACCTTGCTCATCTATTTTGTGGTTCGTTTTATATGGAGTATGATCAGCTACGGAAGTGGCTTTCCAGGAGGAATTTTCCTGCCCATGTTGACTCTGGGGTCGCTCCTAGGAGCTATTGTCGGGCAAGGATTTGCGCTCTTTGGCTTCATTTCTCAAGAACAAATCCCAATTTTTATCATTTTAGGCATGAGTGGCTATTTTGGTGCGATTTCAAAAGCGCCTTTGACAGCCATGATTTTGGTGACAGAAATGGTCGGCGATATTCGAAATTTGATGCCCCTTGGTTTGGTAACCTTAGTTGCTTATATTGTCATGGATGTGTTAAAAGGGACACCGATTTATGAAGCTATGCTTGAGAAAATGCTACCAGAGGATATGGAAGAAAGTGGAGAGACGACCTTGATTGAAATTCCTGTTTCTGAAAAGATTGCAGGCAAACAAGTGCATGAGTTGGATTTGCCGAGTGATGTGTTAATCACCATGCAAATTCACCAAGGAAAATCCCAGACGGTGAACGGTAGCACCCATCTATACCTAGGAGATATGATTTGCTTAGTCATTCCAAAATCCCAGATTGGATCTGTCAAAGACTTGTTATTGTAGGGAGTGGGACAAAAATCGCAATTTCGAAGAAATCGATTTTGTAGTCTTCGCTTTCCAATTTTTAGGCTCAGGTATTCACAGTCCACTGGACTGTGAATATCCCGCAAGTTGACGCTCTTTCACAATTGAGAATTGTGAAAGGTTGGAAATAGGGCTAGCGAAGAGCAATTCGCTAGCTTCTTCTATATAGAACGTTGGTTTATCAATGTTTTACAAACCAGACAAGACTGCGTCAAACTGTTAGAACTAAAAAATATAACGAGGTCGAAACATTTGCTCCAACCTTTTCATTTTTTCCGAACTTTATTTTAAAAATAATGGTATAATTTTACAAAAACTGGACTTTGTGTTATAATTCTTAAGGAAACGTCAAGGAAGGCGTAGCGATGCAAAATAGCATAGGTAGGTCATTTTAATCAAAGGAGAGCTGAAATGCTTAACGAATTCCCTATTTTTGACTATGAAGACATTCAATTGATCCCAAATAAATGTATCATTAAGAGCCGTTCAGAAGCGGATACGCAAGTAACTTTGGGCAAACATACCTTTAAACTGCCTGTTGTGCCAGCTAACATGCAAACCATTATTGATGAGGATGTAGCAGAGCAATTAGCAAAAGATGGCTATTTTTACATCATGCATCGTTTTGACGAAGCAGGTCGGCTTCCTTTTATTAAGCGTATGCATGAGAAGGGCTTGATTGCTTCTATCTCAGTTGGGGTAAAAGACTACGAGTATGACTTTGTCACCCAGTTGAAAGAGGACGCACCTGAATATATCACGATTGACATCGCTCATGGTCATGCCGATAGCGTGATTCAAATGATTCAGCATATCAAAAAAGAATTGCCAGATACCTTTGTCATTGCAGGAAATGTGGGAACACCTGAGGCGGTTCGTGAATTGGAAAATGCAGGAGCAGATGCGACTAAGGTCGGCATTGGACCAGGTAAGGTCTGTATCACCAAGGTTAAAACAGGTTTTGGTACAGGCGGTTGGCAGTTGGCTGCGCTTCGTTGGTGTGCTAAAGCTGCGCGTAAACCGATTATCGCAGATGGTGGTATTCGTACCCACGGTGATATTGCCAAGTCTATTCGCTTTGGAGCAAGCATGGTTATGATTGGCTCACTCTTTGCAGGACACATTGAAAGCCCCGGAAAAACGGTTGAAGTAGATGGCGAGCAATATAAAGAATACTACGGCTCTGCTTCTGAATACCAAAAAGGCGCTTATAAAAACGTAGAAGGCAAGAAAATCCTGCTCCCAGCCAAGGGGCATCTAAAAGATACCTTGATTGAAATGGAGCAAGATCTTCAAAGTTCAATTTCCTACGCAGGTGGTAAAGACATCTCGAGCTTGAAACATGTAGACTACGTCATTGTGAAAAATTCGATTTGGAATGGCGATGCCCACTAATCAGTAGAAATAATGAGCAAATAAAAGAGAGGCTGGAACAATGTTCCAACCTCTTATTTTTTATATAGAGTCATTTAGGTTTCATCTATTAGCTCATTCATCTTGTCCAATTTCTTAAGTCTAAGCCTCAAAGACTAGGGCAATAGCTATGCTAACAGCACCTTAGTTGCTGGTGCTTGGAGTTGTTTCCGAAGATGCGACAGTAGTGTCAGAGCTTGAGGAAGCAGGAGTCTCGCTAGAGCTAAAAGGACTGCTGGTTTCCGTCTCAGCTGAACTCTCATCAGATGAGGAGGTGGCTGTCTCTTGAGTTGTGGTCTCTGTATTGCTCACTGGGATTTCTTTTTCAATCTCACGGATGACGGTTTGCTGCTCAACCTTAGGCTCCGAAGAGCTGGTATCTTTTTCTTTGTCTTTATTAAAAGCATTATGGATAGTAATAGAAGCTGTAATCAAACTTAGAATACTACCGATAAGTGCAATCGTTTTTTGTAGAGTGGTAAAACCCTTTTCTATATGTTGCTTTTTGGGCAAAATTTTGGTTTCCGTTTTCTTTTGTTTACGAGAATAATTATCCATGTAAATCCTAATCTCCTTTCCTTTCTATTATACCTTCTTTGGTTAAAAATGTCTTAAATCATCACGCAAAAGATGAAACTTATCCATAGCGTTGAGTAGCAACTCTTTTCGTTTTTTGCTATAATGGAGCTTAAATGAAAAGAGGATAGAGAATGATTTATTTAGATAATGCGGCAACGACCCGCCCGTATCCTGAAGCCCTTGCGACTTATACAGAGGTTGCGACCAAGATTTGGGGCAATCCGTCCAGTTTGCATCATTTGGGCAGTCAAGCGACCCGTATCCTGCAGGCTTCTAGAAAGCAAATAGCAGAGCTACTAGGCGCTCTGCCTCAGGAGATTTTTTTCACCTCTGGTGGGACAGAAGGAGACAACTGGGTCATCAAGGGTGTTGCCTTTGAAAAGGCACAATTTGGGAAGCACATCATCGTATCAAGTATTGAGCACCCTGCGGTCAAGGAATCAGCACTTTGCTTGAAAACTCAAGGGTTTGAGGTTGATTTTGCACCAGTTGATAAGGAAGGTTTTGTCAATGTTGAACAATTAGCAGCTTTACTGCGACCTGATACGATTTTGGTCTCTGTCATGGCGGTCAATAACGAGATTGGCTCTATTCAGCCCATCCAAGCCATTTCAGACTTGCTAAAAGACAAGCCAACCATTTCCTTTCATGTGGACGGGGTTCAGGCCTTAGCAAAAATTCCAACCGCAGACTACCTAACTGACCGTGTGGATTTTGCGACCTTTTCTAGTCATAAATTCCACGGCGTTCGCGGTGTCGGCTTTACCTATATCAAAAATGGTAAGAAAATTACACCGCTTCTAACAGGTGGCGGTCAGGAAGCAGATAAACGGTCCACAACTGAAAATCTAGCAGGAATTGCAGCGACAGCGAAAGCCCTTCGCATGGCAATGGAGCGCCAAAAAGAGTTTGCTAAGAAAACCAGCCAGATGAAGCAGATTTTGCTCCAAAGATTGAGTGCTTACAAAGACATCAGCATTTTCTCAGGTCAAGATCAGTTTGCACCACACATTGTAACCTTTGGCTTAAAAGGTGTACGAGGAGAAGTCTTAGTTCATGCCTTTGAGGAGTATGATATCTATGTCTCAACGACCTCAGCCTGCTCATCCAAGGCAGGAAAACCAGCTGGAACCCTCTTATCCATGGGCGTTCAGCCCCAAATCGCCACAACGGCTGTTCGTATGAGTTTGGACTTGGAAAACGACATGAGCCAAATCGAGCAGGTATTGACAACTTTTAAGGTCATTTATGAACAAACCCAAAAAATAAGATAGAAAGAGAACACATGCAGTATTCAGAAATTATGATTCGCTACGGAGAATTGTCGACTAAAGGCAAGAACCGCATGCGCTTTATCAATAAACTTAGAAACAACATTCAAGACGTCTTGTCCATTTATCCAGCGGTGAAAGTCATGGCAGACCGTGATCGGGCCCATGTCTATCTTCATGGGACTGATTATAAGCCAGTTTCTGAAAGCCTCAAGCAGATTTTTGGAATTCAAAACTTTTCTCCGTCTTATAAGATTGAGAAATCTGTCCCAGCCTTGATTGCAGCAGTACAAGAAATCATGACGGACATCTACCAAGAAGGCATGACCTTCAAGGTGTCTAGCAAGCGCAGCGATCACAGCTTTGAACTCGATAGCCGTGAGCTTAACCAAACCTTGGGAAATGCCGTTTTTGAGGCTATTCCAAACGTGCAGGTCAAGATGAAGGCTCCTGATATTGAATTGCGGGTGGAAATTCGAGCAGAAGCAGCCTATATTTCCTACGAAACGATTCGTGGAGCAGGTGGACTACCTGTCGGAACATCTGGCAAGGGCATGCTCATGCTATCTGGTGGGATTGATTCACCTGTTGCAGGCTACCTTGCTCTTAAACGTGGTGTAGACATTGAAGCAGTGCATTTTGCTAGCCCTCCCTACACCAGCCCTGGTGCGCTCAAAAAGGCACAGGATTTGACTCGGAAATTGACCAAGTTCGGTGGCAATATCCAGTTTATCGAAGTCCCATTTACTGAAATTCAAGAAGAAATCAAGGCCAAGGCGCCTGAAGCCTATCTCATGACTCTGACCCGCCGTTTCATGATGCGGATAACGGACCGCATTCGTGAAGAACGAGCAGGTCTTGTTATCATCAACGGTGAAAGTCTAGGCCAGGTTGCGAGCCAGACCTTGGAGAGCATGCAGGCCATTAACGCTGTGACCAACACACCTGTGATTCGCCCTGTCGTGACCATGGACAAGCTAGAAATCATTGATATTGCTGAGAAAATTGATACCTTTGAGATTTCAATTCAACCTTTTGAAGATTGCTGTACCATCTTTGCGCCAGACCGTCCTAAAACCAATCCTAAGATTAAAAATGTCGAGCAGTACGAAAGCCGCTTGGATATAGAAGGTCTTGTCGAGCGTGCTGTTCGTGGTATCATGGTGACTGAAATTACCCCACAAGTCGAACAAGACGAAGTTGATGAACTAATTAACGATTTGTTGTAAGGGGAGAATCATGAAACGGAAACTTCTTTTTACCTTTCTCCCTATGTTTTTTCTCTTGATTGGGACACTCTTTTATGTGCAGTTGACTGCTCAGAAAGTCGAGAAAGAAGCGACTATCAGTCAGGTAAGCTCAGATTCTTCATCCATAAGCACTTCGTCAAGCAGTCGTGAGGCCAAAACACCAGTTACACCAAGCCTTCAAATCGTTGAAGAAGAAAAGACAGTTGCGCGTGATTCGTACCAAATTTACGGAAAATTATTTGCTCCTGAAGGCTATCAAAGCAAGCAACTGCCACTCATTATCCTCTCTCATGGATTTGGCAATACTTTGGAATTCGTCGAACCTTACGCAGAACTATTGGCACATAAAGGCTATTTGGTGTATGCCTTTGATTTTGTCGGTGGTAGTCGAAATAGCCGCAGTGGTGGTAGTATGCTGGAGATGTCTGTATTTACTGAGCAAGCTGATTTGCAGGCTGTATTGGAACAATTTAGTCAAGAATCTTATGTTGATGATGAGAACCTCATCCTAATGGGATATAGCCAAGGTGGGGTGGTGTCCACTCTTGTTGCTAGCGAGAACCCTCAAGTAAGAGGTTTGGTGACAGTTAATGGAGCCTTTGTCCTCTTTGATGACGCAAAAGAACTTTTTCAAACGAAGGAAAGTATCCCTGAAGTGTATAATCACAGAGGAACAAATCTTGGCAAAGTCTATTTTGAAAAATTGCTGGATATGGATATTTACCAGGAGATGAAAAAAGTCAAGGCAGATGTCTTGGTGATTCAAGGAAGTCAAGATGAGATTATTCCTTTAAGTTATGCGGAGCGAACTGTGAGTGATTTTCCCCATGCAGAGCTGAAAGTGATTGAGCATGCAACTCATATCCTAAATGAGACGGAAAGCTTAGAAGCTCTTGATGCCATTGATCAGTATTTAACAAAAATAATGGAAAAATAAGGGTGTAAATTTTGAGAGCTTTTAATAGAGTGGACGGTCTTTACATGCGAAAACTTTGTTTGTTAAAAAGTTTAAAAAAATAGAAGCAGATACTTGTAAAATTATCAAAAGCATGCTAGAATAAAAACGTTGACTATGCACAGCCTGTGCAACCGCTCGATCATCGTTTAAGAGGTTCGTCCCACGATGCTAGGCGAGTCTTCACAAAAAATCGGGGAAACCCAGAAAAATCATAGGAGGTGCATAATGAGCACATACGCAATCATTAAAACTGGCGGAAAACAAGTTAAAGTTGAAGTTGGTCAAGCTATCTACGTTGAAAAATTGAACGTTGAAGCAGGTCAAGAAGTTACATTTAACGAAGTTGTTCTTGTTGGTGGTGAAAACACTGTTGTCGGAACTCCACTTGTTGCAGGAGCTACTGTTGTTGGAACTGTTGAAAAACAAGGAAAACAAAAGAAAGTTGTTACTTTCAAATACAAACCTAAAAAAGGTAGCCACCGCAAACAAGGTCACCGTCAACCATATACAAAAGTTGTTATCAACGCAATCAACGCTTAATTTTTGAGGTGAACACATGATACAAGCAGTCTTTGAGAGAGCCGAAGATGGCGAGCTGAGGAGTGCAGAAATTACTGGGCACGCCGCAAGTGGCGAATACGGCTTTGATGTCGTGTGTGCATCAGTTTCTACGCTTGCCATAAACTTTATCAATACGATTGAGAAATTTGCAGGCTACGAACTAAACTTTGAATTAAACGAAGATGAAGGTGGATTTCTACGAATTGAGATTCCTGATGATCTACCGAGTCACCAAAGGGAAATGACGCAATTATTCTTTGAATCATTTTTCTTGGGATTAGCAACTTTATCGGAGGACTCTTCTGAGTTCGTCCAAACAAGAGTTATCACAGAAAACTAACACGGAGGAAAACATTATGTTGAAAATGAATCTTGCTAACTTGCAACTATTCGCCCACAAAAAAGGTGGAGGTTCTACGTCAAACGGACGTGATTCACAAGCAAAACGTCTTGGAGCTAAAGCAGCTGATGGACAAACTGTATCAGGTGGATCAATCCTTTACCGTCAACGCGGAACACACATCTACCCAGGTGTGAACGTAGGACGTGGAGGCGACGATACATTGTTCGCTAAAGTTGAAGGCGTAGTACGCTTTGAACGTAAAGGTCGCGATAAGAAACAAGTATCTGTTTACCCTATCGCTAAATAATTACGTGAGAACTTGCCGTTTGGTAAGTTCTTTTTTTACAAAAGGAGGATCATATGTTCATCCAAAAAAGAACGACATTATCAAACAAGGAAAAAGCAGAGGTTTTAGACTTGCTACAAGCCTGTCATGACTATGATGGAACAGCTAGTATTCCTTATTTGGCAAATGATTACAATGTTGATCAAGATATGCCTTGTTTATTGCTGGCTTATGAGAAAGAACAGTTAGTAGGATGTTTATATATCTATGCAGACGAGTTGGACGATGTCAGTGTGTCGCTATTTGTTTTACCATTTATTCGCAAACAAGGAATTGCTAGGGCTTTGGAGGAAGAACTTGCCCAAATTGTCAAAGCATATCATCTGTCAGGGATTTCGTATGAGACAGAGCGAATGTTTATGGAGAAAAATCCGTGGCTATTAGATGCGTTTCATCTAGTTGAAGAAGAGGATTCGGAGCTTTGGCTGAGGCGTGCGAGAAAACCTTATGAGCTAGCTAGTCGTGATAACTGTGAAGTCAGTCTAGCAGATAGAGATGATATTGAAGAAATTGCGAAACTTCAGACAGCAGCTTTTGAAAATGATTTTGAATACAGCTTGCAATATGCTCTCACTAGTTTTGAAGGAGAAGGGACTTCTCTTTATGTGTTGAAAAAATCTGGTCATGTCATTGCTTCGGTCACTATTGATCAGACGAGCGATTATAACCATATTTTTGGCTTAGCTGTTGCACCAAACCATCAAGGGCAAGGATTCGGAAAATACCTGATGAAATCTGCCATCAATCAATTATTGACTCAAAATGAAAGAGACTTTCAAATTGTCGTTGAAAAAGAAAATATCCACGCGGCTAATCTCTATCGCTCTCTCGGCTTTAGAGATGTGACAGAGGTGGTGTATTTGAAAAAGGGATAAAATAGAGCGGGGGATGTTCGTAATGATTAGGAACACCTCCCGCCCTTTTGTAATACTCAAACTTATGGTATAATTTAACAATATACAAAAAAAGGAAGAGATATGAATATTCAACAATTACGCTATGTTGTGGCGATTGCAAATAGCGGAACTTTTCGTGAGGCGGCTGAGAAGATGTATGTGAGTCAGCCAAGTTTGTCCATTTCGGTGCGTGATTTGGAACAGGAGCTGGGGTTTCAGATTTTTAATCGGACGAGTAGTGGGACTGTTTTGACTCGACGCGGGATGGAATTTTACGAAAAAGCGCAGGAGTTGGTCAAAAAATTTGATATTTTCCAAAATCAATATGTCAATCCCGAAGACGAACGCTCGGAGTTTTCAATTGCCAGTCAGCACTACGACTTTCTCCCCCCTTTGATGGTTGAGTTTGCTGAAACTTATCCTCAGGATAAGAACTTTCGGATGTTTGAATCTACCACAGTTCAGATTTTAGATGAGGTGGCGCAAGGTCACAGTGAGATTGGGATTATTTATCTCGATAATCAAAATCGCAAAGGCATTATGCAAAAGATCGATAAGCTAGGTCTTGAGGTGATGGAATTGCTCCCTTTTCAAACCCACATCTATCTGAGGGAAAATCATCCTTTGACCCAAAAAGAAGAGCTGGTCATGGAGGATTTGATTGGTTTACCGACAGTGAGATTCACACAGGAAAAAGACGAATATCTCTATTATTCTGAGAATCTAGTTGATACGAGTGATAGTTCTCTGATGTTTAATGTGACAGACCGTGCGACCTTAAATGGGATTTTGGAGCGAACAGATGCCTATGCGACAGGGTCAGGTTTTTTAGATAGTGACAGTGTCAATGGTATTACGGTGATTCCTGTCAAGGATGCCTTGGATAACCATTTGGTCTATGTCAAGCGAGAAGGCATGGAGTTGTCTCCTGTGGGCAAGGCTTTTGTGGCAGTCATGGAGCGGTATTTTGAAAAACGAGGTAAAGCATGAAACGAATGATTGGTGTGCCAGCTGTGATTCTTCTCTTGATTGGTTTGGATCAGTGGGTGAAGGCTTTGGTTGTTGAGACCATTCCCTTAGGGGGGGTGAAAGCTTTTCTTCCCTCCATTATGAGCTTGACCTACCTGCGCAATACGGGGGCTGCTTTTTCCATTTTAGAAAATCAGCAGTGGTTCTTTACGGTGATGACCATTCTTGTCATGAGTGGAGCCATTTGGTACTTAGTAAAACGCCTGCAAGATTCTCTTTGGCTGATTGCGGGTTTAGCCTTGATTATCGCAGGAGGTGTGGGAAATTTTATCGACCGAATCCGGCAAGGATTTGTCGTGGATATGTTCCAATTTGATATTGTGAACTTTGCGATTTTCAATGTGGCAGATGTGTATCTCACCTTTGGGGTGCTTATCTTATGTTTGGTTATGATGAAGGAAGAAAAAAATGGACATTAAAGTTGAAATTGGAGGAGCTAGGCTAGATAAGGCAGTAGCAGATTTGACACCTTTATCCCGTAGTCTAGCCAATGAACAGATTAAAAGCGGTCAGATTTTGGTCAATGGTCAGGCAAAGAAGGCAAAATATGCCGTGCAAGAAGGCGATATCATTACTTATCAGTTACCTGAGCCAGAGGTGGTCGAGTATGTAGCAGAGGAGTTACCGCTTGAGATTGTTTATCAAGATGCAGATGTTGCTGTGGTCAATAAACCGCAAGGCATGGTGGTGCATCCAAGTGCCGGTCATACATCAGGAACCTTGGTTAATGCTCTCTTGTACCATATGAAGGACTTGTCAGGGATTAACGGTGTCTTGCGTCCGGGGATTGTGCATCGGATTGATAAAGACACTTCTGGACTTTTGATGATTGCAAAAAATGATGAGGCTCACCTTGCCTTGGCAGAAGAATTAAAAGCCAAAAAATCACTGCGGAAGTATTGGGCGATTGTGCATGGAAATCTTCCTAAAGATCGAGGGGTGATTGAAGCGCCGATTGGTCGTAGTGACAAGGACCGTAAAAAACAAGCCGTAACAGCTAAGGGAAAGCCCGCAGTGACACGTTTTCAGGTCTTGGAACGCTTTGGTGATTATAGCCTAGTCGAGTTGCAGCTAGAGACAGGTAGAACGCACCAAATTCGTGTGCATATGGCTTATATCGGTCATCCTGTTGCAGGAGATGAGGTCTATGGACCTCGGAAAACCTTGAAGGGGCACGGGCAATTCTTGCATGCTAGAACGCTAGGCTTTAGCCATCCTAAGACAGGAGAAGCTTTGGAATTTTCAGCAGAAGTGCCAACGATTTTCCAAGAAACCTTAGAAAAACTAAGAAATAAATAGAAATGGAGAGATGAAGTGTCAGTAATTACGAGTTTGACAGACTTTATTTGGAGTCCTCTGCTATTAGGGGTATTGATTGCAGCGGGAACTTATTTTACTTTTCGGACGAGATTTGTCCAAGTGCGGATGATGAAAGAAATGATTCGCTGTATGTTTGAAAAATCAGAAGATGATGGAGAAGAAGGGATTTCCTCCTTTCAAGCTTTAACAGTGGCTTTATCAGGTCGTGTAGGGACAGGAAATATCACAGGTGTAGCAACTGCTATTGCCTTGGGCGGTCCAGGAAGTATTTTTTGGATGTGGTTGATTGCCTTTATTGGCTCAGGCTCTGCTTTTGTTGAGACTACTTTGGGGCAGCTCTTTAAGCAAAAAGAGGAAGGGCATTTCATCGGTGGTCCAGCCTATTACATTGAAAAAGGTTTGAAAAACAAGACCTTTGCGACCATTATGGCTTTTATTATGATGTTCTCCTTTGCCTTTTTGATGTCAGGAGTTCAGACCAATGGAATTAGTTCGGCGATGAAAAATGCCTTGGATATTCCACCTCTTTGGACCAGTATTGTAGTCAGTCTTGCTCTATTTGTCATTATCATTGGAGGGATTTCACGGATTGCAAAGATTGCTGAGTATGTAGTACCTTTTATGGCAGGTGCTTATATCTTAATGGCTCTCATTGTCATTGTCTTGGATTTTGACCGTGTATTGCCAACATTTCAGCTGATTTTTGCGAGTGCCTTTGGTTGGGAACCCTTATTTGCAGGAATTACGGGTTCTGCGATTATGTATGGTGTGAGACGAGGTGTCTACTCAAATGAAGCGGGTCAAGGTTCTCAAGTGGCTGCAGCAGCTTCTGCTCAAGTCTCTCATCCTGTCAAACAAGGATTAGTTCAAGCGTTTTCAGTCTATATTGATACCTGGTTTGTCTGTACGGCGACAGCCTTGATGATTCTCTTGACAGGTTCTTATAATGTCTATGATGCAGCAAAGCAGCCGATTGTAGAGAATCTGCTGAATATCACAGCTGAAAGTGCAGGTGCGCTCTATACACAGACAGCACTGACAAGTCTAATGGGCAGATTTGGAAGTATCTTTGTAGCTATTGCCTTGGTTTTCTTTGCCTTTACGACCTTGATGAGTTATTATTATATAGCGCATACCAATCTAGTGTATTTGCTTAAAGAGAAGACAAAGCCGATTCATATCTTGGTGTTGCAAGTGTTAATGATTACAGGGCTCTTTTACTCGGGCATTGCCTCGAGTGAATTTGTCTGGGCTTTGGGAGATTTGGCGATTGGCTTTACAGTTTGGGGAAATATCCTAGCGATTCTCCTATTGTCACCCTTGGTCTTTACCTTGTTAAAAGACTATGAAACACAGCTCAAAGCTGGAAAAGATCCTGTTTTCAATCCTCGTGAGGTAGAGATTGAGGCTTCTGAGTATTGGTATGAACGGTAATAGGAATCTAGGAGGTTGGGATATGAGTACCCAACCTCATTATGTTTTATAGATTTAGCAGTTTGATACAAACTATGTCAATCTTGCGGATATGAGAGGAGAATCATCTAGTCGATTAGTTAAGCATGTACTTAGAACTAAAGGAGTGAGGAGAATCGAGTTCTACGAAATCTCGATTGAATCCTACTCTTTTTTTGTATCTTCTTAGTTTTGGATTTTCCAGCTTTTGTGGTATAATCAATCAGTATAAACGCTGGTGAATACTGGCGGTAGAAAGAGTAGCACATCATGAAGTACAAACGGATTGTTTTTAAGGTTGGGACGAGTTCTTTGACGGAGTCTGATGGGAGTCTGTCACGAGCTAAGGTCAAAAAAATCACGCAACAACTAGCTATGCTCCATGAAGCAGGGCATGAGTTGATTTTGGTGTCCTCTGGAGCGATTGCAGCTGGTTTTTCTTCTTTAGGCTTTAAAAAACGCCCGACCAAGGTAGCAGACAAGCAGGCTTCTGCAGCTGTTGGACAGGGATTATTGCTAGAGGAATATACGGCGAATCTTCTCCTGAAACAGATTGTTTCAGCGCAGATTCTCTTGACACAGGATGATTTTGCGGATAAACGACGCTATCAAAATGCCCACCAAGCCATGTCTGTTTTACTGAATCGTGGTGCCATTCCTATTATCAATGAAAATGATACGGTTTCGATTGCTGAGTTAAAGGTAGGAGATAACGATACCCTAAGCGCTCAAGTGGCAGCCATGGTGCAGGCAGATTTGCTGGTGCTTTTGACAGATGTTGATGGTCTTTATACGGACAATCCTACCAAAAATCCAGCTGCCAAACGGTTGGATCAGATTGAGACTATTTCGACGGATTTGATCGAGATGGCTGGTGGTGCAGGCTCAAGCAATGGCACAGGTGGTATGCTGACCAAAATCAAGGCAGCAACTATTGCAACCATGGCAGGTGTGCCTGTTTATATTTGCTCTTCCTTAAAAGAAGAGCCCTTACTTGAAGCAGCAGAAAGACAAGCTGACGGCACCTTCTTTGCTGCTCAGGATAGGAATATGCGGACGCAAAAGCAATGGTTGGCTTTTTATGCTAGCAGTAAAGGCAGTATCTGGGTCGATAAAGGAGCGAGCAAGGCCTTAAGTCAAGATGGCAGAAGTCTCTTAATTTCAGGGATTACGAGAATGGAGGGAGCCTTTTCCTATCATGATATTGTCAGTGTTTACGATGAGGAGACAGAGCAAGCACTAGGTAAGGGACGAGTCTTGTTTGGGCATTCGGCTTTGAAAGATTTGCTAAAAGCGAGCAAACCCAAAGGAGTGGTCATCCATCGTGATGATTGGATTTCTTTGACACCAGAGCTAGAGCTCTTATTTTCAGAATTTTAGAAATGTATCTTTTGGGTGACGGAAAATTAAGGATAAAGAGAAAGGAATGCGTATGACAAGTACACAAGAATTATTAGAGACTGTTAATCGTGTGAAAAAATCGATCAATACTGCAACAACGACTGAGAAAAATGCAGCGCTTGAAGCCATGGCGACTCAATTAGTGGCGCATACAAAAGCTATCTTACATGCCAATCAAATGGATATGGAAGCAGCAAAGGGTAAGATTTCAGATGTGATGCTGGATCGCTTGTTCCTAGATGAAGAGAGGATTCTTGCTATGGCAAAAGGAATCCGTGATGTGGCTGTGTTGCCAGACCCGATTGGAGAAGTCATGGAAGAGACTACTTTACCCAATGGACTTCAAGTGGTCAAAAAACGTGTGGCTTTAGGGGTTGTAGGGATTATCTACGAAAGTCGTCCAAATGTGACCTCTGATGCGGCAGCGCTTGCCTTAAAGAGTGGAAATGCGGTGGTTTTACGCAGTGGAAAAGAAGCCTATCAGACAGCAGCAGCGATTGTGGCTGCTCTAAAAGAGGGAATTGCTCAGACAAGTATTTCTCCTGACTGCTTGCAGTTGATTAGTGATACGAGCCGTACGAGTAGCTATGAGATGATGAAGGCAAAAGGCTATTTGGATCTCTTGATTCCACGGGGCGGAGCTGGTTTGATTCAGGCTGTGGTTGAAAATGCCATTGTACCTGTGATTGAGACAGGAACAGGGATTGTCCATGTCTATGTTGACCAAGCGGCAAATCAAGATATGGCACTTTCGATTATTAAAAATGCTAAAACTAGCCGACCATCAGTCTGCAACGCTATGGAAGTGTGCTTGGTTCATGAGGCCATTGCAGCAGAATTCCTTCCTCGCTTGGAAGAAGTTTTGGTCAGAGAACGTGAGCAGCTAGGTCTTACAACGGTGGCATTTCGTCTCGATGAAAAAGCCAGTCATTTGATGGTAGGACAATTAGCAGGGGATGCAGATTTTGACACAGAATTTTCGGATTATGTCCTTGCTGTTAAGGTGGTGTCATCTTTAGAAGAGGCTGTTGATCATATTGAGGCACACAGTACCCATCATTCAGATGCAATCATCACAGATGATGAAAAAGCTGCAGCTTATTTCACGGAGCAGGTAGATAGTGCAGCCGTGTATGTCAATGCTTCGACTCGTTTTACAGACGGTGGGGAGTTTGGTCTGGGATGTGAGATGGGGATTTCCACTCAAAAATTGCATGCTAGAGGTCCGATGGGCTTAAAAGAAATGACGACTTACAAATACATCGTAGCAGGAAACGGACAAGTGAGGGTGTAAGATGACAAGAATTGGATGTATTGGATTGGGAAATATGGGAGGACTCTTAGCCCGCTTGATTGCAAAAAGTCATGGGGAAAATCTTTTATTAGCCAATCGGAGTCCTGAAAAAGCAATCGCTATCTCCCAAGAAATTGGTGGGCAGATTGCCACAAATGAAGAGGTGTTTGCGCAGGCAGAGGTAATTTTTCTAGGCGTTAAACCTGCTCAGTTTGAGGCATTATTGACACAGCATAGAGCTATTTTAGAGAAGCGCTCATCTGTCCTTTTCATCAGTATGGCAGCAGGACTCTCCCTTGCTCAGTTGGAGAAGATGGTTCCGAGTCAGCACCGCTTTATTCGTATGATGCCGAATACCCCAGTGGCGGTAGGTGCAGGAGTTATTAGCTATGCACTTGGATTAGGAGTATCAGAAAGTGATCAGCAACTCTTTAGCGAGCTATTAACAGGTAGCGCTGAGTTCATCTTGCTTGATGAAAAGCAATTAGATGCAGCGACGGCGCTTGCAGGTTGCGGTCCTGCCTTTGTCTATCCTTTTATTGAAGCCTTGAGTGATGCTGGAGTAGAGCAAGGCTTGCTTCGAGATGTGGCGCTTAAAATGGCAGCACAGACAGTGCTTGGTGCAGGTAAAATGGTTCTTGAAACCAAAGAACACCCCGCTGTCTTAAAAGATCAAGTGTGTAGCCCAGGTGGATCAACCATCGCAGGTGTTGCTAGTCTTGAAAAGACAGGATTTAGAGGCTCTGTTATTGAAGCTGTAAGTAAGGCATACGCGCGCACTCAAGAACTCGGCAAAAAATAGTCACAATAGGCTGATTTGTCAAAATTTGAAAAATACGATATACTAAACAAAGAAAAAGGAGAATAATATGAATACTTTACCAAATTGCCCAAAATGTAACTCAGAATACGTCTATGAAGATGGAACGCTCTTGGTCTGTCCAGAATGTGCCTATGAATGGAACCCAGAAGAAGTCGTAGAAGAAGGACTTGTTGTACTAGACTCAAATGGCAATCGCTTGGCAGATGGTGACACGGTAACCGTGATTAAAGACTTGAAAGTCAAGGGAGCACCAAAAGACATCAAGCAAGGAACGCGCGTGAAAAATATCCGTCTTGTCGAGGGAGACCACAATATCGACTGTAAAATTGACGGTTTTGGTGCCATGAAACTCAAATCAGAATTTGTCAAGAAAATCTAAGATGAAACGAAATCTCATTTTTTATAGCCGAATTATCCTCTTCATTCTAGGATTTACAGGTGTTTATCTGGAAATTACGCGTCACGGTGGATTGGGTATGCTCATGTACTATACGGTCTTATCAAACATCATTGTAACAGCATTTACCGCTTATCTACTCTATTTAATGCCGCGTTCAAATACGGCTTGGAAGACGGACAAGGTCTTGAGAATCAAGGGTGGCGTGACCATGTGTATCATGATTACCTGTGTTATTTACCATTTTATGTTGGCGCCTTTAGCGACTGATTTTTACCGTTTGGAGAATTTCCTCTGTCACTATATTGTGCCATTATGTTTTTTTGCGGATACTCTTGTCTTTGACAAAGGACGAGTCTATCGGTGGTTTGATCCCTTGCTTTGGACAAGTATCCCCCTTCTTTATATGGTCTTTGCACTTCTCAATGGCTTGGTCTTGAAACTCCCAATCCCAGGTGCAGTGGATAGCCCCTTTGCTTATTTCTTTTTGAATATTCCCAAATACGGAAGCCTCTATGTCTTTCGTTGGATTGTGACCATCTTTCTTGCCTATTTAGCTGCAGGATTTGTTTTAGTTGGTATCAAATCTTTCTCATCTTTTGTGAAAAAATGATTGTTTTTTCTTGAAAATGAGAAAAGTTTGTGATATAATAGAAAAAATTGAAGATTCCTTTAATTCTGTCCAGAGAGGCAGGCAAGGAGAAACGGTTGATAGAATGGGTAGAGTGTGACCTGCGGGTCTTGCTATACCCAAATTTTCTGGAGTCTCCTTGTCAAAGGAGACTTTTTTATTATACTTATAGGAGGTTTGTGATGAAAACAAAAGAAGTTGTTGATGATTTGACCATGAAGCGTGCCATTACCCGCATGACCTATGAAATCATCGAGCGCAACAAGGATTTGGACAAGATTGTCCTAGCGGGGATTAAGACAAGAGGTGTCTATATTGCGAGACGCATAAAAGAGCGCCTAGAGCAGCTGGAGAACATAGAGGTTCCAATGGGAGAGTTAGATACAAAGCCTTTCCGTGATGATAAGAAGGTAGAGGAAGATACGACTTGCATGCCCGTTGATATTACGGATAAAGAAGTAATTTTGGTGGATGATGTCCTCTATACTGGGCGGACCATTCGTGCAGCCATTGACAATCTTGTCAGCTTAGGACGCCCTGCGCGTGTGAGCTTAGCTGTTTTAGTCGATCGTGGGCATCGGGAGTTACCGATTCGTCCAGACTATGTCGGGAAAAATATCCCAACTAGCCAAAGAGAAGAGATTATTGTGGAAATGCAAGAGGAAGACGGACAAGATCGCGTCTTGATTACGGAGGAAAAATAAGAAGATGAATCAAGAAATGAAATATGATGTGCAGGATATGCCAAAACCAGGACTACTCTTAGGATTGTCCTTCCAACATTTGTTTGCCATGTTTGGGGCGACTGTGTTAGTACCGATTCTAGTAGGGATTGACCCTGCGGTGGCTCTCTTATCGAGTGGTCTTGGAACGCTCGCTCACTTGTCTGTGACCAAATTTAAAGTGCCAGCTTACATGGGGTCAAGCTTTGCCTACATTGCTGCTATGCAACTCTTGATGAAAACCGATGGGATTGCTGCGGTAGCCCAAGGTGCCATTACAGGTGGTTTGGTGTATTTCATCGTAGCCATGATTGTACGAGTGGCTGGTAATGGTTGGATTGATAAGATCTTGCCTCCTGTGGTTGTAGGTCCTATCATCATGGTCATTGGTCTTAGTCTTGCAGGAACAGCGGTCAATGATGTAATGATGAAAAATGGGGAATACAGCTTGACCAATTTTGCGATTGGGATGGTGACCTTGTTTGCGGTTATCCTCCTCAATATCTACGGTAAGAAAATCATCGGTGTGATTCCAATCTTGCTGGGTCTCATCATTGGTTATGTCTTTGCCCTTCTTTTAGGAGCAGTGACAGGTCAGGAAATTATCTCCTTTGCAGGTGTGGCAAAAGCATCATGGATTAGCTTTCCGCCAATGAATCTTCCTTTCCTTGATTATGGTATTAAATTGTATCCAAGTGCGATTTTGACCATGGCACCAATTGCCTTTGTGACGATGACGGAGCACTTTGGTCATGTGATGGTCTTAAATAGCTTGACAGGAAAAGACTTCTTTAAAGAACCAGGACTTGATAAGACGCTTCTTGGAGACGGGCTTGCGCAAGTGATTGCTGGTTTTGTCGGAGCTCCGCCGGTGACTAGTTACGGTGAAAACATCGGAGTAATGGCTCTTAATAAAATTTACAGTGTGTATGTGATTGCAGGAGCTGCAGTTCTTGCGATTGTGATGAGTTTTGTTGGAAAAGTATCTGCCCTTCTTCAGTCAATCCCAAGTCCAGTACTCGGTGGTATTTCAATCGCTCTCTTTGGAGTTATCGCATCGAGTGGGTTGAAGATTTTGATTGAAAAGCAAACAGATATGGACAATAAGAAGAATCTTTTGATTGCCAGTGTCATCTTGGTATCTGGTATCGGAGGATTGACCCTTCAATTATCAGGACTACAAATCTCAGGAGTGGCATTATCAACCATCCTAGGAATTGTCCTCTACCTCATCTTGCCAGAACCAAAGAAATAATAGTCATCATCTGATAAACGGTAACCATCGAGCCAATAGCTCAGTAAAATGTTAAAGGAGAATGTCATGTCAACCAATCAAATCGCACTTAAACATCTTGTTTCTATGGAATTGCTCACCAATGAAGAAGTCCTAGCTCTCATTAAACGAGGGATTGAGTTTAAAAATGGTAGCAAGGTTTCTTATGAAGACCAGCATATTGTCAGCAACCTCTTCTTTGAATCTTCTACTAGAACCCACAAGGCTTTTGAAGTAGCCGAGTTGAAGTTGGGGCTTGATTTATTGGATTTTGATAGCAAGACAAGCTCTGTCAATAAGGGCGAGACCTTGTATGATACGATTTTAACCTTATCGGCACTGGGGGTGGATGTTTGTGTCATTCGTCACCCAGAGGTCGATTATTACAAGGAACTGATTGAAAGTCCTACTATTACGACTTCTATCGTTAATGGTGGAGATGGTTCAGGACAACATCCGAGCCAAAGTCTGTTGGACTTGATGACTATTTATGAAGAATTCGGTCATTTTGATGGCTTGAAAATTGCGATTGCTGGAGATTTGAAGCATTCCCGTGTCGCAAAATCAAATATGATGATTTTGAAACGCCTTGGTGCAGAGTTGTATTTTGCAGGACCAGACGAATGGCGAACAGCTGAATTTGCGGACTATGGAAGTTTTGTGACGATTGATGAGGTGATTGATCAAGTGGATGTCATGATGTTTCTACGGGTGCAGCATGAACGACATGATGAATATTCAGCCTTTTCTATCAACAACTATCATAAGGCACATGGATTAAATCAAGAGCGGTACGCGCGCTTACAAGACCATGCGATTATCATGCATCCAGCGCCTGTCAATCGTGGCGTAGAGATTGCGGATGAATTGGTCGAGTCACCAAAATCACGAATTGTGCAACAAATGACCAATGGTATCTTTGTCCGCATGGCAATCATAGAAGCGGTATTGAAAGGGCGACAAGAAAATCGCTAATCAAGGAAAAGAAGGAGAATCGAGCGTTATGGCAAAACGTCTGTTAATTTTAGAAGATGGGACCATTTTTGAGGGAGAGGCTTTTGGTGCAGACATAGATGTGACAGGAGAGATTGTCTTTAACACAGGGATGACAGGCTACCAAGAGTCCATTACCGACCAGTCTTATAATGGACAGATTTTGACCTTTACCTATCCTTTAGTGGGAAATTACGGAGTCAATCGTGACGACTATGAGTCGATTAGTCCGACCTGCAAGGGAGTGGTGGTCTATGAATGGGCGAGACGAGCGAGCAACTGGCGCAATCAAATGACCCTAGATGAGTTTTTAAAATCCAAGCATATTCCAGGAATTGCAGGGATTGATACACGAGCTCTGACCAAGATTATCCGTCAGCATGGAACCATGAAGGCAACCTTGGCAAATGTTGGAGATTCTCTTGAGCATTTGCAAGATCAGCTAAAAGCAACGGTCCTGCCAACTGATAATATCAAGCAGGTCTCTACAAAGACAGCTTATCCAGCACCAGGAACTGGTCGCAATGTTGTCTTGGTTGATTTTGGATTAAAACATTCGATTTTAAGAGAGCTAGCCAAGCGCAACTGCAATGTGACCGTGGTGCCTTACAATACGACAGCTGAGGAAATTATTCATCTAAATCCAGACGGCGTCATGCTGTCAAACGGTCCTGGAGATCCAGATGATGTGCCAGAAGCGCTAGAGATGATTCGTGGTGTTCAAGGTAAGATTCCGATTTTTGGGATTTGTATGGGCCATCAGCTCTTTAGTAAGGCTAACGGTGCTAAGACCTACAAGATGAAGTTTGGACACCGTGGTTTCAATCATGCCGTGCGTGAGATTGCGACAGGGCGAGTGGATTTTACCAGTCAAAACCATGGCTATGCCGTGAGTCGTGAGGATTTTCCAGAAGATTTGCTCATCACGCATGAGGAAATTAATGACCGCTCAGTTGAAGGAGTTCGTCATAAGTATCACCCAGCTTTTTCCGTACAATACCATCCAGATGCAGCACCAGGACCGCACGATGCTAGCTATCTGTTTGACGAATTTATGGAGTTGATGGATGGATTTAAAGCTGGAGCTGAACGTTTGTAAAAGAGTGATCGTCAATAGCTTCTTGAAGAGCAGATGAATAGAAAGGAGACGCAAAGGGTTTCGTATTTAGGAAACTGAATACGGGCTACGAACTTGGTCAAAAAGATAGTTTTTCCTAGAACCTTTGGTTCAGCGGAAAAACTCCTATTTTGACTGCGTTCGTTATACGCCCTTTATATCTTAATTATGCCAAAACGTAGGGATATTCAAAAAATCATGGTGATTGGGTCTGGGCCGATTGTGATTGGTCAGGCGGCGGAGTTTGATTATGCAGGGACTCAGGCTTGTTTAGCGCTGAAAGAAGAGGGATACAGTGTTGTTTTGGTAAACTCTAATCCCGCGACCATTATGACGGATAAGGAGATTGCAGACAAGGTCTATATCGAGCCGATTACGCTTGAGTTTGTGACACGGATTTTACGTAAAGAAAGACCTGACGCTCTTTTACCAACTCTAGGTGGGCAGACAGGGCTGAATATGGCCATGGAACTCTCTAAGGCAGGAATCCTAGATGAATTAGGTGTCGAGCTTTTAGGAACCAAGTTATCTGCGATTGATCAGGCAGAGGATAGGGATTTGTTCAAGCAGTTAATGGAAGAACTAGGGCAACCTATTCCAGAGTCTGAGATTGTGACTACCGTTGAAGAAGCGGTTGCCTTTGCAAATAGGATTGGCTATCCTGTCATCGTTCGTCCTGCATTTACCCTTGGAGGCACAGGTGGCGGTATGTGTGCGGGTGAGGAAGAACTTCGTGAGATTGCAGAAAATGGCTTGAAACTCTCTCCAGTAACCCAGTGTTTGATTGAGCGATCGATTGCAGGTTTTAAGGAAATTGAGTACGAAGTCATGCGCGATAGTGCAGATAATGCCCTTGTTGTGTGTAACATGGAAAATTTTGACCCTGTGGGTGTGCATACAGGAGATTCGATTGTATTTGCACCGACGCAGACTTTATCAGACTATGAAAATCAAATGCTGCGAGATGCGAGTTTGAAGATTATCCGTGCACTTAAGATTGAGGGGGGCTGTAATGTCCAGCTAGCTCTTGATCCGCATAGTTTTAGGTATTATGTCATTGAGGTCAATCCTCGTGTGTCTCGCTCGTCTGCTCTTGCCTCAAAAGCAACGGGCTATCCGATTGCAAAATTAGCGGCTAAGATTGCAGTGGGCTTGACTTTGGATGAGGTGAAAAATCCTGTGACAGGATCAACCTATGCCATGTTTGAACCAGCGCTTGATTATGTAGTTGCCAAAATTCCTCGATTCCCATTTGACAAATTTGAATATGGGGAGCGTCGTTTGGGAACACAGATGAAGGCGACAGGGGAAGTTATGGCTATTGGGCGCAATATTGAAGAAAGTCTCCTAAAAGCCTGTCGTTCTCTTGAAATTGGGGTCTACCACAATGAAATCCCAGAACTAACTCAGGTTTCTGATGATGCTCTCATGGAAAAAGTCGTCAAACCGCAAGATGATCGTCTCTTTTATGTGTCTGAAGCGATTCGCCGTGGATATAGCATTGAAGAATTGGCAGAATTGACCAAAATTGATGTTTTCTTCTTAGACAAGCTTCTTCATATTGTCGAGTTGGAGCAGGAATTAGCTGCCAACCAAGGAGATATTGGAGTTCTCAAACGTGCCAAGCAAAATGGTTTTGCAGATCAAAAAATTGCTGAGCTATGGGGACGAAAGGCTAACGATATTCGCAAACTTCGCTTAGAAAATAAGATTATCCCCGTTTACAAAATGGTGGATACTTGTGCGGCTGAGTTTGAATCCAGCACCCCCTATTTTTACTCGACCTATGGTTTTGAAAATGAATCGTTACCATCAGACAAGGAGTCTGTTTTGGTTCTCGGTTCTGGTCCGATTCGAATCGGTCAAGGGGTCGAATTTGACTATGCTACCGTGCATTCAGTCAAGGCGATTCAAGCGGCAGGCTATGAAGCGATTATCATGAATAGCAATCCAGAGACTGTTTCAACAGATTTTTCAGTATCTGATAAGCTTTATTTTGAGCCATTGACAGTAGAAGATGTCCTTCATGTAATTGATTTGGAGCAACCAAAAGGTGTTATCGTGCAGTTTGGTGGGCAGACAGCTATTAACCTTGCGGAGCCTTTGGCAAAAGCAGGCGTGACTATTTTGGGAACACAGGTAGCAGATTTGGATCGGGCAGAAGACCGCGATCTCTTTGAACAAGCCTTGAAAGCTCTGGGCATTCCTCAACCTCCAGGACAAACTGCAACAAATGAGGAAGAAGCGATTGCAGCGGCACGCGCGATTGGTTTTCCTGTCCTTGTACGCCCTTCCTATGTGTTAGGAGGACGTGCTATGGAAATCGTTGAAAATGAAGAAGATTTGCGTTCTTATATGCAGACAGCTGTCAAAGCCAGTCCAGATCATCCTGTATTGGTGGATTCCTACATTGTTGGTCAAGAGTGCGAAGTAGATGCGATTTCAGATGGCAAGGAAGTTCTCATCCCTGGTATCATGGAACATATCGAGCGGGCAGGTGTCCACTCAGGTGACTCTATGGCTGTTTATCCACCGCAAACCTTGTCCAAAAAAGTTCAAGAAACCATTGCTGATTATACGAAAAAATTAGCAGTTGGGCTCAACTGTGTAGGCATGATGAATATTCAGTTTGTCATCAAGGATGAGATGGTCTATGTCATCGAAGTCAATCCGCGTGCGAGTCGGACGGTCCCATTCTTATCAAAAGTAACAGATATTCCGATGGCGCAGGTCGCAACACGTTTGATTTTGGGTGAAAGCTTAGCAGAGATTGGTTACGAGGATGGTCTTTACCCAGAAAGCACGCGCGTTCATATCAAAGCACCAGTCTTTTCTTTCACAAAACTAGCAAAAGTTGATAGCCTTTTAGGTCCAGAAATGAAGTCAACCGGTGAAGTCATGGGAACAGATACAACCCTTGAAAAAGCCCTTTATAAAGCTTTTGAAGCGAGTTACCTGCATTTGCCGACCTTTGGAACAGTTGTCTTTACCATTGCAGACGATAACAAACAAGAAGCCCTTGAGCTTGCTAAACGCTTTGCAAATATTGGTTACGGAATACTTGCAACATCTGGAACAGCAGCTTATTTTGCAGAAAACGGTGTACGTGTCCAGATCGTTGAAAAAATTGGTGATAGTGATCATCAAGATATCCCAGCCCTTGTCCGTCAAGGCAAGATTCAGGCCATTATCAATACAGTTGGAACCAAGCGTACAGCAGGACGTGATGGTGTTGCCATTCGTCGAGCAGCTGTTGAGCATGGGATTCCACTCTTTACAGCAATGGATACTGCAGAAGCCATGCTAAAAGTACTTGAAAGTCGTAGCTTTATGACAGAAGCTATTTAAACAATTTCTCGAGGTTGGAACAAAAGTTCCAACCTCATTTCCGTTTTATAGATGTAGTCAGTAGTTGTTTATAAGAAAATACTCCTAATTCTACTATAATAGAATTAGGAGTATTTTGCTTTTATATCACTTTTCCAATCTTTGGGCGTTTTTTGTCTCTTGAATTTACAATATAAGTGCACAATAAAAACTCATAAGATTTTTTCTAGTAAAATAAAACTGAACAAACATCTTACGAAAGGAAATCTTATGAGCTACCATCATTTTACCATAGATGAACGAGAAAGTATTCTGATTTATCGTACTAAAGGGATGACCTTTTCTCAAATAGCACGACTATTACATCGGCACCCCTCAAGTATTAGCCGTGAATTAAAACGTCATTCAAAACAAGGCAACTATTCGCCTAGTAGGGCACAAACAGCCTATCATCTCGCTAAATCGCATTGTGGGCGAAAAAGGAAATTAGAAATAGACACTGAACTCAGTCAGACCGTCAAGCATCTTTTTCTTGAGTGTCAATGGTCGCCAGAAGAAATTGAGGGGCGATTACGTTTAGAACGAGAAAGACCCGTCATTAGTTATCAAACCATTTATAGAGCTATCTATCGCGGTCACTTTGACGACACGCCTCTTTCACATGGTGCTCGTGGGGTTGTTCGCAAACTTCGTCACCATGGTAAAACACGCCATACACAATCCCATGTGGAAAAGCGAGGAAAAATTCCTATTTCTCATACCATTCATGAGAGGCCAACAGCAGCCAATGAACGCTCGAGAATAGGTGATTGGGAAGCCGATACTGTTGCTGGAAAGACTGGAAAAGCTTGCCTAGTAACACTCACTGATAGGCATTCCCGCTTCCTCAAAATTCAGAAAGTAGCTGTCAAGAAAAGTAAATTGGTTATAGAAGCCATGGTAAATATGTTATAGTCCCTACCAAAAGAAACAGTGACTCCTGATAGAGGTAAGGAATTCTCAGGACATCCTGAACTCACCGAGAAACTAAATGTCGAAGTCTATTTTCCTGATCCTCATGCTCCTTGGCAACGAGGAACAAACGAGAATACAAATGGCTTATTGCGAGAGTATTTTCCAAAAGGAAGTGACTTAACAGAGGTAGAACACTTGATCATTCAGGAATGGGAAGATAAATTAAACAACAGACCACGAAAATGTCTAAACTGGAAAACACCTTATGAAATTTTTTATGGGATAAATGTGCACTTAATTTGACAATTCGCCCTTATAAACTGGTTGAATGTTTTGGTTGAACTTTTTGGTCGGGATAAATGTAATTTATGGCATTGTTAATGGCAGTAGGAGCTTCTCCTAGGCCTGTGACAATCAAGTCGATTTTTCCCTCGTAACTACAACAATCACCCGCAGCGTAAATACCAGGAATCGAGGTTTCTTGTTTGCTATTAACCTTGATTTTATGACGATCAAGTTCTAAGCCCCATTGCTTGAGATTTCCAACAGAGGACTTAAATCCATAGTTAACAAATAGTTGGTCGAGTGGCAGAAGTTCAGTTTCTTCTGATTTTACTTTGGTAATTTCTAAATGGGTCAGCCGTTTGCCATCACAAATCAATTTACTTGGAACAAAGGGGGTTTTAACGTTGACACTAGAGTTTTTAAGAGCGTCAACACTATGCTCTAAGGCACGGAAATTATCTCGTCTATGTACGATAGTGGTTGGAGAAAGCTTTTCAAAAGCCAATGCCCAATCCACCGCAGAGTCTCCACCCCCTAAAATAACGACATTTTGTCCTGCATACTGGTGTAGATTAGAGACATGGTAGTGGATATTGTCAAAATCCTCCACGCCGTCTAGCTCGAGTGGACGTGGTTTAAATGCACCCCCACCCATGGCAATTACGACGGCTTTACTCAAGTGCGTGCCTTTAGAGGTTGTTAGGATGAAATGTTCTTCTGTCTTTTCAATATCAAGGAGGGTTTCATTGAGATGAATGCTGGTTTCAAAGCTAGTGAGCTGATCAATTAAGCGTGTGGTCAATTCTTCTCCCGTTAAATTGGTGAAACCAGGCACATCCTGAATCTTCTTTTCTGGATAGAGAATAGCCGGTTGCCCGCCTAGCTGTGGCAGTGAGTCAATCAATTTGACCTTGGCTCCTCTCATGTGGGCATAAAAGGCAGCAAAGAGACCTGTTGGTCCACCGCCAATAATGGTAATATCAAATACTTCAGACATAGCAACTCCTTCAAAAATAACTTCTTTTATTCTATCATAAAATATCAGAAAAGATGGAAAAATTGTGTCTATATGTAAGAATTGTGCTACAATAGAATAAATGATTATTATGGCAAACCTTTTTTACAAGAGGATTGCCATGGATTAAAGGAGACGCTATGCAAGCAGTTGAACATTTTATTGACACCTTTGTACCAGAGCATTATGACTTGTTTTTGGATTTGAGTCGCAAAGACAAGACTTTTACAGGTCGTGTGACCATCACAGGTGAGGCTAAGGCGACCACTATTTCCCTCCATCAGAAAGATTTGACGATTCAAGCAGTTCGTTTGGGAGAAAAAGAACTTTCTTTTGAAGTGGATAAGGAGCATGAATCTGTCTCTATCCAACTAGATCAAACAGCTCAAGTGAGTTTTGATGTTCTCTTTTCAGGAAATATCACGGATAATATGACAGGGATTTATCCATCTTATTACACAGTAGATGGAAAGCGACAAGAAGTCCTATCAACACAGTTTGAGAGTCATTTTGCCCGTGAAGCCTTTCCATGTGTGGATGAGCCAGAAGCGAAAGCTACTTTTGACTTAGCCTTGAAATTTGACCAAGAAGATGGTGAAATCGCCCTGTCTAATATGCCAGAAATCGATATCGAAAAACGCAAAGAAACAGGGATTTGGACCTTTGCGACTACACCACGCATGTCATCTTACCTTCTAGCTTTTGCGGCTGGTGATTTGCAAGGAATTACAACAACGACTAAGAATGGAACCTTGGTAGGAGTCTATGCAACCAAGGCACAACCGCTCAATAAATTGAACTTTGCTCTTGATATTGCTAAGCGTTCGATTGAGTTTTACGAGGATTATTTTGGTGTTGCCTACCCAATTCCTCAATCACTTCATGTAGCTTTACCTGACTTTTCTGCAGGTGCCATGGAAAACTGGGGCTTGATTACCTATCGTGAAGTCTATCTCTTGGCTGATGAGAATTCTAGCGCTATGAGTCGTCAGCAAGTTGCACTAGTGATTGCCCACGAAGTCGCTCACCAGTGGTTTGGAAATCTTGTAACTATGAAATGGTGGGATGACCTCTGGCTGAATGAAAGTTTTGCAAATATGATGGAGTATGTCTGTGTCGATGCTTTGGAGCCAAGCTGGAAGATTTTTGAAGATTTCCAAACTGGTGGCGTTGGTGCTGCCCTTAAGCGTGATGCTACTGATGGCGTGCAATCTGTCCATGTAGAAGTCACTCATCCAGATGAAATTAACACTCTCTTTGACGGTGCGATTGTTTATGCGAAAGGAAGCCGTCTCATGCATATGCTTCGTCGCTGGCTAGGAGATGCTGCCTTTGCAAAAGGACTTAATGCCTACTTTAAGAAACACCAGTATGGCAATACCGTAGGAGAAGACCTTTGGAATGCCCTTACGGAAGCTTCAGGTCGTGATGTAGCTAGCTTTATGAATGCTTGGCTAGAGCAACCAGGTTATCCAGTGGTGAGCTTGTCTGTGGAAGAAGATGATTTGATTATTTCACAAAAACAATTCTTCATTGGTGAAAATGAAGAAAAAGGTCGTTTGTGGCAAGTACCGCTTAATAGCAACTGGAAAGGCTTACCAGATACCTTGACAGAAGAGAGTATCCGCATTCCAAATTACAGCCAATTAGCAACTCAAAACGAAGGTGCCCTTCGGTTGAATACGGAAAATACAGCCCACTATATCATTGATTACCAAGGAAAACTGTTGGAAGATCTTTTGAAAAATTTAGCAAGCTTGGATGCTACAAGTAAATTGCAAGTCGTTCAAGACCGTTACCTCTTGGCAGAAAGTGGTCGCATTTCTATGGCTGAGTTGGTTCCAGTCATTCAGCAGTTAGCGACAGACGAAGCTTATATGGTGGTCAATGCTGTCTTTATGGCTTTGGCTGGTTTGAGACGGTTTGTGGATGCAGATACAGATGTAGAAGAAGCCTTGAATGCCTTGACGATTGCCCTCAATCAGCACAATTATGACCGCTTAGGCTTTGAAAAAGTAGCTGGTGAAAAAGATGAGGACGAACTGGTTCGTCAACTTACTCTTAGCAGCATGATTCAAGCAAATGAAGCAGATGCTGTTGCAAAAGCTAGCCAACTCTTTAGAGCGTACGAAGATGATTTGGAAACATTACCAGCAGCCATTCGCTTATATGTACTAAACAATCAAATGAAACACCATGAAAGCAGAGAATTGGTTGATAAGTATCTTGACTTGTATGTCAAGAGTAATGACAGTGTCTTCCAAAGAGAGCTAGCAAATGCCCTTTCAAGAACGAAGCAAGAAGATACAGTAGCGCATATTCTCAGCAAATGGCAGGATAAATTTGTGGTAAAACCACAGGACTTGGCTTCTTGGTATGCTGCATTCTTACGCCAAGATTTCACTCAAGCCTTTGTATGGCTTTGGGCGCGTGAAAACTGGGATTGGATTAAAGCAGCTCTAGGAGGCGATATGAGCTTTGATCACTTTGTCGTCTACCCAGGAGCTATCTTTAAAACGCAAGAGCGTCTAAAAGAGTATAAAGCCTTCTTTGAACCTCAGTTGAATGACTTGGCGATTAGCCGTAGCATTAGTATGGGAATCAAGGAAATCACTGCCCGTGTGGAACTTCTTGAACGTGAAAAAGAAGCTGTTGCTAAAGCTATTTTAGCAAGTGTCGATTAAAGATAAAAAAAAAGGGGGGGGGTGTTTCACTCCCTTTTTCCTAGAATAAAATATAGAAAAAATCAGCCGTAAATCGACTGATTTTTTTGATTATTTTTTCTCAAGCAAAGCTTTGATATCTTGAAGAACTTCTAGCTCAGTTGGAGCAGCAACTTCTTCGATAGCTTCTTCTTGTTTCTTCGCAAGTGATTGTGCTTTTTCCATTCCTTTAATGATGAAGAAAAGAACAGTACCTACAATCACAAAGTTGATGATAGCGCTTAGGAAGTTTCCGTAAGCTACACCATTCCAGCTCAATTCAGCAATCTTTTCTGCACCAGCAGCTTTCAAAGCTGGGTTCAAGAAAAGAGGAGTGATAACATCTTCAACCAATGAAGTAATGATAGCTCCAAAAGCACCTGCGATGATTACACCGACTGCCAAATCAACAACGTTTCCACGAAGAAGAAAATCTTTCAAATCTTTTAACATTTTCTTTTCCTTTCATAATAAAAAGTTATGAGTCTATTCTAGCGTACTTTAAAAATTTTTTCAACCAATTTGTTTTTTCCTGTGTTGAATATTTTACTTTTTCACAAAATTACGGTAGAATAGAAAGTAATGTTCTATGATAAGATGGAGGTATTGTCTATGGTTAGCAAAGAAATTGTTGCTGAGATAAAAAATAGTGTCAATATCGTCGAAGTCATAGGAGAAGTCGTTGCTTTGACCAAGGCAGGACGTAACTTTTTGGGACTTTGTCCTTTTCATGGAGAAAAAACGCCGTCTTTTAACGTTGTTGAAGATAAGCAGTTTTATCATTGTTTTGGTTGTGGGAAGTCAGGAGACGTCTTTAAATTTTTAGAAGACTATCGTGGCATTACCTTTATGGATGCGGTAGCAGTTTTGGCAGAGCGAGTGGGAATCCAGCTAGCGGTGGAGAGTCGAGAGCATACTCCTCGAAAACATCCTCATCAGGAACTATATGATATCCATACGGAGGCTGCAAAGTTTTATCATGCGGTGTTGATGACGACTACCATGGGTGAGGCAGCAAAAAGTTATCTGCATCAGCGGGGATTGACGGACGATGTGATTCAGCATTTTCAGATTGGACTAGCTCCTAAGGGGAATTCCTATCTTTATCAAAGTGTGGTAGAGAAGTTTAGCGAGGCAACCTTGATGGACTCGGGGCTGTTTAATATTGCGGATAACAACATGGTCTTTGACGCTTTTCAAGATCGGATTATGTTTCCCTTGCTGGATGATAGTGGGCGCGTCATTGCCTTTTCTGGACGGATTTGGCAGGAACATGATGCAGATGCCAAGATTGCAAAGTACAAAAACAGCCGTAGCACCCCTATTTTTAATAAAAGCTATGAGCTGTATCATTTGGACAAGGCCAAGGCTGTCATGAAAAAACAGCACGAAGTCTATCTCATGGAAGGCTTCATGGATGTGATTGCGGCTTATCGAGCAGGGATTGAAAATGCTGTTGCTTCTATGGGAACTGCCTTAACGCGTGAGCATGTCAATCACCTAAGTCGCTTTACCAAAAAAGTTGTTTTGACTTACGATGGAGACAAGGCAGGTCAAGCAGCAACGGAAAAAGCATTGGCAGAGTTGGATGGTATGACAGTAGAGATTGTCACCATTCCTGATCAAATGGATCCTGATGAATTTATTCAAAAAAATTCTTTGGAAGATTTGCAGGATTTACTGACGAAAACACGAATAAGTAAGATAGAGTTCTTAATTCAGCATCTCAAGCCTGATAACATTGAAAATTTACAGGCACAGATCGCCTTTGTTGATCAAATGGCTCCCCTGATTGCCCAAGTGACCTCCATCACAGCACAAAATTCCTATATTTATAAGTTGGCAGACTTGTTGCCTGATTTTGATTATCAGCAGGTGGAGCAAGCGGTTAATCAGGTGCGGATTTTAGCGAGGCAGACGCAAGAGGCAACATCTCATGGCCGACCGAGCACTGTCCTTACGTTACCAGTGAGTAAGCAGACTTCTCGCTTGATAAGAGCAGAGAGTCACCTGTTGCAACGAATGGTGGAGCATCCTTTGATTTTAAATGAGTATCGCTTACGAGAGGACTTTCAGTTTGCAACTCCGGAATTTGAGGTTTTGTACCGTTTATTAAAGACAAATGGTGAAGTGACTCCTCAGGATTTATCTCTACAAGAAGAAACTGTTCAGCAGGCGTGGTACCGCGTTTTAGAGGAGAATTTGCCCCAAGATGTCGGAGAACATGAACTAGCAGAAATCGAGACGGTACGGGATAAGGAATTGCTCAGAAAAGAAAGCCAGATGATTAGCAAGACCATTCGTGAGGCTTCTCATAGTGGAAATGCAGATCTAGCTTTGGAAGAATTAGAACGATTGATTGCACAAAAAAGAAGAATGGAGTAGGTATGACTACAAAACAAAAAGAAGTAACCACATTTGATGTCCAAGTTGCAGAATTTATCCGCAACCATAAGAAGGCAGGAACAGCAACGGACGATGAAATCAATGATCAGCTGGTCATTCCTTTCACCTTAGATGCTGATGGTATCGAAGATCTCTTACAACGAATTCAAGATGCAGGGATTGCTATTACAGATAAGGAAGGAAATCCGAGTGCGCGTGCCCTTCAGACTGAGGAAGAAGAGCCAGAATTGAGCGATGAGGAGTTGCTTGGTAGCACATCAGCTAAAGTCAACGACCCTGTTCGGATGTATTTGAAAGAAATCGGTGTTGTTCCTCTCTTGACCAATGAAGAAGAGCAAGAATTGGCGCTATTGGTGGAGCAAGGAGACTTGGAAGCCAAACAACGCTTAGCAGAAGCTAACCTTCGTTTGGTGGTATCTATTGCTAAACGCTATGTGGGTCGTGGCATGCAGTTCTTGGATTTAATTCAAGAAGGAAATATGGGCTTGATGAAAGCCGTTGATAAATTTGACTATTCAAAAGGATTCAAATTTTCTACCTATGCTACGTGGTGGATTCGTCAAGCTATTACGCGGGCGATTGCAGACCAAGCTCGTACTATTCGAATCCCTGTTCACATGGTTGAAACCATCAATAAATTGGTTCGTGAACAACGGAACTTATTGCAGGAATTGGGGCAGGATCCAACACCAGAACAAATCGCAGAGCGCATGGATATGACGCCAGATAAGGTTCGTGAAATCTTGAAGATTGCTCAGGAGCCAGTATCATTAGAAACGCCGATCGGTGAGGAAGACGATAGCCATCTAGGAGATTTCATCGAAGATGAAGTGATTGAAAATCCAGTAGATTACACGACTCGTATCGTTCTTCGTGAGCAGCTAGATGAGGTACTCGATACCCTTACAGACCGCGAAGAAAATGTCTTACGCTTGCGTTTTGGACTAGATGATGGAAAAATGCGGACCTTGGAAGATGTTGGTAAAGTCTTTAATGTGACACGTGAACGGATTCGTCAAATCGAAGCCAAAGCCCTCCGCAAGTTACGCCACCCAAGCCGCAGCAAACCATTGCGTGACTTTATAGAGGATTAAAACGGTTCGGGGAACCGTTTTAACGCCCACTCAAAAACACGAGAGTGGGCTAGTCAGGGGGATTTTTCTAACTCTCGCCTAAAAATTAGAAAGTGGGCAAATCCAGTGGACTTTTTAATGTCCGTCAGAAAATAAGGGAATGGGCAATGTAAGGATAGGCAGTATCAGACGCTTACCTAAATATACAAAAGTAGCTCAGTTCAGTGGCTTTGGCTAAGGTCCGCTAGAAAATAAGAGAGCAGGCTGGTTTAGGAAATCGTTTTAACGTTTGCTTAGCAATCGAAAAACGGTTTCTTCCTGCATAGATTTTTAATGTCCACCAGAAATTCGAGAATAGGCAATTCTAGTAGATTTTGTTAAGTCTTTCTAATGCCTGCTAGAAAAGCAAATCAGCACTAAAAGTCTATAAAAAGCGCAAACAAATCAAATCAATGATAGGAGAAGATGATTCATGGCTTATACAGAAGAACAGGTAAAAGAAATTCAAGAGCGGATTTTCCATGCTTTAGAAGAAGTCATTGACCCTGAGTTGGGGATTGATATTGTCAATCTTGGATTGATTTATGAGATTCGTTTTGATGGGGAAACGGGGCATACAGAGATCGATATGACCTTGACGACAATGGGCTGTCCTTTGGCAGATTTATTGACGGATCAGATTTATGATGCGATGAAGTATGTTCCTGAAGTTACAAAAGTCGATGTGAAGCTGGTTTGGTACCCTGCTTGGACGGTTGAAAAAATGAGTCGATATGCTCGGATTGCTTTGGGAATTCGTTAGTTTTATGAATAACAAATGAGGTTGGAACAATAGTTCCGACCTCATTATGTTTTATAGATCTAACAGTTTGACGCAGTAGTTGTGCCACGTCAATCTTGAGGAATATGAATAATCGAGTGGACTGTTCATACCTGAATTCAGAAACGAGAAAGTGAAGACATTCAGGAGAAGATTGTTTATATCTGGGTCTAAAAATTGGAAAATGAGGGTGATAAAATCGATTTCTTCGACATCATGATTGAATCCCACTACCATTTTTCTATCGTTTCAAGTTAGTTTTTCATGAGAAGAACACCAGCAGCTTAGTGGCTGGTGGTGAGGATTCTAGCGTGTTTTGTTTTGATTGAGTATGATGCAACGAGTCGCAGGCGTTAGGTAAGACGAGTTAACGACGCCTGAATGGCTAGAAATGGGCAAATTGTTTAATTTCTTCTGCTGTCATGGAGGAGTCGCAACGGACCTGAAGTTGTCCGTTTTCAATATGAATAAAGGCAGGGACAGTTGGAATGTTGAATTCCCGTCGGAAGTCTTGTAATTCATGCCAGTCTTCTACATGATCACTGGCGATGAAATAAACAGTCTCTTTCGTCTCTTCTATAACTTCTGCCAAGGTGTGCGCAAAGCGATGGCAGTATGGGCAGGTATTTCTTCCGAGAAAGAAAGTAGCAGTTTCGCCATTAGCGAGTTTTTTACGAATATCGGCAACGTTTTTTTGTTCTAAGTTTTCAATAGTAGGATTAAAATGCATAATTTCCTCATTTCTAAATAGGATGAAAAGGGAGCTGGGCGTTACGTCCAGTCCCCTTTTTCTTATTTGATAAATGTTGTAATTTCGGATTCGATAGCAGCAATTTTTGCATCGGCATCTTCGTTTGAAGATCCTACAACAGCAATATAGAATTTGATTTTTGGTTCTGTTCCTGACGGACGAACGGCGATCCATGATCCATCTGCGAGAGTGTACTTCAATACATCACTTGGTGGTGTGCAAAGAGCAGTCACATTCCCTTCGTGGTCAGTTGAGGTTTGCGCTTTGAAATCTTCTGTGATTTGGATAGCTGTATTGTTGAAAGTAGCTGGTTGTTCCTTGCGGAATTTTTCCATGATGGCTTTGATTTGCTCTGCTCCATCAACACCAGAGAGGGTCACAGAGAGTGTTTTTTCTGCAAAATAGCCATATTCTTGGTAGATTTCTTCGATACCATCGGCTAGTGTCAATCCACGAGAGCGATAGTAGGCAGCGATTTCTGCAACCATTAAGACAGCTTGAATAGCATCTTTGTCACGAACGAATGGTTTGATGAGGTAGCCAAAGCTTTCTTCAAAGCCAAATAGGTACGTGTGATTGTGTTGTTCTTCAAATTCTTGAATTTTTTCGGCGATAAATTTAAAGCCTGTCAAGACATTGAACATAGTTGCGCCGTAGCTTTCAGCAATTTTGGCTACCAAGTCAGTGGATACGATTGATTTTGCAAGGGCAGCGTTAGCTGGAAGAGTGCCAGCTGTTTTATGGGCTTCAAGGATGTATTTAGCAATGATAGCACCGATTTGGTTTCCAGAGAGATTACGGTAGCTTCCGTCTTTTTGCAAGACCTCTACACCAACGCGGTCAGCGTCTGGGTCTGTTGCGATGAGGACATCGGCACCAACTTTATGACCTAATTCTTCTGCAAGTGCAAAGGCTGCTTGGCTTTCAGGATTTGGTGAGGAAACAGTAGAGAAGTTTGGATCGGCAACTGCTTGGCTTTCCACCACTTGGACAGAATCAAATCCTGCTTGGGCAAGGGCACGACGTGCCAGCATTTCACCAGTACCGTGGAGCGGAGTATAGACGATCTTCATGTCTTTTCCGTATTTTGCAATCAAGTCTGGATTGATGTTGACAGATTTGACTTCTTTGAGGTATTCAGCATCAATCGCCTCACCAATGACTTGAATCAAACCGCTCGCTTTTTCAGCTTCGACATCTGCAACTTCAATCGCAAATGGATTGTCAATCGTACGGATATAGTCTGTCAGTGCATCTGCATCGTGTGGCGGCATTTGTCCACCGTCTTCTCCATAGACTTTATAGCCGTTAAATGGTGCTGGATTGTGACTAGCTGTAATCATAATGCCGGCAAAAGTACCTAGATGACGGACAGCAAAGGAGAGTTCAGGTGTCGGACGAAGACTTTCAAATACATAGGATTGAATGCCGTGTTTAGCAAGGACAGAAGCAGCTTCAAAAGCAAATTCAGGTGAGAAATGACGAGAATCATAGGCAATGGCTACCCCACGTTTTTTTGCTTCTTCACCTTTTTCATCAATCAAGCGTGCCAAACCTTCGGTTGCTTGACGAACGACATAAATATTGATACGATTCGTTCCTGCACCAATCAAACCACGCATACCAGCCGTTCCAAATTCAAGGTTGGTATAAAAAGCATCTTCTTTTGTTTTTTCATCCATTGCGACTAATTCGTCCCGCAAGTAGGCTGGGAGTTCAGCATAATCCAGCCATGTTTGAAAATTTTCTTGGTAAGACATAAACAATCTCCTTTATACTTTTAATCGCTTTCATTATATCATGTTTGCAAAGAAAAATCACGTTTTCACGTGATTATTTTTGTATTTTTTTCAAGCGAGGAACGATGGTTACTGTCAGTAAAATAGAAAGAATCACCTCAGCGATGGAGTTGGTGGAAATGACAGATGCAAGGAGTAATTGGATGTTGCCTTTGTAAACATTTGAAAAGAGAAAGAAAATTCCGCTTAAGACAAATATCGTATTGGTCAGTGAGCCGATACCTCCAGCTAGAGCTAATCCTAGTTTATTTTTGAGGAATTTATAGGTGTAATAAGGGGTAATGCCAATCAAGATTCGTGGGACTAGTGCGATAATGGCTGAAAAGAGATTGCCATTTGGCACAAAGGGGCTAAAGAGATAGCTGGTTGGAAGCAGTACCACTGTATTGGTCATTAGACTAATCATTCCCATGAGAAAGCCTAAAATAGCACCCACACGTGGTCCATACAGGATACTTGCGATGATCACAGGAATATGGATGATGGTTGGTTTGATGGGAACAGGTAGGACATTGAAAATGACGGAGCTCATCAGGTGAAGAACTAACATCACAGCAAAAAAGATAGCAATAGAAGCAAGGTTAGATTGTCTTTTCATGGATTATTTCCTTTACAGTTTCAAGGATGAGTGGGAGTTCAGCAAGGGCTCCTTTGCCGTAATCTCCACAGGCAAGTAAGGTTTCACGAGGTTCTATAAAGCGATAGCCTACACTCTCTAAGCTATGAAGATTCGCTTGGGTTAGAGGGTTTTCATACATGACGGTATTCATAGCTGGGGCGAGTAATCTTGGTGTATGACTAGGAAGAGCAAGGGCAACAGCAGTCACGATATTGTCTGCTAAGCCGTGCGCTAATTTGGCAATGGTGTTTGCTGTTGCTGGAGCTACAAGAAAGAGATCTGTTTGCTTGGCTAGCTCGATATGATTGACCTTGTTTGGCAAAGGCTCTGTCATCACGTCAGTATGAACGATGTTTTTCGAGAGAACTTGCAGGGCCAAGGGGGTGATAAACTGTGTAGCAGCTTCCGTCATTAGGATTGTCACATCATAGCCAGCTTTGGTGAGCTGGCTCGTTAAATCTGCAGCTTTATAGGCTGAGATACTGCCGGTCACAGCAAGAGTAATGCGTGTCATCGTTCGTCCTTTCTATGGAGATAGGTGTAGAGTTGGTGAGCAATTTCTTCCTTGGTTTCAACGGAAGTAACTTTCTCTGTTTCGACCAAGTAAGCGCGGTGATGATGCTTGGTGATTTCTGTCAAATCATTTGCCACAATCATATCTGCTTGGTTGGTCTCAAGGCTCTGACTAGCTACATCAAGCAGCTCTTTCTGCGGAACATCCACTAATAGTTTAAAGCCGATGAGAGTAATCTTAGGATTCCAAAGTTTGATATGACGAATGATTTTCGGTGTTTTTTTGAGAAAGAGAACTTGGTAATCTGAGTGAGAAGAAATCTTTGATTCACTATTTTCTTGCTCTAAAAAGACTTGTAAATTCTCAACTTGTGCGACTTGGTCAAAATCAGCCATATAAACAGGTGTATAATCAGATACAGCCATGGCGTGGATGAGAACATCGTGTGTTTTCACCAGTGGTTCCAGTGTTTCTAATAGACTATTTACAGTTTCGACTAAGGTAATGGTTAAGTTTGGCTTAGCAGCTGGTTTTACCGCTTTTTCAGTCGTAACCAAGGTCACTTCGTCTCCTTTTTCAGCGAAATAGTGAGCCAAAGTAGCTCCCAGCCGACCTGTGGAATGATTCGTAATGGAGCGAACGCGGTCAATCTTTTCAGAGGTTCCTCCAGATGTGATCAAAATTTTCATATCTTTTATTGTATCAAAAACTTGTATATTCGTAAATGAAAAGGCAACCAAAAGCAGAAGAAAAGCAAATACCGAACTTTTAAAGAAAAATATAGAGAAACGATATACATTTACGACATTTTTGCTATAATGAAAAGAGGAAATCAAAAGGAGTCGCTATGAAAACAGATATCGAAATTGCACAAAGTGTGGAGTTACAGCCGATTGTAGATGTGGTTGAAAAAGTAGACATTGCCTACGATGATTTGGAATTATATGGAAAATACAAGGCGAAATTGTCCTTTGATAAGATTGAAGCGGTCAAGGAAAATGACTTGGGGAAGCTGATTTTGGTAACGGCAATTAATCCAACGCCTGCTGGTGAGGGTAAGTCAACGGTGACCATTGGTCTAGCAGATGCCCTCTCGAACATTGGCAAGAAAACCATGATTGCTCTGCGGGAACCGTCACTCGGTCCTGTTATGGGGATTAAAGGCGGTGCTGCGGGTGGTGGCTACGCTCAGGTCTTACCGATGGAGGACATTAATCTCCATTTTACAGGGGATATGCACGCCATCACAACGGCGAACAATGCCCTGTCTGCCCTGATTGATAATCATATTCACCAAGGAAATAGCTTGGGTATTGATCAACGCCGTATTATCTGGAAACGCGTGGTGGACCTGAATGACCGTGCGTTACGTAAGGTGACCGTTGGTTTGGGAGGTCCCTTGAATGGGATTCCTCGTGAGGATGGTTTTGATATTACGGTTGCTTCTGAAATCATGGCCATTTTGTGCCTTGCAACGGACTTGAATGACTTGAAAGAGCGTTTGGCAAGTATCGTGATTGGCTATCGCTTTGACCGTAGTCCTGTCTATGTCAGAGATTTAGCGGTAGAAGGGGCGCTGACTCTTCTCTTGAAAGAAGCCCTAAAACCAAATCTTGTACAGACCATTTACGGCACACCTGCTTTTGTGCACGGTGGTCCATTTGCCAATATCGCGCATGGCTGTAACTCTGTTTTAGCGACCTCGACTGCCCTTCGTCTGGCAGATTACGTAGTGACTGAAGCAGGATTTGGGGCAGACCTTGGTGCGGAAAAATTCCTCGACATCAAAACACCAAATCTACCAAAAGCGCCTGATGCTGTGGTAATTGTCGCAACCCTACGTGCTCTTAAAATGCACGGTGGTGTTGAAAAAGATAGTCTCTCAGAAGAAAATGTAGAAGCGGTGCGAAAGGGCTTTGCCAATCTTAAACGCCATGTTGAAAATGTGAAAAAATACGGTATTCCAGCAGTTGTTGCCATTAATGAATTTATCTCAGATACCCCAGAAGAAATCGCAGCCTTAAAAGAACTCTGCGCAGAAATTGGTGTGCCAGTCGAGCTGGCCAGCGTCTGGGCGAATGGGGCAGAAGGAGGCCTAGAGCTGGCTCAAACCCTTGTCGAAACCATTGCCACAAATCCTGCGGAATATAAACGTCTTTATCAGGCAGAGGATAGCTTGGAGACCAAGGTGTCCAAGATTGTGACCGAGATTTACGGTGGAACAGGTGTGGTTTTTGAAAAGAAATCCCGCACTCAGTTGGCAGAATTTGCTAAACACGGTTGGGACAAATTGCCAGTATGTATGGCCAAAACTCAATACAGTTTTTCAGATGAACCAACAGCCCTTGGGGCGCCTGAAAACTTTGACATCACCGTGCGTGAATTTGTACCAAAACTTGGTGCAGGCTTCATCGTAGCCCTAACTGGTGATGTCATGACCATGCCAGGACTACCTAAACTACCTGCCGCCCTCAACATGGATGTAGCAGAAGACGGTACAGCCATTGGACTCTTCTAATATTTGTCACACATTAAAACTGGGGATTTTCTCCAGTTTTTTGGTATAATATGATAGACTAAGGAGGAAGAACATGACAGTTGAACAGGAAGAAAAACGGAAGCGACGAATGATCATCGCTCTTATGTTAGATGTGCTACACTTGTTTGCTCTGTTTCTTTTTTTCCAAGGAAATGCTGGGAGTGGGATGTATCGATAGGAGATGGAGTGTTTTTTTGCTCATTTTCTTAATGCCCCAATTGGCAGTATTAGTCCTAGGAATGGCGACTTTGCTGTTCACTATTCTATCTTACAGTAAGTGGGGATTGCGATTTGCCTTGATTTTCCATATCATAGCTATATTTGTAACCTACTCTCCTTTATATCTGGTTACGCTACTAGGATTAGGCATTCAATGCCTCATGTTAGGGATATTAGTTTTTTCAAAAAAAATACAGAGAGGAAGAAAAAGTTTGAAAAAGAAATTCTTGAAAATGGCTCTAGTGCTAGGCTTGTCTGTGACTATCTTGTCAGGATGTCAGTCAATTCAGAATTGGTGGAAAAATACCGAGGCTGAATGGATTGGGCTTGAGATGAACCTGCGCACCTATGATGAAAATTCTCAGTTGATTGATGAAATGTCTGGAAAATCGCTGTCTATTTCGCGCAATGAAGACTTTGATTCAGTAGACAGCGAGGGGAACTCCAAGGGAGATAGTGCGGTGTTGAAAATCACCTTGGGCAAGTACGAAATTGACCATGTTGGCTCCTCCTTGATTGCAGCAGAAGACGGACTGGAAGATATTTTCTTAAAATATCAGAAAACGGCGACCGCAGATGATCAGCAAGCAGCTGTTCCGATATTGAATCGCATGGTGTCCAAGTTTAAAAATGACTTTACAGGAAAAGAAAAAGTCATTCTCATTCGCTCACAAAACGGCACCCCGCTTGCGACTTATGCAGGCAACAAGGTATCCTTGTACGCGTCAGATGCGCCAAAGACCTCAGAACTTTTGATTGATGGGAAGCGTTTGATTATTTATCGTTGTGACTACACCATTTACGACCGGGAGTTGCTGGAGAAATGAGACAAATCTATGCCTATGAAGCAGACAACGATAGGCTTCATATCCAGCCTGTAACGGATGAATTGTTCAAGCAAGGTGCGCTTTATAGGGAGTATTTGGCAATCCATTTTGCCTTAAAAGAGCCAGCAGACTTTGTGGTTTGGACCAAAGCCTCTTTTGCAAGTCACATCTTTGGAAATCACGACTTGCCTGCCTATAACAATGGCACACGCATTATCATGTGTCCAGATAAAAAAGAGTGGGAAGATTTATTATCAAAGGCTTTTGCTCCCTATGAAATGCCTCAGTCTTTAGTAGACTATTATAGAAATTTACCAGACTATCAGATGACGCAGATTTTCTTACATGAAATAACCCATGACAGCGACTTGTTTGGTTCGGAGTATGGCGAAGCTAGGGATGATTTATGGTTTGAAGAAGGCATGTGCGAATACTTATCGTATCGCTATATTCTCACAGATGAGGAACTCCTAGAGATACGTACTTTATTACAAACACAAGTCGATTTTTTTAATCCTATTTTTGGCGGCTTTCATGTTGAGAAGTTTTCAGAAGAGACTTACAAAGACGGTAATCTGGCCTATCTCTACACCTTTTATGTGCATGCCTTTTTGACGGTCTGTGACTTGGTGGACCAATTTGGTAGTGTGGAGCAGGTTTTTGAGGTGTATCAGGATTGGTGGCAGAACTCAGAAACGACAAGTCTATTTGATTGGTTTAAAAAGAAAGGAAAATGATGATTTCAATTCGTGCTGCACAGGTAGCTGACGCTGTTGCCATTCGTGCTATTTATGAACCCTATGTGTTGAAAACAGCTATTACATTTGATTTAAAAGTACCCAGTAGAGAGGATTTTGCAAAAAAAATAGCCACTATCCAACAACGTCATCCTTTCTTGGTGGCGGAATACGAAGGAAAAGTTGTGGGCTATGCCTATGCTTCTACTTACTATGATAAAGCTGCTTATGATTGGACCGCAGAATTAACCATCTATATCGATGAAACAAAACGTGGCTTACACATCGGAAGTGCGCTATACGATGCCTTAGAAGAAGAGCTTATCAAGCGTGGCTTTAAGAATTTTGTTGCTTGCATTTCTCTGCCCAATGATGCCAGTATCGCTTTTCATGAAAAACGTGGCTATGAGCAAGTGGCGCATTTTAAAAAGGTAGGCTACAAATTTTCAAAGTGGCACGATATTGTCTGGCTACAAAAAAGTTTGTTGGAGTAAAGGTAGGTGGAATTTTCAATTCTCAAAAATCTCGATACAACCCCCAAATGTTCAGAATTTGCATTTACCAAGAAATCTGCTATAATAGAATTATGCGATGAGCCGAATGTGGCAGTAGCCACTTTCACGCTAGGGAGGTCAAAACGCAGGAGCGGACCTTGATAAGTTGTGTGAACCTGCTTATCACACGAAAGTGCCCTTAGACCAAGAGAAATCTTGGTCTTTTTTTGATCTTGAATTTACAATATAAGTGCACAATAAAAACTCATAAGATTTTTTCTAGTAAAATAAAACTGAACAAACATCTTACGAAAGGAAATCTTATGAGCTACCATCATTTTACCATAGATGAACGAGAAAGTATTCTGATTTATCGTACTAAAGTGATGACCTTTTCTCAAATAGCACGACTATTACATCGGCACCCCTCAAGTATTAGTCGTGAATTAAAACGTCATTCAAAACAAGGCAACTATTCGCCTAGTAGGGCACAAACAGCTTATCATCTCGCTAAATCGCATTGTGGGCGAAAAAGGAAATTAGAAATAGACACTGAACTCAGTCAGACCGTCAAGCATCTTTTTCTTGAGTGTCAATGGTCGCCAGAAGAAATTGAGGGACGATTACGTTTAGAACGAGAAAGACCCGTCATTAGTTATCAAACCATTTATAGAGCTATCTATCGCGGTCACTTTGACGACACGCCTCTTTCACATGGTGCTCGTGGGGTTGTTCGCAAACTTCGTCACCATGGTAAAACACGCCATACACAATCCCATGTGGAAAAGCGAGGAAAAATTCCTATTTCTCATACCATTCATGAGAGGCCAACAGCAGCCAATGAACGCTCGAGAATAGGTGATTGGGAAGCCGATACTGTTGCTGGAAAGACTGGAAAAGCTTGCCTAGTAACACTCACTGATAGGCATTCCCGCTTCCTCAAAATTCAGAAAGTAGCTGTCAAGAAAAGTAAATTGGTTATAGAAGCCATGGTAAATATGTTAGAGTCCCTACCAAAAGAAACAGTGACTCCTGATAGAGGTAAGGAATTCTCAGGACATCCTGAACTCACCGAGAAACTAAATGTCGAAGTCTATTTTCCTGATCCTCATGCTCCTTGGCAACGAGGAACAAACGAGAATACAAATGGCTTATTGCGAGAGTATTTTCCAAAAGGAAGTGACTTAACAGAGGTAGAACACTTGATCATTCAGGAATGGGAAGATAAATTAAACAACAGACCACGAAAATGTCTAAACTGGAAAACACCTTATGAAATTTTTTATGGGATAAATGTGCACTTAATTTGACAATTCGCCATACAAAAAACTGAGATGTGTTACCATCTCAGGGAGTATAGTCATTTAGTTTTCATTTATTACGTCGTTATCTCGTCTTGCTGAACCTAAGTTATGCCTGCGACTCGTTGCCTCGTATTAAATAAAAACTAAACAACTATAGTATGGTAGGTTGGGACAAAAGTTCCTACCTCTTATTAACTATTTGACGCAGTCTTGTCTCTGGTTTTAATGAACAGTAGATTAATTTAGATCGAACTTAGAAATAAAGGAGTGAGGAAAGTCGATTTCAGCGAAATCATGGTTTCTGTCTCACTTCCTTTTTATTTTGTAGTTGCAATATTTCTTCTACGATTTGGAGAAATTTTTTGACAACATTGGACTGATTGCTTCTTTTTTTCCAAATGAGTTGAAGAGTGTCTTGAGTAGCTAGTTGTAAGGGTATAAAAGCAAGAGAACTATGTTCAAAATTGGTTTCAATGATGCCGTCAAGAGCAAGAGCGATTCCCACGCCCTCTTTTACTAAGGTCGAGGCA